>JBBRYO010000047.1:0-18609 GCA_038237595.1 Candidatus Limnocylindrales bacterium | reverse complement strand
TCGCTCGGCGCGGCGCTCTCGCTCGGCGCGGCGCTCTCGCTGGCTGCCGGGCTCTCGCTCGCGACAGGGGGTGTCGACTCGCTCGCCGCGGGGGTGACCACGGGCGTTTCGACCGCCGGAGCCGTCGGCGTAGCCGCGACGGGCGTGGCCGGCACGGGTGTCGCCGGCACTGGTGTCGCCGGGACCGGAGTGGCCGCCGGTGGGGTGGTCGGGGTCGCAGATCCGCCACTGCCGCAGGCCGCGAACACGAAGATCGCGGTTGCGCCGACGGTGAGCAATGACAACCGTCTGGGTCGTCGAGTCATCCTTCGAATTTCCTCCTCTACTCCTCTGCACGCGGCCGGCCTTGCCGATGCCTCCCGTAGAGCCCGCACCGGTCGCCGCTCCCTCGTCGACTCCTGGCGCCAGCGCTCCGCTCGATCGGATGGCCCGCCGCGCTGGTTCCGGGTCTCTGCAGGCTGCAGAACCCTTCCTCGCGCAGGTGGCGGAAGCCTAGCACCCGCATAGCGCCGATGCCAACCAATCCCTGCCGTGCTTGAGCACGACCGGATCGCGCGGACCCTGTCGTCCGGTGCACGCTGACCACGCCATGCGGGCGCGCCTACACTCCATCTCGTGGAAGGCTTGCGCGTGGGACTCGTCCAGCTGGCGCCGCGCCTCGGCCTGGTCGAGGAGAACCTTGAGCGTCACCTCGCGGAGCTTGACCGCGCGCGCGAGGGCGGCGCCGACCTCGTGGTGTTCCCTGAGCTGGGGCTGACGGGCTACCTGCTCCAGGATCTCAACGCTGAGGTCGCGATGCGCCTCGACGACCCTCGCGTGGACCAGCTGGTGGCGGCCACGCGCGGCCTGTCCGCGGTCGTGAGCTTCGTGGAGGAGTCGGACGATCACCGGCTCTTCATCAGTGCGGTGCTCATGGAGGACTGCGCCATCCGGCACGTGCACCGCAAGGTGTTCCTGCCGAATTACGGGCTCTTCGACGAGCGCCGCTTCTTTGCCCCGGGCAGCCTGCTACGGGCGACGCCGAGCCGGCTCGGCCTGTCGCTCGGCATCTGCGTGTGCGAGGACTTCTGGCACCTCGCGACGCCACAGCTCCTGGCGCTGGACGGGGCCCAGATCCTGATCAACGTCTCGTCCTCGCCTGGTCGTGACGTCGCGGCCGTCAACGACGGCGGCCTCGGGACCGCGAGCTCGTGGCGGACCATCAACCGCACCTACGCGCAGCTCACGACGTCGTTCGTGATCTTCGTCAATCGCGTCGGCGTCGACGAGTCGATCACCTTCTGGGGCGGCTCGGAGGTGGTCGGGCCGGACGGGTCGAGCGTGTTCCAGGCGCCGCTCCACGACGAGGGGCTGTTCCTCGTCGATCTCGACCGTGCGGCCCTTCGGCGTGAGCGCATCGCCCTGCCGCTGCTGCGCGACGAACGGCCCGAGATCGTCCTGCGCCAGCTCGAGCGCATCGTCCGCGAGCGTTCCGGCGAGGACCCGATGGAGCTCGACGAGCTGCCTGAGTCATCGGGGTCCGCTGCATGAGCACAGAGAAGGCGGTCGAGCTCGGCGCTGCCTATGAGCTGCCGACCGAGCTCGCCATCGACACCGACGTTGCCCGCCGCATCATCTCGGGCTTCATCCGCTCGCAACTCCGCCAGGCGGGCTTCGAGCGGGCTGTGCTGGCACTGTCGGGCGGGATCGATTCCGCGCTGGTTGCCTACCTCGTGAGCGAGGCGATCGGCGCCGGGGAGCTGCTGTGCGTGATGATGCCGTACCGCACCTCCTCGCCCGAGTCGCGCTCCGATGCCGAAACCGTCGTCGAGGCCCTGGGCTGCGCCAGCCGGGTCGTCGACATCAGCCCCATCGTCGACGGCTATTTCGAGAGTGGCGCCGCCCCGACCACCGCCGACGACCGCCAATCGGGCATCCGGCGGGGCAACTTCATGGCCCGCGCCCGCATGGCCGTGATCTACGACCACTCGGTGACGTGGAAGGGCCTCGTGGTCGGTACCGGCAACAAGACCGAGACGCTCATCGGCTACACCACGATCTGGGGCGACAGCGCCTGCGCCTTCAACCCGATCGGCGACCTCTACAAGAGCCAGGTCCGGCAGCTCGCCACCGCCATCGGCGTCCCCGACGCGATCATCCGCAAGGCTCCTTCGGCCGACCTCTGGCCCGGGCAGACGGACGAGGCCGAGATGGGCTTCAGCTATGCCGTGGTCGATCGCCTGTTGTACTGGCTGGTCGATCGCCGCCGCAAGCCCGAAGAGGTGGTCGCCATGGGCTTCGAGCCGGAGCTGGTCGAGCGGGTCGAGCGGATGGTCGCCGGCGCCGAATTCAAGCGTCAGGTGCCCCCGATCGCCAAGCTCGGCCCGCGAACGGCGGGCATCGACTACCTCTATCCGCGCCGACGGCCGGGCTCATCCCGCACCCAGTGAGCGCCGGGCCGACTCCTGCCGGCACGTTGTACGTGGTGGCGACGCCGATCGGCAACATGGGCGACATCACGCTCCGCGCCATCGAAGTGCTGAGAGCCGTGGCGGTCGTGGCCGCGGAGGACACCCGCCTGACCCGCCGACTGTGGGCACGCCACGAGATCCAGACCCGGCTGGTGAGCTATCACGCCCGGAGCCCGGAGTCGCGGGCGGCGGCGCTCCTGTCGCGCCTCGCCAAGGGTGAGGACGTGGCGCTCGTCAGCGACGCTGGGACGCCGCTCGTCAGCGACCCGGGCGAGACACTGGTTGCCGCATGGGCGGCACGCGGCGGCCGGGTGGTGCCGATTCCGGGGGCGTCCGCCGTGTTGTCGGCGCTGGTTGCCAGCGGGCTCCCGGCCGCGCGCTGGGGGTTCGAGGGGTTCCTGCCGCGACGGGGCGCGGAGCGGCGCGAGCGCCTCGCCCGGATCGCGGCCGACGAGCGCGCCACGGTCCTCTTCGAGGCTCCGGGCCGCACGGCGGCAACGTTGCGCGATCTGGCCGAGGCCTGCGGCGAGGACCGCGCGGCAGCCGTGGGCCGTGAGCTCACGAAGCTCCACGAGGAGGTGCGGCGCGGCTCCCTGCGGGAGCTGGCTGCGGGCGCGGCCGAGGATCCACCGCGCGGCGAGGTCACGATCGTGGTCGCGGGTGCGCCGCCAGGCTTCCAGACCGCCGGGTCCGCTGCTACGCTGACCGCCGATCAGGCCGGCGCGGCGCTCGAAGCGGCCCGCGGGCAGGTCGATGCGCTGGTGGCGGCGGGCCAGTCCCGCTCCAGCGCGGCGCGCCACGTGGCACGCGAGAGCGGGCTGCCGCGCCGGGAGCTGTTCAGCAAGAACCGAGGCTGAGACCGGCACATGTCCCTGCCCATCCTGCGCGAGCTCTCGCCCCTCGGCCGCGGCGTGATGCTGGCCACGCTCGCCGTCAGCGTCCTCGCGATTGCCATGGAATGGGTGCTCGGCTTCTCCGGGACTCCGATCTTCGTGACCAGCGCCGTGGCGATCCTGGGGCTGGCCTACGTCATCGGCCTCTCGACCGAGCGCCTCGGCTCGATCACGGGGCCGCAGGCCGGCGCGGTGCTGAACGCGACCTTCGGCAACATCGCGGAGTTGATCATCGCCTTCTTCGCCCTCGCGGCAGGCCAGCTCGAGGTGGTCAAGGCATCGATCACGGGCTCGATCATCGGCAACCTGCTGCTGGTGCTCGGCGTGAGCCTGCTGGTCGGCGGCGCGCGTCACGGCATCCAGCGCTTCGACGACAAGATCGCCGGCCTCGATTCGACGCTGCTGGTGCTGGCCGCGATCGGGCTCTTCATTCCGGCCGTGTTCGTGGCCTCTTCGAGCCGCGTGCAGGCCGAGCCGGGCTCACCCGCCCGGATCGAGGAGAGCGTGGTCATCGCCGTGGTCCTGCTGGTCCTCTACGTGGTGAACCTCTTCTACCGCTTCCGGCACCCGCGCGAACTGCTCGATGCCGAGGCGGCCGAGGCGGAGGGTGGCCCGCACTGGAATGCGAGGACGGCCGTCGTGGTCCTCGCGGTCTCCGCCGTACTGCTGGCAGTCCTCTCGGAGGAGCTCGTCGGCGCGATCGATCCCTTCATCGCCACCTTCGCGCTCACGCCCTTCTTCGTCGGTGTCATCGTGATCCCGACCATCGGCAACCTTGCCGAGCAGCTGGTGGCCGTTCGCCTGGCCTACGGCAACCGCATCGAGTTCTCGATTGCCGTGGCCGTCGGCGCAAGCCTCCAGATCGCGCTCTTCGTGGCGCCCGTGCTGGTCTTCCTCGGCCTGATCGTGCACCAGCCCATGGACCTCGTGTTCGCGCCGCTGGAAGTCGCCGCGGTGGCCGTCGCCGTCGGGATCGCAGCGCTGGTCTCGCTCGACGGCGAGTCCAACTGGCTCGAGGGCTCGCTGCTGCTGGGCGTCTACGTCATTCTTGCCGTGAGCTTCTTTTTTTTCGTCTAGAGGAGGCCATCCGTGGAGCACACCCCCGATCCGTCCGGTCAGCCGTCGCCGTCGGACATGCCCGCCGTCTCGCAGGAGACGCTCGCGACCGCCGCGGTGGGACTGGAGCCGAGGGAGCAGCCGGGCAAGCGCGTGATCGTGCTTGGCGGTGGAATCGCCGGGCTGGTGGCCGCCTTCGAGCTGAAGCGCCAGGGCCATGAGCCGTTGGTGCTGGAGGCGCAGCACCGCGTTGGGGGACGTGTCAAGACCATCCGGGACTTCGCACCGGGCCTCTACGCGGAGGCGGGCGCCATGCGCATCCCGCGGGTGCACGATCTGACGCTCGAATACTGCCGGCTCTTCGAGTTGGAGCTGCGGCCGTTCGTGATGGGCAATCCGAAGACACTCGTCTACATCAACGGGGCGCGCATGACCATTGCCGATGCGGACGCCAACCCCGACCGGCTGCCGTTCGACCTGGCGGACCACGAGAAGGGCAAGACCTGGACGCAGCTCTGGAACGAGGCGACCTCGGAGTTCCGGGAGCGCTACGAGAAGGGCGGCGCGGGTTCGCTCGACGCGCTGCTGCAGGAGTACGACCAGTACTCGATCCGCGAGTTCCTGGAGAGCCGCGGCTTCTCGGAGGGAGCCATCGAGCTGTACGGCGTGATGAGCTTCCGCGAGTCGAACATGAACGCGGCCGTGGTCGAGCAGCTGCGCGAGATCGTCGGCAAGGCCTTCGAGGACATGCAGGAAATCGTGGGCGGCATGGACCTGCTGCCACGGGCCTTCTACGAGGCACTCAAGCCGAACGTGCGCTTCGGCGCCGAGGTCACGGCGATCGAGCAGAGCCCCGACGAGGTCACCGTCCACTACAAGGGACCGTCCGGCCGGTACACGGTCAAGGGCGACTACGCGATCTGCGCGATGCCGTTCTCCGTGCTGCGCGACGTCGAGGTGCTGGGCCAGGCGTTCTCGCGGGAAAAGCAGAAGGCGATCCGCGAGCTCAACTACAACGCGTCGTCCAAGATCCTCTTCCAGGTGCGGCATCGCTTCTGGGAGCGCGAGGACGGAATCGTCGGTGGCACGACCGTCACGGACCTGCCCGTGCGGCGGATCGTCTATCCGTCCTTCTCAGATCCGCGGGACGAGCGCGGCACGCTGCTTGCCTCGTACACGTGGGGGCAGGACGCGCTGCGCTGGGGGGCGATGGACGCCGAGTCGCAGATCGAGCAGGCACTCGAGGACGTGGCGCAGGTCCATCCCAGCGTCACCGAGGCGTTCGAGGTCGGTGCCGTGCACTCCTGGTACAACGATCCCTACGCGCGCGGCGCCTTCGCGTTGTTCGAGCCGGAGCAGGAGACGCGCCTGCAAGCGTCGATCGTGCAGCCGGAGGGGCGAATCCATTTCGCCGGCGAACACACGTCGCTGTACCACGCCTGGATCCAGGGCGCGTTGGAGTCGGGGATCCGCGCCGCCAGGGAGATCCACGAGGCACCGGACGCGTTCGGGGTGCGCGCGGAGGGGTAGGGAGCGACGTGTCCCCGGCGAGTGGCACCGGCCCGGCGCGCGGCACGCCCCCGCGGAGTGGCGAGTCCCGGCGAGTGGCACCGCCCCGCGAGTGGCACCGCCCCGCGAGTGGCACCGCCCCGCGAGTGGCACCGCCCCGCGGAGTGGCGAGTCCCGGAGACGTGACCACCACGAGGACGATCCGGCCCGACTTTCTTGAATGACTGAAGCCACAGCCCGGTCTGGGGGGTCTCGCTGCCACTGAGGCCGCCGACCAGTGCCCTGCGCGTCCACGAGACCTCGCTTGGGCAGTCGCATTTCCGACCGATTGAAAAAGGGCGCAAGTAAGTCGCGCCGAAGCCGTGCGTAAGTACGCGGCAAGCGCCGTGTGGTTCAGTCATTCGGAAATGTCGCCCCGCAAGATCGACGCCAATCCGACGCCCAAGCTGTTGGCGGCGCTACGCTCGTCTGCAGTACGGTTGGGCGCCCAGGCGCACGACGAGCGAATTCGGCGGGGGTGGAATATGGCCACGCTCGCCGCGCGGTCCGGAATCTCGATACCGACGCTGCACCGAATCGAAGCCGGCGAGGTCGCGTCTCTGGAAGCGTACGTCCGCGTCAGCCACGCCTTGGGCTGGGAGCCAGAGTTCAGCCTCGAACGCGGACGAGTGCCCTCGGCAACGCGAGACGCGGATCCAATTCATGCGGCCATGGGAGAGGCAGAGGCTGCGCACTTGAGCGGACTCGGCTTTGAGGTTCTGCTCGACGAGCCGTATCAGCATTGCCAGTTCGCGGGACGGGCGGATCTGGTCGGCATTGATCGAACAAAACGGGCGCTGCTCCACCTGGAGAACCGCACGCGGTTTCCGGACATCCAGGCGGCCATCGGCAGCTACAACGCGAAGCGGGCGTACCTCGCTCCGCGACTCGCAGAGAGGCTGGGTGTCAGGGGCGGTCTCGCCTCCGTGACGCATGTGATCGTCGCGCTGTGGTCCGCAGAAGTCCTCCACACGTTGCGCCTCCGCGAGGCCACGTTCCGCTCGGTGTGCCCCGACGCGCCGAGCGCCTTCGAGACGTGGTGGTCCGGGTCGATCCCAGCCAACAACGAAAACGAGACCGTGAGCAGCCTCGTGATCTTCGACCCGGTGCCCGGACAACGGTCGACGCGCCGTCGCTGGGTGGGACTCGACGATCTCCGGACGGTCGAGCCGCGCTATCGCGGGTACGCGGACGCCGTGACGAAGCTTCGCCTCGCTGATGCGGCCTGACGAGGACACCGGCGTCGCCTCCGCCTGGCGCGTGAAATCCGCAGCGTCACTGACGACCCGCCCGGGGAGGCGCGTCGGTATAGGCTTCCGGCGACGAATGAGATTCTCCGCGAGGTGACTCGATGACCACGGACGCCCCCGCTGCCCGCCCGGGTCCCTCGCGCGACGTCATGCGCGATCCGGCCCAACCCGATCCGAGGGCCGCGCCCCAGGTCGCGGGCGAGACGCTTGCCACCCCGTCGCAGGGTCTTGCGAAGCGCGACGGGGCCCCGAAGCACGTCGTCATCATCGGCGGCGGTCTCTCCGGGCTCGTCGCCGCCTACGAACTCAAGCGGCAGGGTCACCATCCGATCGTGCTCGAGGCCCAGAATCGAGTCGGCGGGCGCATCTATACCCTGCGCAGCTTCGCCCCAGGGCTCTACGCCGAGGCGGGTGGCATGCGCATCCCGCGGGTCCACAACCTGACCCTCGAGTACTGCCGCCTCTTCAATCTGCCGCTGCGGCCGTTCCTGATGGGCAACCCGAAGGGACTGGTCCACGTAGGTGGCGAGCGAATGACGATGGAGGAGGCGCAGCGCGATCCGTCCCGCCTTTCCTTCGACCTGACGCCTCGCGAGCGCGGCAAGACCGTCGATGCCCTCTGGGACGCCGCCATCTCCGACATGCGGCGGATGGTGGAGAGCGACGGCGACGCCGCGTGGCAGGAGATCGTTCGCCTGTACGACCAGTACTCGCTCTACGAGTTCCTGCGCCACAAGGGCTGGTCGGACGGCGCGATCGAGTACTACGCGGTCATGAACTTCGTGGAAGCCGACATGCACAACGCGGTCGTCGAGATCCTGCGCGAGGACATCGGCAAGGCATACGTCGACATGCAGGAGATCGTCGGCGGGATGGACCTCCTGCCAAACGCCTTCTTCGGCGAGCTCCAGCAGGAGATCCGCCTCGGCGCCGAGGTCTTCGCGATCGAGCAGGACCCGGACGGGATCGCCGTCCACTACAAGACGGAGGCAAGGCGGGCGACCGCTCGGGGCGACTACGCGATCTGCACGGTGCCCTTCTCCGTGCTGCGCTCGATCGAGGTCACGCCCGACTTCTCGCACGCCAAGCGCCGCGCGATCCGGCAGCTGAACTACCACGCCTCCACCAAGATCCTGTTCCAGGTCCGCGAGCGGATCTGGGAGAAGGACGACGCGATCTTCGGTGGCGCGTCCGTGACCGACCTCGGCATCCGGCGCATGAACTACCCGACGCGCGACACGACCACGTCGCGCGGCATCCTGCTCGCCTCCTACACATGGGGTCAGGACGCCCTCCAGTGGGGTGCCATGGACGAGGAGACGCGCCTGGAGGAGGCGCTCGACGACGTCTCCCGCCTCCACCCCCGGATCCGCGAGGTCTATGAAGGCGGCGCCTCGCATGCGTGGTACGGCGACCGATGGGCACGCGGCGCGTTCGCCATGTTCGCGCCCGGCCAGCAGACCGAGCTCCAGGCGGACATCGTGGCGGCTGAGGGCCGCATCCTGTTCGCCGGCGAGCACTGCTCGCTGTACCACGCGTGGATCCAGGGTGCGTTGGAGTCAGGGATCCGCGCGGCGCGAACCATCCACGAGTCGCGCTATCCCGCCGAGGTCGAGGCGGCCGTTCGTGACTGAGTCGCGGTTCGTGGCGAGGCAAGGGGGCGCAGCGCCCGCAGGAGCCGATCGAATCGAGCGCTTCCGGGCATGGATCGAGGAGTACGCCACGGCGCTCGAGACAGGCGACTTCGGCGCGCTCGACCGGCTCTTTGCGATCGAGGCCACCTATCGGCCGGGCCCGTTCTCGGCGATCCTGCGCGGTCGTCGCGCCACCCGCAGCTACCTGGAGGCGCTCCTCGCGGGCCGGCCCTCGTTCGCGGTGACTGCCCGCGCGCTCGGCGTCGGCTCCACGTACGCGATCGCGCACTGGGTCAGCGGCTGGCGCGAAGGGGAGGAGGACGCGGTGGAGGACGGCATCCTGCTGGCCGCCTTCGATCAGTTGGGACGCTGCACCTCGCTTCGGGCGTGGGCCGTCAGCGGCTCGCCCGAGGCCTGAGGAGTCAGCGTCCGGAGGCATTGCCATCTCCAACCGGCGGGCATATTATCGTGCGAGCGAGCGCGCGAGACTCCCAAGGAGCCCAGTACCAGAGGAGGTCTGTCGTGAAGCGAAACCGTGTTCTCGCGGTCCTGATCGCTCTCGGCGCCACGCTGGTCGTGGCGACGGCCGGACCAGCGGCCGCTCAGTCCGCGGCCGGGACGCCACGCTGGATCCGCCACATCGAGCGCTATCCCGGAGGCATCTCCTACGGCGTGCGGGCGATGGTGTCGCGGGAGGCAACCAGGGCACGGGCCACTGCCGGCGCGCCGCTCCATGTGACGAGGCCGCACGGCGCTTCCGTCGGCAATGTCCAGATGAACGACGACAGCTACCCGCCGTTACCGCAGAACGAGACCTCGGTTGCCTACAGCCTGCACAATCCGATGGTGGCGGTCGCGGCGGCGAACGACTACGTCGCAGGCGGCGTGGTGGTGATGCGGACAGCGGACGGGGGCCAGACCTGGACGTCCACGCGGGTGCTTCCGGAATTCCGCGGCAGCGGCGACTACTGCAGCGGAGGTGATCCGGCGGTCGCCTACAGCCTGCGCGATTCGGCCTTCTACCTCACGCAGCTGTGCTTCTTCCGAATGGCCTCACCTTCGGAGGTGCATCTCTTCAAGTCGACCGACAACGGCCGGACATGGACGCCGGGCCGCCAGCGCGCCCTGGTGGCGACAAACTTCGACTACTCCACCGGCACGCTCGACGACTCCTCCTTCAACGACAAGGAGTACCTGGGGGTCGACAACTTCCCGGGCGATGCCCACTACGGGCGCATCTACGTGACTTACACGAAGTTCCACATCCAGCCAAGCGGATTCAGCGACTACTGCCCCATCCAGCTTGCCTACACGGATTACGTCCCGACGTTCGACCCGTCGCTGACGATCTTCCAGCACAGCTCGGTGCAGCCCGACAACCCGGGCGGAAACGGCAAGGGCAAGTCCGCCAACCAGTTCTCCGTGCCCGTCGTCGAGAAAGGCGGCGCGCTGGACGTGCCCTTCGTGACGGAGGAGTGCAACACGGGTCTGGACCATCATTTCTTCATGCAGAAGTCGTGGGATGGGGGTGCCACCTTCCTGGCCGCGCCCGTTCGCGTCGACCTGCCGGGAGCGTTCATGGACAACCCCGATCCCTCGGATCTGCTGCCGGCCAAGAAGTTCCGCGCACCCAACACGCTGTCGCTTGCCTACAGCCCCGCGACCGCGACGCTGGAATACCTCTACACGAACTACAAGAACATGGGCAGCAGCGGCGGGGACATCGTCGGCCAGCGCTCGACTGATGGCGGGGCGACCTGGTCGGCCCAGCAGGTCGTGAGCCGGCGATGGAGCTCGAGCGGCCCTGCTCGTAACGATCAGTTCCTGCCGTCGGGCGCGTTCACGCCGAGCGGGAAGTTCTACGCGATATGGCTCGATTGTCGCCGCGACCCGGCAAACCACAACATCGACACGTTCGAGGCGTGGTCATCCGACGACGGCCTGACCTTCCACGATAAGCGCATCAACGAGACGTCGTGGGACCCGGACCTTGGCTTCTTCACCAGCGGCGCGTTCATCGGTGACTACAACGGAATCGCCGCCAACGATGTCGCGGTGTACCCGGTGTGGACCGATGGAAGCCGCAGCGCGATCGAGGAAACCGGCATCGGGGAGACGGACATCTTCACGGATGTGGAGATCAGCGCGCCCTGACGCCCGGAGCTCGGAACATTCGTAGTCCCCGGCGTCGGCCTCCATCCGTAGCCGCCGAGACATCCCCGGTGCCGCCTGCACGGTTGACATCCAGCAGGCAGGGTTGATGCTATGAACACAAGCCTGAGCTAGCAGGAGATGGGAACGCATGCCCCTCTTTCTCGATACCCACAACTACGTTCCCGGGCTGACAGGGGAGGGGGTGGCAAACGCCCACGCCGCCGACCTCAGGGTCCAGGGGAAGCACGGCGTGAAGTACCTGCGCTACTGGTATGACGAGGCGACAGGCAAGGTCTTCTGCCTTGCCGAGGCCCCCAGTCCGGAAGCGGCCGCCGCCGTCCACCGCGAGGCGCACGGCCTCCTCGCAGACACGATCGTCGAGGTCAAAGAGGGAGCGTAGCGATGGCCTCGTTCGGCGTCATCAGCCTTCCCTGACGACGCGCGGCTTCGAAACGGTCCGATCCGAGGCGCGCCTCGAGTTCGGTCAGGCTCTGATCGTGGGTGGCCGCTTCCTGCGGTGGCACGATCGAGCGGATGGCCTCACGTAGTGACTCCGCCGCGCCATGAATGCGAGCGGCCGCCTCGGCATCATCGGTGGCGACGGCGCCGGCGAGGTTCTCCATGGCAGTGGCGAGGCCGGGCATGTCGCCGAGCTCCTGCCTGATCGCCAGACTCTGACGGAACAGCCCGCGTGCCAGGCCCGTGTCGCCGTCGGCAACGGCCAGTTCGCCGAGATGCGTCAGGACGCGCGCGACGCCGCGCCGGTCGCCGATCTCCTCGAGGATCGCCAGCGCTTCGACGTGCAGTGACCTGGCCGCCTCGCGATCGCCAGCCCGGCTCGTCGCCCGTCCGAACGTATCCATCGCGAATGCTTCCATCCAGCGATCGCCGAGCTCCCGGATCGTGGCAAGGGCCTGCTCATACAACTCCTGGGCGGCGGCGTAGTCACCCTGTCGCGTTGCGACGTCGGCGAGGTTGATCGACCCGAAAGCCACACCACGCATGTCACCGGCTTCGTGCACCAGCGCCATGGTCTCGACATACAGCTCCCGCGCCCGCGCATGATCGCCGAGCTGCACCGCCGTGTTGGCCAGGTTGTTGGCCGCGTACGCCACGCTCTGCCGATCGCCCATCTGGCGATGGAGGGCGAGGCTCCCTTCGTGGAAGGTCGAGGCAGCGCGGAAGTCGCCCTGCATGAACGCGAGGCTGCCGGCGCCGGTGAGTGCATTCGCCCGGAGCGGTGATACGTCGTCGCCCACCGCCGCCAGCATCTGCTCCAGCCAACTCCGGCCCTCCGTGAGGTGACCGCGGATCTCCCAGTATCGCCACAGTCCGGCCGCGATCCTGAGGCCCGCCTCACCTTCGCCGGGCTGATCCAGGCACCATTCGAGCGCGGCGCGCAGATCGTCGTGCTCGCGGTCGAGACGGCGCAGCCACTCGACGGGCTCCGGACCCCGAAAGAAGGCGGGTGACGCCTCCTCGACCAGGGACAGATACCAGTCCCGATGCCGGCGCAGCGTCGCACCACCCGCGTCAGCCTCGACCAGCCTGCCGCGGGCGTACTCACGGACGGTCTCGAGCAGCCGGAAGCGGGCCTCGGTCGACGCCGGATCGGTGAGGACGAGCGACTTGTCGATGAGGCGCCCGAGCACGTCCAGCATGTCGAACGGATCCACGGGGTCGCCGGCGCAGATCGACTCCGCCGCATCGAGGCTTGCTCCGCCGGCGAAGACGGAAAGACGCCGAAGGACCGCCCGCTCCGGCTCGGCCAGCAGGTCGTAGCTCCAGTCGATCGTCGCGCGCAACGTCTGGTGTCGGGCAACCACGGTTCGGCTGCCGCCCGTCAGCAGTCGGAACCTGTCGTCGAGGCGGGCCGCGATCTGCTCCACGGGAAGCGCCCGGACGCGCGCGGCGGCGAGCTCGATGGCGAGGGGGATGCCGTCGAGACGGCGGCAGAGCTGGGCGACCGAGCGCGCATTCTGGTCGGTCAGCTCGAACCCCGGCTGAACCGCCCGCGCCCGCTCGACGAACAACCGGCAGGCGTCCACTTCCAGGAGGTCGCTCGCGTGCACAGCCGCACCGGCTGCTGGCATCATCAGGGAAGCGATGGGCAGGATCGCTTCGCCCGGCACGCCGAGCGCCTCGCGGCTGGTGACAACAACGCGCACGTTGGAGCACGTCCGGGCCAGTTCCGTGGCCAGCTCGGCACACTGGGCCAAGACGGGATCGCAGTCGTCCAGCACCAGCAGCAGTCGCTTGCCCTTCAGCTGCTCGACGATGGCGTCGCGGAGGGACCGTCCCGCCGATTCCGTCAGGCCGAGCGTGCTGACGATCGAGGGCAGCACGAAGTCCGGGTCGGTGAGGGTCCCGCACTCGACGATCCACGTGCCGTCCTCGAACCGGTCCAGGAGGAGTCTGGCGAGCCTGGTCCCAATGCGGGATTTGCCGACGCCGCCGGGCCCCGTGAGGGTCAGGATCGACGACGCCTCGACGATCTGGACGGCCTGCTGGATCTCGCGCTCGCGGCCGATGAAGCTCGTGACCTCGAGCCGGAGGTTGTTCCTCGGCGCGCCAGTGGTGCGGGGCGGTGGGAAGTCGGAAGCGAGGCCCGGTCCGGTGAGCTGGTAGAGCCGCTCTGGTCCCTCCAGCGAGCGCAGCCGATGCGTCCCCAGGTCGATGACGCCCATCGGTGCGCGCAGCTCGTGGGCAATCAGATCGTGCGTCGTCTGTGAGATGAGGATCTGGCCGCCGTGACCCGCCGCGCAGATGCGCGCCGCGCGATGCACGTCCAGCCCGATGTAGCCTTCCGTGGCACGCCACGGCTCCCCGGTGTGAAGCCCGATCCGATCACGGACGGCGATTCCGTCTGGCCACGGATGTCCGGCAAGTGCGAGCTGCCCGTCGACTGCTGCCTGGACGGCCTCCCGCGCGGAAGAGAAGACGAAATACAGCCCGTCACCCGCCGACCCGCGCTCGACAGCGCCGTGGCGGCCGAACGCCTCGCGAATCAGCCGGTGGTGATCGGCCAGCACCTCCGGATACCTGTCGCCGAGTCCCTGGAGCAGGCTCGTCGAACCCTCGATGTCCGTGAACGCAAGGGTGACGGTCCCGCTCGGCTGGCTGTTGTCGTCTGGGCTCTGGGATGGCACCAGCGCTGCTCCCTGTTACCGTTTGGCTCGCCAGACTATCCTCCACCGTCCGAGGCGGCAACGCTCGTGTGGAGCCGATCACTTGACGGTCAGGGTTTGTCGGGCTGGCGCGCGGGGGCCGGTGCATCGTCGGTTGGGAACAGGATCGTGCTGAGCATGTGCTGACGCCGCTCGGGAGTGCGACGGTTGGCTCATGAGGTCACGGAGGATCGTGGTGATGTCGCGGATGAGGGCCGCCTTCTCATCCTCGCTGAGCCACAGGGAGAAACTGCCGGTGTTGCAGGACGCGCTGACCGGGCTCCATACCTGGTGCGAGAGGCGCTCGTGGCCAGGCAGGCTAGTCCGGGACGTCTGGTCCACCGGATTCCGCGAGGGCCAGAGCGTGCTGGCGGTGTTGGAGGTTCTGCGCGCGGGGGCTCGGCTCGCCTTGACGCTGTAGCCCAGGCGGACTTCAGCATCACCTTTCCCGAGGGTTGGATGATCAATACCGACACGGGGGGCGTCGCCGTCCCGGTGCAAGCGAGCCGGATACGAGGCTCGGCGACTGTGGCGGTGATTGTCCAGCGTGGCGCTCTGGCCGGCCAAACGCTGGTTGCCTTCGCTCAGAACGAGATGCGGCAGTTGATGTCAGCCTCGTCCATTTTGTACAAGTCGGATGCCAACCTCTTCCTTCGCGGGCGTCGCGATGCTCCCTCGTGCCCTCACCCCCAAGATGGACATCCTGACAGCATCGGTCCCCTCGGCAGTAGCTCGGCGCTGGTCTGTGGCAATCAGGTCTTCGCGCTCGCGATGTGCGTCGCAGAGCGCTCGACTCGCTGCTGGGCTCCGTCGACGACTTGGCATGGTCGCCGGACGGCACGCTTCTCGCGGCCACCACTGCTGACGATGGCGGCGTTATCGGGCCCGTAAAGGAAGGGCAGCCGACGCTGGAGAGGGATCTATGCCCGGACATTCGCCAGGGCAGCCAAGGGCGGCCCTTGACAACCCAGGGTGGCCGCGGGAGTGCTGGCCAAACGATCTTGGTGGGCAATTCCTCGGTCGACCCGAATGACGGCGGCGGGGGGGCGGTGCTCTTTTTGTGGCATCCACAAAAGAGCGCGTCCAACTCGGCGCGCAGGAGGCGGATGGCGAGGCGGCGGATGAGGGTCACGTCAGGTCAGAGTCCCTTCTTTACATGTGTACATTTGGTGCATTAGCCCCAACACGGGCCGGCCGTTCAGCTCGACGAAGACGACCTGGGCTTCGTCTTGTCGCGGAGTGAGGGCAGCTTCGAGAGATCGAGCTTTCCGATGTGCTGGGGCCGAACAAACGCCTTCGTCTCGCTGTCCGCGGCCGCAACGCTTGTGGGGAACAGGAGCGAGGCGATGACCAGCAGCACGCCGATCGTTGCCAGATGACCCCGTCTCATCGGTTCCTCACACGATTCCTGCGTGGATGGCTGCAATGCTCCCGGCGGCGCGACCGCCATGATGCCCCGCCTCCCTGGTGGCCGCCCATCAATGTGTGCCGACCAGGCCGGCTACATGGAACCGGGGCGACGGTCATCGCAGTCCCGAGCGACGACCAAATGGCATCCACGAAACCAGCGAGATAACGAAAACGGTTTGGCGGGTAAGGCCAGTGTGTCGACCAGCGTCTACCGGGTCATGACCGCATGTCATGCGGCACTCCCCTGCCGATGAGGCCACCCGCAACTGGCGGCAAACATCGCTCCGATGCTCCGTAAGAGAATCAGGGCGTAACGACGCCCGCGGTCCCTGTCGGGGCAGACTTGGCAAATGCCGTCGCGACTCTCGCCGACACGACGTTGCCCTTCCGTTCGTAGAGCTCTCGAGCGGACTCGGCAGAGGCCTGGGCCGCCTCTGTATCACCTGCTGCAGCAAGGACTCTCGCCCGTTCGAGGTGCGCGTCTCCCTGCAAGTCGAGCCACTCAGTAGCCGCGAGCGCCTCGACCGCCTCGTCGGCCCTGGCAATGGCACCCGCATGATCTCTGGCAAGGCTGGCAAGCACGCCTTGAGCCATTCGTGTGCGGGCAATTGCATCTGCGTCGTCCGACTGTGACGTCTCCTGAGCGATCGTGATCAACGCGACAGCGCTCTCGACGTGCCCCAGCGTGGCTTCGACGTGGGCCAGCCGGCTGCAAGACTGCACAAGACCGCCGTCTCATCGATCGCCCGCGCCACATCGACGGCCGCCCTCAGGTGCTCAGCAGCAGCGTCGAGATCCCCTGCCAGTCGCTCGACCTCAGAACAGATGAATCTCGCCACCGGAATCCGCACAGCGGCGCCCAGCTCTTCGCGGATGGCGAGGTTCTCCGTTGCCATCATGCGTCCGCCGGTGACATCGCCGCCCATGGCCGTCACGAGCGCCAGTCCCTGCAGGATCTGGGAGCGCTCGTACCCTCGGCCGCGGGTCGAGGCAAGCATGGGTTCGAGGACGGCCATCGCCTCCGAAACTGGGGTAGCGCCGTGGGGCGCCGTCCAGGCCACTGAGCCTCGAGCTCGCCTCTGTTCCCTTCCCAAGCCGGCCTGCTCCGAATAGGCAATGGCTCGCTCCGCGGCTGACGCCGCAGCGCTCTCGCGGCCTCGCGAACTGAGCAGAGTGCTATAGAGCATCCAGCCGCGGCCGAGTCCGACAAGGTCTCCGCTGGTCTCGAAGGCCGCGATAATCTCGAGGGCCTCGCGCTCGGCAGAGTCCTGGGAGATCTCGCCTCGGTTCATTGGTACTAGTTCTAGCCACACGAGGCGGAGGTGGCACTGGAAGCGGGCATCCAGCGATGCGATAGCCCGAAGCGCGAGTACGTTGCTCTCGCGGCATCAATCTGGCCGGCCAGCACCAAGCTGGTAATGAGTTCAGGCGCGAAGCCTTTGGCCTCGGACAAGGGGATCGGCTCGCTGGCCCGCAGGAACAGGCCGAGCGCGGCGCCCGCGTCGCCGCGCTCCCAGGCACGCCGCGCCGCGGCGAGCAGGTGCCCGGAGGCCCTGGCGCCGATGGCCGCCGTCTTCGCCCCGTCTGCCTGCACCTCAGTCCGGTAGCGGTAGGCCTGCTCGAGGTGGTAGCCGAGAACCTCCTCGTATTCGAGCAGCCGCTCGCCCGACGCCCGCTCGAGCCAGTTGGCGAAGCGCTCGTGGAGGGCCGCCCGGTCGCCCTTGGTGAGCGCCCCGTAGGCGGCGTCGCGGATGAGCACGTGGCGGAAGCGGAAGGCGTCGCCACTTGACAACTCGGCTGCCTCGGGCCGCAGCAGGTCCTTGCGCACGAGGGCCACGAGATTGGCTAGGACGCCCGGGCGCAGGGCCTCGGGGCTGAGCGCGGCGATCGCCTCGGCGTCGAAGCTGCGGCCGGCCACCGCGCCGCGTTCGGCGATGCCCCGCTCGTCGGGAGTCAGCTGGTCGAGGCGGGCAGCGAGGAGGGCGGTGATGGTGGGCGGCACGCGCACGTCCGTGAGCTCGGCGGCGGCGAGCCACTGGCCGTCCCCTGCCGCCACGATCAGGCCCTCCTCGACGAGCATGCCCAGCATCTCCTCGAGGAACAGGGGGTTGCCCTCGGCGGCGGCCAGGATCCGGGTGCGCAGCTTGGCTGGCAGGGCGGAGCCGCCGGGCAGCCGCTCGATGAGCTCGGCGCTGCTGCCCGCCGCCAGCGGCTCGAGGAGCACGGTCGTGGCGTTGAGCTTGCCGCCGCCCCAGCCGGCGCGCCTGTCCAGGAGCTCGGGACGGGCCGGGCAGAGCAGCAGCAGCGGCGCGTCGCGGGCAAGGTCGGCCACGTGCTCGACCAGGTCGAGCAGTGTCGGCTCGGCCCAGTGGATGTCCTCGAAGAGGGCCACCACCGGTCGCTCCCGCGCGAGGGTCTCGAGGAGTCGCCGCACCGCCCAGCGGATCTCGTCGTCGGTGGCAGGTTCGGCCGAGAGGCCGATGGCGTTGGCAAGGCGGGCCGAGAGCAGCGGGCCATCGCGCTCGCCGGCCAGCAGCACGTCCAGCCTGGTGCGCGCCTCTTCGGGGCTGTCAGCCTCGACGATGCCGGCGGCAGCATGCACGATGCCCCGCAGAGGCCAGTAGGTGATGCCCTCGCCGTAGGGCAGGCAACCACCCCGTAGCACCAGCACGTCGGTGGGAAGCGCACCGATGAACTCGGCCACCAGGCGGCTCTTGCCAACGCCGGCGGTTCCCAGCAGGGTGAAGAGCTGGCAGGAGCGGTCGGCGACCGCCTGCCCGAAGGCCTGTGTGAGCCGTCCCAGCTCTCGCTCGCGACCGACCAGCGGGGCATCGAGCCTGCGGGCATGGCCGGCGGCTCCGGCCCGGACCGCCACGAGGCGGTAGGCGACGAGTGGCTCCGCCTTCCCCTTGGCGGCAATTGGGCCCATGGGCTCGACCTCGACGGCGTCACGCACTAGTAGCCAGGTGCTGCGACCGAGCAGGATCTCGCCGGGAGTCGCGGACTACTCGAGGCGTGCCGCGGTGTTGATGGTGTCCCCCGTCACG
>JBBRYO010000046.1:0-18927 GCA_038237595.1 Candidatus Limnocylindrales bacterium | reverse complement strand
GAGGCCAGCCTGGCTGAGGAAAAGAGCGGCCAGCACCACGGCGTAGATGATGGCCGACCCGACATCGGCCGAGCCTGCCTGGTAAGGGCCGCCGAAGCCCTCCGCTGTCGACCAGATCACGAGCGCCAGGGCCGCTCCGCCCAAGGTCGCCAGGTTGGTGAAGGCACCCAGGATCAGCGCGATCGCGATGGCCGTCTCGCTTAAAGCGACCAAGCGTCCGAAGATCGCCGGGGTCGATCTTCACGAGGTCGACCCAGAAACCGATCCAGGCCGCAACCCAGGCCGGCTGATCCTGCTGGGCGCTGGTCAGGTATTCGGTGAAGTGGTTAAGGAAGTCCGGCTGCCACTTGAACCAGGCGTCGATGGCCCACACCAGCCCGAATGCGATTCGCAGCAGCCCAATCACCGTGAGGCGCCAGCGCGCGAGGGGAACCCGTGCCGGACCTGTCGCAATTTCCGACGCCATTCTGACTGCTCTTTTCCCCTCGCCCAGGTGTCAGGCTCGAACGTCAGCCGAGCACGCGCCTGGCCTCTTCGAACTGTTCCCGCGTGATCTCCCCGCGGGCGAAGCGCTCGCGCAGCACGTCCTCGGCGCTGGTGCGGGAGGTCGTCGATTGCCCTGGCCGATGCACGATGAGCCAGACCGACAGAATGACGGTACCAGCGATGATCGCCATCGCCGCCAACATCAGCCAACCGTTCGTCCCCGCGACATCCCAGCCGAACATCATCACGTTCACCTCCTGGCACCATCATTTCCGTTCCGCTGGGCGGTGACACGGGCCATCTCACCCCTATCGACGGGTGGTTCGGCCCCCGCGTTCCTGACAGATCGCGCCGCGCGCCGGATGCAGTGTCGCCGACCATTCCCGTATTGCGCTACGCGGCCTCCGCTACGAGTCGGGCCGGCGTGGCGACTTCGGGCCGCAGTCGGAGTCGACGCAGCAGCTGTGCGTTGGCCGCGACGACGATCGTCGAGACGCTCATCGCGATTGCCCCCACGGCCATCGGCAGGTCCACGCCCCACGGCACCATGAGCCCCGCCGCGACCGGGATCGCCACGAGGTTGTATCCGGTTGCCCACACAAGGTTCTGGATCATCTTTGAGTAAGTGGCCCGCGAAAGGGTGATGGCACCAACGACATCGCGTGGGTCGCTCCGGACGAGAACGATTCCGGCTGATTCGACGGCGACATCGGTCCCTGCGCCAATGGCGATCCCCACATCGGCGGTGGCCAGAGCCGGGGCATCGTTGACGCCGTCGCCGATCATGGCGACCTTCCGGCCACCTTCCTGAAACCGACGCACCGCGGCCGCCTTGTCGGCGGGCAGCACCTCCGCGGCAACTTCGTCGATCCCGAGGCGGCGAGCAACCGAGCCGGCGACCGCTTTGCTGTCGCCGGTGATCATCGCGACCTTGATGCCAAGGTCGTGGAGCGCCCCCACGGCTTCGGCGGATTCCGGGCGGATCTCGTCTTCGAGGGCGAGGGTGCCGAGGATGCGACCGTCAGCGACCACGTGGAGGACAGTGCGGCCGTCAGCGGCCCAGACCTGCGTGGACTTCGCCAGATCGGGCGGCGGATCGAGGCCAAGTCGGCGAGCAGACGCGGTCCGCCCACCTGGACGACGCGACCCGAGACCGTGGCTCGCGCGCCGCGTCCGGCCACGGCCTCAAAGTCAACGGCCGCTGAAGGGGTCAGACCGCGCTCGTGCACCGCGCGCACGATGGCCCGCGCCAGAGGGTGCTCGGAGTCACCTTCGACCGCGCCGGCCAGCTCGAGAAGCTCAGACTCCTATGCCGTTGGCGGTGGCGACCGCGGCCAAGACTGGTGCGCCCTTCGTCAACGTGCCGGTCTTGTCGAAGATCACCATCTGCAACTCGCGTGCGCGCTCGAGGGCAATGCGGGACTTCACGAGGAGCCCGTTCTGGGCTCCGAGCGATGTTGATATGGCGATGACGAGAGGAATCGCCAGGCCCAGCGCATGGGGACAGGCGATGACCAGGACCGTTGCGGTCCGTACCAATGCCCCCTCGCGGTCGCCTTGGAGCCACCACAAGGCCAGTGTCACGATCCCCGAGCCGAGAGCCACGTCGAACAGCACCGCAGCGGCCCGATCGGCCAGAGCCTGGGCGCGCGAGGCGGACGCCTGAGCCTCGGCGACCATGCGCATGATGCCGGCCAGGGCGGTTGCTTCGCCTACTGCAGACACCTCGATGCGTAGCGAGCCTCCGGCCGCGACGGTCCCTGCCACGACCTTGTCTCCGACCTCTTTGGGAACCGTCTTCGACTCCCCCGTGATCATCGACTCGTCCACGTCCGCCCTGCCCTCGATGACGAGCCCATCCGCCGGAACCGGGGCTCCGGGCCCGACGAGGACCACGTCGCCGACCCCCAGTGAGGCGAGCGGGACTGTCTCCGTTCCGTCCGCCGTGACTCGCTCGGCGGTATCCGGGAGAAGCTCGGCGAGTGCCGCAAGGGCACCGCGGGCTTGCGCAATCGAGCCCATCACCAGCCAATGCCCGAGCAGCATGATCGTGATCAGCGTCGCCAGCTCCCACCATATCTCGACCTCGAACACTCCCAGAGTTCCGGCCCAGGAAGTCACGAAGGCGACCGCGATCGCCAGCGAGATGAGCGTCATCATCCCGGGTTGGCGGTCGCGGATCTCCGGCACGGCTCCGCGGATGAAGACGAGGCCGCCGTACAGGAAGACGATCGTGCCCAGGATGGCGGGAATGAACTGCGAGCCCGGGAACGTGGGGGCCTGGTAGCCCAGCCACGTCTGCGGGTCGCGGCTCCAAACGACGACAGGCAGCGTCAGGAGAACGGTCAGCCAGAACTTGTCCCGGAACATGGCCACCGAGTGGCCCTCGTGGCGGTCGTGAGCGGCGTGCGCCTCATGGCCTTCCATCTCACCATCCGCGCAACCTCCCGCAGCCATCTTGGAGTGGTTCAGGTGCTCCATCTCGTCTCATTCCCTGACGGTCGATACTCCCGGGGAGTATGCCACGCCCCGCCGCGGAGCGAGCCGAGGTCGCGGAACCCTTGCTTCGTGACTCACGACGGGACCGGACTTCCGGATGCCACCGCAGCGGGTGAACAACGCCCGCCGTTACGATCATCTCGAGTGCACGTCAACCAGGGAGTAATGGTCCGAGCCTGGGAACGCGGCCTAATGAATAGCGCGATCTCGCGAGATCAACAAAGACCCCCGAACTAGCCACATCAGAACACGGGCGGCACCTTGACGCGACGCCCTGTGCGGTCGGCCTCTGCGACCGCAAGGGCCACGGCGAGTGCTCGGAGCCCGTCCTCCCCGGTGACGGCCGGGCGGCCGGAGCCAAGGACAGCTTGGGTGAACTGCTTGATCCCGCTGACATAGAGGCTTTCTCGCGGGCCGACGTCGACGGACACCTCCTCGTCTCCGCGACGCAGGGTGACCTCGCCGACGGGTCCCTGGCGCAGCACCTCTGTGCCGATGAGCGAGCCCTCCGTCCCGTGGATCTCGAGGCCTGTCTAATTGCCGATCGTGAAGGCGTCGTGGAACGACGCGACCACGCCTCCGCGGAAGCGGATGACCCCCATCACCGCGTCCTCCACCCCGCCCTTCGCAAATCGTTGACTCGAAGAGATGGCGACCACGTCCTCGACTTCATCTTCGAGGAGGAACCGAAGGCTGTCGGCGTCGTGCGACGTCAGGTCGAGGATCGCCCCGCCACCCGCCTCCGGTCGCGACACGCGCCAGGTTCGGAGGAACTCCGGAAGCAGGATGGCGTGGAAGATGCGTATCGCCAGCGGCTTGCCGATCGCGCCTTCCTGGAGCAGCCGTTTCATCGCGCGAAGGGTCGGCCCGTTGCGCATGTGGTGGTTGACGGCCAGCACGACCCCAGCGCGGTCGCAGGCCGCGACCATTTCGCGCCCCTCGTCCAGGCTCGTCGCCATCGGCTTCTCGCACAGGACGTGCTTTCCCGTGGCGGCGGCCGTCAGGACCTGGTTGTGGTGCATCTGGTTCGTGCTGCTGATGTAGACGGCATCGATGCCAGGGTCGGCAAGGAACGCATCGAGGTCGGAGTACGCCCTCGCGATCCCGTTCTTCGCCGCGTACGCGGTGGCGCGGTCCGGATCGTGGCTGTACAGCGCCGCGACGTCTCCACCACTCTCCCGGATTGCCGGGATCACCCAGTCCTCGGCGATCCAGCTGGCCCCGATCGCTCCCCAGCGCAGGTGTCCGTCCGCCATCATCGCGCGGCCCCGACGGACGTGGCCGCCGCTGGGGATGCCGCCGTGTCCGCGCCCGGCATCTGGGCCCGGATGTACTCAGCCGAGCGCCCGAACGTCTCGGTCACGTACTCGATGGGCCACCCGGCCGTGCCGTGGCACTTGAGGCTTGCCACTCCCTCGTATCCGACCGCGGCAAGCGTGCGCAACAGGACGCCGTAGTCGAGCGTGCCGTCGGGTCGCGGGAGCTGCTTCTCGCCGGGCCCGAAGAACAGGCCGTCGACGCCGCGCCGGTAGTCCCGGTCGATGTCCCAGAGGTAGCAGAAGAACAGCTTCTTTCGCTCGGCGAGGTAGGTGATGACCTCGCTGATCGTCTCGTTCATGACCCATAGGTGCGCGGGCGCGACGCACACGCCGATGTAGGGAGAGTCGAGGTCGGCGATCAACCGCTTGATCTGGGCAAAGGTGTCCACGCCCTCCGCCCAGCGCTCTTCCTCGTGCCCGCCGGACTCCATGTCCTCCGTGAACGGGACCGTGATGTGGTTCTCGACTGCGATCCGGACGCCGGTCTTCTCACATGTGGGGAGCAGGCCGGGCAGGTATGAGCCGACGAAATCCGCGTAGTTCGCCTCGCAGTCGAAGACGACGGTGTCGATCCCGATCTCGGCCGCGAGCTCGATCCGCTCGCGCATCTCTTCCTGGGTCTTGCCGTACATCGTCAACGCAGTCGGCGTGATCCCGTGCTTGCGCAGCAGTCGCTTGATCTCCGCGACGTCGTCGCCGGGGTTCACGTGATGGGCCAGCGGATTGCGCGATGACCACAGGTTGACGTGCGTGAACCCAAGGCTCGCCAACTCGCGGAGGGAGTCGTCCAACGAAAAATCGTGGTACGGAGCGATTTCGGCTCCAAAGGTGAACATCGGTGCGCCTCCTCCTGTTGGAACGGGTTCAGGACTCGCCCGAAGGCGATCCATGCGCAGCACGGATGCGGCGCGTCAGCTGGGGCACGACGATATGCAGATCACCCACCACGCCGGCATCACAGATCCCGAAGATGGGAGCCGTAGGGTCCGAATTGATGGCGACGATGACGCCTGACTTCTCCATCCCGACACGGTGGCCGAGCTGTCCGGAGATCCCGCACGCGAGGTAGAGCCGTGGCCGGACCTTGAGTCCCGTCTGCCCGACCTGGCGGCTGTGGGGATACCAACCGCGGTCCACGATGGGCATCGAGACCGCGACGACACCGCCGAGGGCGTCGGCAAGATCCTCGAGCAGCAGGAGAGTTTCCCGGTCCCGCATCCCGCGCCCGCCCGCGACGATGACGTCGGCCGTGGCAAGACTGGGCCCGTCGGCGGACGAGCCGCGAACCTCGACGATCCGTGTCGCGAGCGCGTAGCCCGACAGGGCCGGCGCGACGCGCACCACTCGCCCGTCGACCGGCGCCTCGACCGGATCGTGCAGGCCCAGCCGGAAGACAGCGAGCTGCAGCTCGCCGATCCAGCCGACCTCCGCTGCCAGGCTGTCATCGAGGGCATAGCGCGTCCCGACCAGCGCTCCATCGCGAAGGGCGAGGTCCTGGAGATCCCAGTTCACGCCCCCGTCCATGCGAACGGCCAGCCCGGCCGCGACATCCGCGGCGAGCACCGAGTTCTCGAACAGGATGGTCCGGACCCCGTGCTCACGAACGAGCATGGCCAGGACGTCCACCTGCGCCTGCCCCAGCGAAGCATCGATCCCCGCAATGTCGGCGACGAACGTGGACTCGGAGCCGTATCGGGCCAGGCCCTCTGCCACTGCGCCGGCATCCGGGCCGCAGACCACCGCGCCGGCGGTCCCGCGGAGGACGCGCGCTTTGGCCAGCAACCCGAGGCTGCCCGCGGTCGCCTTGCCATCACGGATCTCGATGAAGACCACCGGCGTATCCGGCGATGCAGCCGCGCTCACGCCAGGCCTCGAGCCGTGAGGAAGGCCTCGAGCCAGGCAGCGCCGTTGCCGTCGTCGTCGATGATCTCTCCGCTCGCCCGGCGTGACGGTGGCGCGGCCAGGGCGAGCACCGACGTACGAGCGGCGGCAATCCCGACGCTGGAGGCGGCCACGCCGAGATCGGCCAGGGTGCGCGTTTCGATGTCCTTCTTCTTCGCCGCAACGATGTCTCGGAAGGACGGGTAGCGGGGCACGTTGGTCGACCCCGCCAGTGCCACCACGCACGGCAGCTGCGCCTCGAGGACCTGCTCCGCTGTCACCCCCTGACGTCCGCCGCGGAGGTGCCCGTCAACAACGTCAATGGTGCGTACCCCGGAGACCAGCGGCTGCCGGAGACCTTCCGCGACGGCGGCCGCGGTGGACGATCCGCGGCCGTCGATCGCCTGGGCACCGAAGATGGCGACGTCTGGTTGATCCGACGCGATCGCCGCCGCCAGGACGCGGGCCGTGCCGAGGAGGTCGGACCCCTCGATGTGTGGGTCACTGATGCAGACGGCGCGGTCCGCGCCCATCGCGAGCGCACCGCGCAGGCTCTCGCGGCCCGCCTCCGGCGCCATCGTCAGCACCGTGACGGTGCCACCCACGCGTTCCCGCAGGAGCAGGCCCTCCTCAACGGCGAACGTGTCCGACGGGTTGATCTCGGTGGGTCCGGAGCGGTCCAGTCGAAGCGTGCCCGGATCGAGCCGGAGCGCGACCGACGCGCGGGGGACGATCTTGACGCAGACGATGATCTTGATCGCCACCTTCAGAGGTCCATCACGATCTGATGCGCTTCCAGCATCACGCTCTGGATGAGCCGCGGAGCCGAGGCGTCGCCGATCCGCAGCACCTCCGGAGCGGGACCTTTGGCCGCTGCGACCCGGTCGAGCAGAGCGAAGTACAGGTCGTCGCGAGAGGCACGTGGCCAGACCGGCACGACCACGTCCAGGGGACCGATCCGCCGCTCAATACCGTTGAGGATATCGAGGACTGTCACGCCGTCCGCGTCGATCGAGCGGATCTCGGTGAGGGGTGTCATCCGGATGCCCTTCGTCCGCGCGCGCTGCAGGAACATGGCGCGGTTGGTCGCCTCAAGCGCGAACCCGGGCTCGGGCCGGTCAGTGACGATCTCGACCGCGAAGCCGCGGTCTGCCAGGTATTCCGCGGTGCCGGCCGCCTCCCAATGACCGTGCTGGTCGATGACGAGCACGCGGGGGCCGGGCAGCTCCGCACCGCCCAGGATCTCGTCGGTCGAGCGCACGATTGCGCCGTCCAGACCGGCGAGCGGGATCGAAGCGTGGAGCCCACGCTCGCGGGCGATCCGACCGGCGTCCGGATCCGTGGTCGAACGCTGCCTGGCAGCGGCCAGGTTCGGCTGCGACCCCGTCGCCACGATCACCACGTCCGGTTCGAGCTCAAGCAACCCCTCGGCATCGACTTCCGCATTCAGCCAGACCTCGACGCCGAGCCGGCTGACCGTCGCCTCGAGGTAGGCCGTGACTTCGGCGATCTCTTCGTGCAACGGCTGGCGGGCGGCAAGACGGACCTGTCCGCCGAGGGCTGATTCGCGTTCGAGGAGCGTCACTCGGTGGCCTCGCCGGGCCGCGATCTCGGCGGCCTTGAGCCCGGCTGGACCGCCACCGACCACGACCACGTGGCGGGCGACCGGCGCTCGCAGGACGTATCGTTCGGCGTAGAGCCGCTCCTGGCCGGCGGCCGGGTTCTGGATGCAGCGGATGCCCTTCACCTGCATGACCTGGTGGATGCAGCCGTCGTTGCAGCCGATGCATGCGCGGATCTCGTCGGAGCGTCCTTCGACGAGCTTGCGCGGCAACTCAGGGTCCGCGATGAGGGCGCGGGCCATCCCGATCAGGTCCGCCTCGCCGAGCTCGAGCATCCGTTCCGCCAGCTCCGGCTGCTTGATGCGCCCGAACGCCACGACCGGGAGGCTGCTCGACTGCTTGAGCGCGCGGTTGAGCGGCCGGAAGAATCCCTGCTCGACGGCGGCCGGCGGAATCTCCATCCAGAAGCTGGAGAACGTCCCCGCGTCGCAGTTGAAGTAGTCGACGAGTCCGGTCGCTTCGAATGCCTCGGCCATCCGCAACCCGTAGTCAAGCTCGTAACCGAACGGGGTGTACTCGTTCAGGCAGAGGCGCACGCCGATCGGGTAGGAGGGGCCGATCGCGTCACGGATCGAGCCCATGGCCTCGATCGGCAAGCGCATCCGTTTCTCGAAGGTCCCGCCGTAGGCGTCCGAGCGCTGATTGAAGAAGGGCGACGCGAAGCTCCGCAGCAGCCCGTCGTGGGCGATCTTGACTTCGATGCCATCCGCGCCGGTCGCGACGATGTTGCGGGCGGCAGCGCCGAAGCCCTTGACGGTTCGGGCGATGTCGGCCAGATCCATGGCCCGGGTCGTGTGATGGCTCGAAGGTTCGGGCATCTGCGTCGGCGCCCAGAGGACCTGCGGCGGCTCGGTCAGCGAGGTGTGACCCGCGTGCGTGACCTGCCCGAAGATCTTCGTGCCGTGGGCGTGGACCTCGTCGACGATGCGCCGGTAATGGGGAATGAAGTCCTCTTCCCACGCCCGGATGTAGTGGGGCGCCATCATGCCCTCGGCCATGACGGTCATGTGCCCATCGACAATGAGCCCCGCGCCGCCCATGGCCCGCTCCACGAAATATTCACGGAGGGTGTCGTTCGGGACGCCGTCGTCCGCCATCAGGGCCGTGAAATGCGGCTGGAAGACGAACCGGTTGCGCAGCTCGGTGCTGCCGATCACCAACGGCGACATGAGAAGCGGGAAGGCCATGGAACCTGGGCTCAGCATCTTGCTGGAGACTCCTCGGACTCGGCGACGCGGGCCAGGCTGATCAAGCGAACCTCAGGCGGTGATCGCGGCGACGATCGCGGCAACGGCCGCCTCAGCGGCCGCCCGGTCCTCCGCCATGCCACAACTCCCCGACACGCCGACGGCGCCGACGACCTGATCGCCGACCTTGATCGGGACGCCGCCGCCGAGAAGGTTGAGGCCCTCGATCTTGTTCACCCCCTGGCGCAACCAGGGATCGTCCTTGACGTACTCCCACATCTCGTGCGTGGCAAGTCGGTTGCCGGCTGCCGAGATCGCCTTGTCCATCGCGTGTTGCGCGGACTGGAACGGCGCGCCGTCCATGCGGTCGTACGACACCAGGCGACCCTCGGCGTCAACAACCGCAACACAGGTTCGACATCCGAGGGCGACCGATTCTGTGACGGCGCGCTCGATCCCGATCCGGGCAAGTTCCCGGCTTGGGCTTCGTGATTCGATCAAGTGCGGCATCTCGACACCTCGAGGACGGCTGGGGTTGGATGGACAAACCCAAGATTCGGACGTCTCACTGCGCCGTTCCTTCGCCCGGCACGTCGTAGGTGACGCCAACCGCCGCCCGCCAGCGGTCGAGAACGGCCATGTTCCCCAGCGAATCCTCCCAGGTCATTTCCGGGGCTTCGGTCCGCCCTTCGCGGGCGTGCGAAACGACGGCGTCCGCCTCGATGTTGTAGAGGCCGGGTGGCGTCTCGACGAGGATGTCCTGCGGAGCCTCTCCGTGCCGCTCCAGCACGATTCTTGGCACACCGCCGAAGCGGTCGAGACGGCCTGGCAGGAACGCTGCCGGCAGGCGGATGAAGCCCTTCGAGCCGGTGATGAGGACCGTCTTGTCGACTTCGGTTCGAATTGTGCATGCCAGGTGTGCGCTGACACCGCCTTCGTACCAGGTGAGCGCCGACGCGTCCAGGTCGATGCCTTCCGAGGGGTGGAGCAGGCCGGCGCCGAACACCCGATCGGGGTTCCGGAACACCTGGCCGACCGTGTGCCCGGCGATCCGGCGCGACAGAGCGACCGGGTAGCAACCGTTGTCGAGCATGGCGCCGCCGGCCAGGTCGCGTCGCATCAGGTAGTTGGTGGGAGCCGGGCCGGCATCGAACCCGAAGCTCGCGTAGATGGAGCGCAACTCCCCGATCTCGCCGCCCTCGAGGAGCCGCTCGAGGTGGGCCACCTGGGGATGGCACCGGAACGCGAAGCCCTCCATCAGGAAGACGCCCGCTTTCCGTGCCGCTTCGAAGATCGTGGCTGCGCCGGCGCCATTCACCGCGACCGGCTTCTCGCAGAGCACGTGCTTGCCCGCCTCTGCCGCGAGGACGGCCAGCTCCACGTGCGTGGTGTGAGGCGTCGCGACGTATACGAACTGCACCCCGGGATCGTCAACGAGCGCCTCGTAGGACCCGTGCGAGCGGTCCGCTCCGAACTCCGCGGCAAACGCGCTGGATCGCGCGGCGTCGCGGCTTCCCACCGCCACCAGGCGACCGAGCTGCGACTCCCCGATGGCGTTCGCGAAGGTATGCGCGATCCCTCCGGTCCCGAGGATTCCCCATCCGGCCTTTTCACTCATGCGACCTCCGTTCGCCGGGCAGCAGCCCGGCATGCGATGTTGATGTCCGAGGCGGACCGCTGGGGCGACCCGCCGCGGACGGGAAGAGGAAGTGGGCGGGCACAGGCATGCCGAAGGTCCGCGGGAACCACGACTGACTCACCGGGGACAGGGAACGCGCGGACAATGTCGGGCGGCCACTGGAGCTTGCCCATGATGGTGAAGCGCGTGAGGCCCCGGAACATGCCGGGATGTTGCTGGCCAGCAGGTTCATGTTGGCAAAGCCCAGCGTCCCGAACTTGATAGCCTCCTTGAACTGGGGAGGGACGCCGAATTCGTCCGATGTCGTCACCCGCACCGGTGCCAGTTCGGCCAGGTGCCGCATCAGAACGGCATTGCGCATGCCGCCCCCGCTGCAGACCAGGGTGTCGACACCGGAAACGTCCCCGACGAGTTCCCGAACCGAGCTCGTGAGCGAAATGGCCGTAAATCGAGTCAGGGTCGCGATGATGTCCTCGGAAGGCAGGTCCTTCCAGCGCTCCAGCATCTTGTCTGCGGTCGCCGAACCGAAGTCGAGCCGCCAGGCGCTGCGCGGCGGCTTGCGGGTATAGAAGTGGTGGTCCATCAGGTACTCGATCATCTCCGGGTGGACCCGGCCCGTCGCCTCGACCTCCCTGGGCCAGTCGTAGGCGAGGCCGTCGATGAAGCGTGGCGGGGCGGGTTGTCCATCCGCCGCGAGTTCGATCTCGACCAATATGGCGTCGATCCCGTCGAAGGACGAGCCGCTGTTCATACCGATCACCAATGCCATCTGCGCGTTCTCCGGGAGCGTGGGTTTAGCAGGGCGAGTCATGGACGAAGCGTTCTGACGCGACGTCCGCTTGCGTTGGCTTATCCCTTGACGGCACCGGCAAGGATGCCGCGGGAGATGAACCGCTCCAGGATCACGGCCATCACGATGACCGGGACGACCATGATCACGATGAGCACGGACATGTACCAGTACTGCGGCCCGCGAGTCGCCACCTGGCCGGCGACCAGGAGCGGCATCGTCGCGGCGTTTGCGGTCGCCAGGAAGAGCGCGATCAGGTACTCGTTCCAGGCGAACACCAGCACGAGGATGAATGTGGCGACCAGGCCCGGGACCGCGACCGGCAGCACGATGGAGCGGAAGGTGCGGTACGGCGAGGCGCCGTCCACCGAAGCCGATTCCTCGAGTTCGAGCGGGATCGCCGCGAAGTAGTCGCTCATGAGCCAGACGACGATCGGCAGGTTCGTCGCAGCGTAGGTGACGATCAGCGCGATCTGCGTGTCGAGCAGGTGCAGCTGCTGGAACAGCACGTAGATCGGGATCACGACTGCGACGGGCGGCATCATCCGTTGCGAGATCAGCCAGAAGCTGATGTCGCGGTTGCCAAGGCGCACAGCGCTGAGTCGCTTCCCGACGGCCCGGATCAGGAGGAACAGGACGACGATCGCCGACGCGGCGGCCACGATGGGCGGAACACCGAGAACGATCGCGATCATGGCCAGAACCGTGCAACCGAGCCCGAGGGCGATGACCCCGACACGTGGGCGGTACCGAAAGCGGACCAGCCCGTAGGCTGCAAGCGAGCCGAGGACGAGCGCGATCGAAGCGCTCGCGAAGCCGACGACGATCGTGTTGATGTACGGGCGATACGTATCGCTGCCGACGTCGACGAGGATGTATTTCCAGTTGTCGAGCGTGGGCTGGAAGTCGACGAACGGAATGTAATACGTCCCGCCCGTGAACTGGATCGGTTGCTTGAACGACGTCAAGAACAGCCAGTAGAGCGGGAAGAGGACGACGATCGCCCACGCGATCATGATTGCGTAGGCACCCACTTTCGCCCTCGGCGACAGGTCGAGGACCGTGCGTTTGCGCAGGGGATTCATCATCGTCGGATCCTCCTCCCGTCAGGCATTCGCGCGGTGCGTTCGCGGCAGCACCAGTCGCGCGTAGGCGGTCGCCACGATGGTCACGACGATCAAGAGGCTGTACGCGACGGCGGCCGACGATCCGAGGTTGAACGCCCGCCAGCTCTGGAATGCCTGGAGGGTCACGGACTCGGACGCGGTGCCGGGACCGCCCCCCGTGAGAACGCTCGGCAGGTCGATGATCTTGAACGCCTCGATCGTCCGGATCAGGATCACGGTCGCGCTGACCGGGATGATCATCGGCAGCGTGATGTGGCGGAAGATCTGCCAGCGCCCGGCGCCATCCACGAGGCCCGCCTCCTCCGTCTCGATATCGCGTCCCTCGAGGCCCGCCAGGAGGACGATGAAAATGAACGGGGTCCATTGCCAGACGTCGCCGATGATGACGGCGAGGCGTGCACCCCACGGGTCACCGAGAACAGAGAAGTTCGACATGCCTGCGGCCGCGAAGAGGGGCGCGAACGGCCCACTCTGGTTGTCCGTGAGCATCCGGAACATGTAGGCGATGCCGACCGGGGTGATCGTGATCGGGAGCAGGAACACCACCCGGAAGAACCGCTGCCCGGAGAGGTGCTGGATGGTCAGCCATGCGAGTCCGAGACCGATCAGGTATTCGAGGCCCGTCCCGAGCACCACGTAGAGGATGGTCACCGTGAGCGTGCCGGGACGTCCTCCGTCGCCCAACAGCGTGTTGGCGAGCATCCACAGGAATGCTGTCAGGGCGGCGATGCCGAGCGCCCTGCCGACGATGCCCAGGGCAGAGACCCGTCCGCTGCGGAGGTAACGGACGAGGACGTAGGCCATGAGCAAGCCGCCGCCGATGAATGTGGTCCAACCGAGGATGGTGGGCGGCTTGAATTGCCCGAGGAAGATATTTCGCTCGGCGCCGAAGAGAAGGTTGTTGAAGTTGGCCAGGCCGGTGAACTTGATCGTGAAGCCACCCTGGGCGAGCTGGACGTTCGACAGGGCCAATCCCAGGGAAGCAATCAGCGGGAAGATCGCCAAGAGCAGCACAACCAGGAGTGCCGGCCACAGGAAGACGTTCCTGGCCCTGCGGGGATTCCGCCACTCGTCGGTCGAGCGCGCCTGATCCCGGGCATGTTGCTCCGGGCCCGGTTCCGAAGGAGCCGGGCCCGGAGTCAGATGTGTGGTGCCGTTACTTGGCACCGATGCTGGCGGCATATGCCGCAGTCTGGCTGTCGCGACCGATCTGGTCGGTCAGCGCCTGCCATCCGTCGAAGATCTGCTTCATCGCTTCATCCTTGGTGAGCTCGCCAGCAAGGAACTGCGCGATTGCCGTGTCTTCGAGGACATTGGTGTACTGGTTCGCCTGCGGGATGCGCAGGTCAAGTGCGGCGTTGGGCCCGTTGAGGCTGGCGCCGATATACGTATCAAGGAAGTTCTTGGCCACGTCGGCCGTCATGCCAGCCTTGATCCAGAGCGCCGGATCCTGCTGGGAGACGCGGAATGGCTGCTCGCCGGTTACGCCGGTCGTGACGTCCGGGTTTGACTGCTCGGGTGCCGAGACATAGGAGATGAAGTCGAGCGCGGCTGCCTGCGCCTTGGGATCGGCCTTCGCGTTGATTGCACCGATCCATCCGCCGAACGCGTTGAACGGGGCATGGTTGATTCCGTCAACAGCGTTCGGGCAGGTGGTCGCGTCGCACGGGACAAGCTTGCCAGTGGCACGGTCGAGGATCTTGCTCGAACCCGGCATGACGACCGCGCCGACCACGTTCTTGACCTTCGAGACCGTTGGGTCGAGCGGGAGCGTTCCCATGTCGCCCCAGTCGATGTTGAGCGCGCACCGGCCGGACGTCATCAGACCGCGACCAGTCCCCTGATCGAGGTTGATCTCGGCCGGCGGGCCGAAGTCGGACGATGCCTTCCAGAAGTCGAGGGCTGCTCCCATCGCCTCGTTGTTGACGAGCGGGGTCAGGCCGTCGCCGAAGAAGGTGCCCTGCTTGGTGCCGAGTGCCTGGACGAAGCCTGAGAAGACGCCGTTGAACTGCCAGGTCCCGACGCCGCCCTTGGCCTTTTCGATGCACGACCCGTAGTCCGGAGTCCCGTCACCGTTGAGGTCCTTGCCCTGATATTTCTTGGCGATGGTCAGGTACTCATCCCAGGTCTTTGGCGGCGCGACGCCGTCCTTGCCGAGGATATCGGTCCGGTAATAGACCGACAGCACGTCGCTGTCGAAGGGGACGGCGTAGATCTTGCCGCCAAACGACGAGTTGGACTGCATGACCGGCACGACGTCGTCCCACTGCAGGCCTGGGTAGGTCGGCACGAGGCTCGTGAGATCCTGGAAGTAGCCCTGACCGGCGAAGCTGCCGAGCCAGGATGAGGACATCGTGTACAGCGTGAAGCTGTTCGTTCCCGTTGCCAGGTCCGTGGCTTCCTTCTGGAAGAGGTCGCTGAACGGTGCGGTGGTGACGTTGATCTTGCCGCCCGTGGCCTTCTCCCACTCGGCCCCGTGACGCTGGAGCGGCTCCGCGATCGGCGGGCCGGTAAACGTCACGACGTTGACCGTCACACCTGAGAAATCCTTGGCCCCTGCGCTCGTGGCTGGCGATGCGGATGACTCTGATGTTGGCGGCGCGACAGTCTCCGGGGCCGGGGTGATCGGCACTGCGGTAACGGGCGCAAGTGTCACCGGCACTGCGGTGACGGGTGGCAGCGTGACGGGTGCGGCCGTGACAGGTGGTGCGGTGGGAGCGGCGGTGGGCGCGGCACTGCCACAGGCCCCCACGATGAGCGCGATGATCGGCAATCCGATCACGAAACGGTTCTTCGCGAACGACATGCTTTTCTCCTCCATTGGCTCCGGACATACGCAGTCCGCTGACAGGCCAGGTCCACTCGCGTTACACCTCCTCCAAGCTGTGGCGGCCACGAGGCCGAGCCGTCGATCCGCGCAGGAGCAGGTGCGTCCCGAAGACGACCTCCTCATACGGGACGTCGGGTGTCGCGACCCTTCGGGCCGCGAGTTCGATGGCTCGACGCCCGATCTCACGGGCCGGTTGCGTGATCGTCGTGAGCGGGGGGTCGTAAAGGGCCATGCCGGGCACGTCGTCGAAACCCACGACCGACACGTCATCGGGGACCCGCAGCCCGAGGGACCGGAGCGCCAGGAGGACGCCGATGGTGGAGAGGTCGTTGCTCGCCACGACCGCGGTCGGGCGATCCGCGGCGGCCATCAGCTGCGGAGTGAGATCGAGGGCGGTCTCCTCGCGCAGGTCGCCGTGGGCGATCAGCGCTGGATCGACGTCGATGCCGGCGTCCTCGAGCGCGCGCCGATAGCCGTGTTCGCGGTCCGCCAGCGTGCTCAGATGGATGGGCCCGCCCATCATCGCGATGCGGCGGTGGCCAAGGCCGATCAGATGCTGTACCGCGCAGTACTCGCCACGTTCGCCATCTATCGTGACGGTGTCGACGGGCATACCGGGCAGGCGTCGGTCAACCGCGACAACCGGGATGTCGAGGTCCAACAGCCGGCGTAAGCCTTTCGTGGATCCGGTCGAGCTGGCGAGGAGAACGCCGGCGACACGCTCCGCGGCGAGCTCTTCGAGGATCTCCGACTCGCGCTCCGGGTCTTCGTCCGAGTCACCGAACATCAGGGGAAAGCCGGCTTCGTGGGCGGCCTCGACGGTGCCGTCGATCAGGTCCGAGAAGTAGCCGTTCCGGATGTTGCCAACCACCAGCGCGAGGATCCGCACACCCTTCGCGCGAAGGTTCGCCGGCAGCCGGTTGGCGACGTAACCGAGTTCCTCGGTCGCCTCTTTGACGCGCTCGCGAACACCGGCAGCGACGAGCGACGAACCGGCAAGCGCCCGCGAAACCGTCGCGACTGAGACGCCAGCACGAGCGGCGACATCACGCATAGTCGCGGCCACCCACCCCTCCTTCGGTCACGTCACCCGTGATGTAACGCGTTGCATAAGAACGGAAATGTAACGCGTTTCAGACGGAAGTCAAGAGGGCAATGGGCGTCTCGCGGGCTTCTCGGCCATCACCACCGTGCTCGCAGCGCACGGTGGCACGGCTCCGCTGTTACACCAACTCTGGGGACACCAACGGCGGGCGCGGCCGGGCAACGCTCGCTGCGGCATGTAGGCGCCCACGCACTGGGATCGACTCCAGCCTCTGGAAGTTGCGATCGGTGACCGCGAGACTCGGCAACGCGACGCGCTTCGCCTGTTGTCACGTGGGGCACGTCGCGCCAGGGACCCCGTCGACGGCCCAGAACGTTGGCGGGGTCCTGTCGCTTGCTCCGGAAGACCGCCGTCAGTTACGCACTACGTATCAGACGCCGCCATCGACTTGCGTGACCCAGCCTTCAGGAGACTTCGTCCTCGTCGAAGGCGCCGAGCAGCCGGAGTGCGCTGCCAGGCCGACCGCTCTGCAGTCCCTCCACCTTCGAGAAGTTCGCGGCATCGTCTCGAGTGACGAGGTAGACGTTGGTTTGCATTGCGGCGTGCGCCAGGTAGTCGTCGTCTGGATCGTCGGTGAGCGCCTCTCGTGCTTCACTCCCTCATCGGGGATCAGCACGGTCGCGACCGAGGCAAGCCCTTCGATGAACAGTGCCGCCTCGGACTCAGGGACCCGCCCCATGAACTTGGGGTCACCAAGGACCGCGTGCACCGCCCCGAGGAGGACCTCGGTCACCACGAGCTCGACCGTCCCCTCGAAGGCGAGCTCCACGAGCCGGCGACTGAAGGAGGCTGGCTCGCGGCGCGAGGTGAAGCCAGCGGCCAGCACCATGGCATCGAGGATCAGACGGTGCTTACCGGTCTCGCCGACGGGCCCGAACCTCCTTCAAAACCTGTGCCGCACTCGCGAGGGTCTGTTCCTCGGAGTGACGGGCACGGGCTTCTGTGGCGTTCAGAACTTCCCTGACCCGGTCGCGGTACTTCTCCCATGCAGCCTGGCGACTTACCTCGAGCGCCGAGCCGATCTCGTCCCAACTCGCTCCGTGCTCCTGCGCGAGTCCGATCAAACGCACCTTCCGGGCCTCCATCAGGCGCATGTCATGCTCCACTCCAATCAGTGCCTGAATGGCCTCGGACGCCGAGCGCGGGTCCACCTCGGGATCGAAAGCGATCGTGGATTCGATCGGTGACGTACGGGAATCCCGCAAACGAACAGGTCGCGGTGACTTCGAAACGACTCGCGCATCAGACATGGTGTCAAGATACCCTGACACACCCGGGCATGTCAAGACACGCTTTCGCCCCAGCTGAGAGAGCGCCCGACCGTGTGTCAGGAGCTCGGCATCCGATCCAGGTCGATCACCCAGGCGGGCCCAGACAGGCACGGCCAACGGGGCGGCCAGTCCATGCCCAGTGAAGGTGCCCCCCGATGCTTTCACGAATGAAGTCGCGGATCACCTTTACCAACGTCGTGGCGTCGATCGCATTGTTCGTATCCCTCTCAACGGGCGCCGTCTACGCCGCGAACGAGTGGACGGGCGCGCACATCGTGGACGGGTCACTCAGCGGCGCCGATCTGGCGATGAACACGGTCGGCGGCCAGCGCATCGAGGACGACACCATGACGGCAGACGACCTCGCCGCCAACTCCGTGGCCTCGAGCGAGATTCTCGACGGCAGCATCACCAAAGCCGACCTCGGATCAGCTCCGTCGGCTCCGACCAGATCGCCACGGACCTACGGAGTTTGCGTCTCAGCTGCCAACACGGTGGTCCTGGCGGTCTGCGATCTCACCGCGGGCACCTCCCCGGTGATCACCGATCTGCCCGTCCGGATCGTCACGTTCGGCTGAGGCTTTCCCCGGGGCACTACTCGATGCGCTCAAAGACGACGACCGGGATCTGACGTGCCTTGACACGCTTGCGGTAGCTGTCGAAAAACGGCATCTGCGCCGCTTGCGCATCGAACAGGCGCGTCCGATCCGGCTCCTCCGCCGGCACGGCTCGAGCTCGGAAGGTCTCACCGCCAAGCTCGATCGTGACCTCGGGGTCGGCCAGCAGGTTGTGGTACCAGCCAGGGTGGGTCGGTGAGCCACCCTTGGATGCAATCACCACCAGGCGGTTGCCATCGATGCTGAAGTTGAGCGGCGTGATTCGCGGCTGGCCGCTCCTGGCGCCGATGGTGGTCAGCAGCATCACCGGGAACTTTCGGCCCTTGACCCGGCCGCCGTTCGCGCGAAATGACGCGATCACCGGGTCGTTCATCTGCTGCCAGTACTCGGCGGTGTGTGGGCTCATGCCGGCAGCTTAGTGAAGTTCCCCGGGGCAAATGAGACTGGCTACCGTGCCCTCCATGAGGGAGGGTCCAGTGCCGATCAAGTCCGACCCGCGACGGCTGCCACGTCGGAACCACTACCAGGAGGGTCCCGGGTTCCTGTTCGTGGCG
>JBBRYO010000045.1:0-19606 GCA_038237595.1 Candidatus Limnocylindrales bacterium | reverse complement strand
GACGCGGGCATGACCGAGCTGATCCGGCCCGCGCTCTACGGCGCGGAGCACCCGATGTTGGCGCTCACCTCGATGGGGCGCGCTGTGGAGCCCGGGGCAGACGGGGTCGCCTGGCCGACGGTCCGCATCGACGGCCCGATATGCGAGTCGACGGACCACCTCGGAACCGCGCCCATGCCGCCACTCGAGCGCGGGGACCTGGTCGCGATCGGGGTCACCGGCGCCTACGGCTCGTCAATGGCCATGAGCTACAACGGGCGCCAGCGCCCGACCGAGGTCACCTGGAACGGAGCCCGATTGAACGTGGTGAGAGCGCGGGGCCGCACTACCACGTCCGCGCTCAAGCCTTCGGGTGCGCGGTGATGCGCATTGACGAGCGCACGGTCGCGAGTCTACCGTTTCTGCACTCGGCGACGTGGGCGGCTCAACGTCCCGTTCCGGCGGAGCGGAGGGAACGTGCGTCTCGTCGGCTTTCGGGGCACGGTGATCGCGGGCGTTGCTCTCGTCCTGTTCACGCTTGTAAGCCTGAGTGGGCGCGCGGTCACGGTGGCGGAGGCACCACCGTCGGAACTCGCAATAGACGAAGCTACACAGTTCCGCGAGACGTTCGGGCTGCGATCCGACCGCGCGTTCGTCATCGCGGCGTCAACCGACTCAAAGTCGTTTCCCGATGTCAACTGGGGCGTGCCACTGAGCGCGGCGGAGGCCGCGGACCTGGCCAATCGACGGACAATGCGAGACCGCGCTCGTGCTACGTTGGACTACGCCAGCAAACAGAGCGACTATGGCGGAGCGTATCTCGATCAATTGAACGGTGGCATACCAACTGTCCTATTCACGGGCAATCCAATGTCCCACCAGGACTCGATACAGCAACTACAAGAAATTCCAGTTGCCGTGCGTCCTCACCATATCTACTTCAAATGGAAGGGGATCCGATTTGCCGCATGGGTTGGGGGAGCTACAACCTCGGCCTGCCGCCAAAGACGTGCGGCACGGTTTGGCTTGTCAACGCAACCAAGGAAAGTTGCCCACCGAACACCGACCCCTGCATAAACATCCGTGCCACGAATGTGGCAAGTTTTGACTCTCATCCTGGCGACAGTGGAGCCGTCGTGTACTCGCCTGCCACTGGCTCCATGCCTAAGACGTCGTATGGCACCCACGTCCACTCTGACAAAGACAATTCTCCCCCTCCGCCGGAGTCGCAAGGCCAGCGTCGAGGTTGGTATTCACCTTGGGATCGTGACGAGGACGTTTTGTACAATAACTTTGGAATGAATCTCTTTCCGTGCCTTGAGGCCGGGTGCTAGATCCGTGCCGGGGATCATCTCTGCTTTGCCTACCATGTGGCGTGCCTGAGTTGCGGGCCGTCATCCGTGACTGCGAGGTGCTCTGTGCCTAAGTCCTTCCTCGGCCGAGTGTTAATAGGATCGGCCGTGGTTATCGCGATCACAGCGTCGACCTCGGTTCCTTCGGCTGCAGAGTGCTCTCGTTGGGAAGAGTGGCCCGCCTTCAGAGACGTTGTGCCAAACGCAAACAGTGTTGTCATCGGGAGTGTGGTGAAGATCCTTGAGCGGGACCGTATCGATAGGCCCGTTTCCTTCCGGTTGGCGGTCACAGACATCCTGCGGGGGCTTCAGCCCGCCACACTCGACTTGTCGAACGTTCGAACAGACGATCCAGCCGTCGACTGCATCAGGTCGCTTCTGCTCGTTGAGGTTGGGGATGAAATCGCGCTCACCTTCGGAGGCACTCCTGACGTGGTGGAGGGTCCGGTGTCGGCTGTCGCCTTTCTAAGCCGAACTCCGGACGTTTCGACCATGCCGGGTATGCAACGGCTCAGCGTTGATAACGTTCGCAAGTTGGTTGGTTTGCCGCCGACCGATTCGATTCAAGTCGCTGTGCGACCTGCCGCGGCTCCGCAGGGCCAACTCGAACTTCTGTTCGTGCTCTCGTTTGTGGGCACGTTTGTCCTACGCTCGGGCGCGGGTCGATCTTGGAGGCGCAGATCGCGTGTCCTGATCGGAAGACGTGCCTCGGATCGTTAGTCGCTGCGAGCACATTCGCGGCTTGGGCCAGTTGATCTACTGACTCATCGGACGAACCGGGAACTGCGAGGCATCACCCACCGTCAGGCCGGTGTGTTCAAGACGTTCCTGTTGCTTTCGGCAGCGCTTCTCCTGGCCGCGTGCAGTGCCGGGCTCGGTGCGCCACCTTCCTCTCCAGCGAGCCCGCCTGCTACTGCTCCCGCACCGACGTCCACGAATGGATCTCCGCTCCCCAGCGCCAACGCGCTGGAAGGCCGCGCTTTTCTCTCCTTCTCGGTCACGAAGGCAGGCGTGGATCGTCCGCTCGTCCCAGGCACGCGCATCCGGCTCGACTTCAGGGCCAGTGGCGGCCTCGGTGTCGCGGCGGGCTGCAACACGGTCGGTGCCACGTATCGCATCGAGGACGGGAAGCTGATCGCCTCCAACGCCGCACAGACCGAGATTGGCTGCCCGCAGCCCGCCCAGACCCAGGATGAATGGGTCTTCGCTTTCATCCTCTCGGGCCCGACGATGACGTTGGACGGGAACGAGCTGACGCTGACCCAGGGTGACCTCGTGGGCCGCCTGCTCGACCGGGAGGCTGCGGATCCCGACCGCCCGCTCACCGGCACCCACTGGGTCGTCTCCACGATCCTGTCCGGCGACACCGCCTCGTCCTTCCCGGCGAGCCTCCGCGCGACGCTCCAGTTCGGCAAGGACGGGCACGTGGCCGTCGACACGAGCTGCAACACCGAAGGCGGGACATATGCCCTGGACGGCACCGGGATCTCGTTCGGATCCATCTCGCTGACCAAGAAGGCCTGCCCGGGCGCCTCCGCTCAGATCGAGCGCGCCATCGTCGCCACCCTCGGTTCCGACCGCCTCACCTGGGAGATCGACGCTGCGTCGCTCTGGCTGCGCTCGGGCGACGTCGGCCTGGGGCTGACGGCCAGACAGTAGCCGAGGCCGGCAATCCGGCCCTCGCGTCCAGCGTCGCCGCCGCCTGTAACCAACTCCCGCACGGATCCCACCAATCCGGCTACCGGCCGCGTGATCAGGTCCCAAGGCACTCCCCGTGTACCCTTTCGCGAACCATGTCCACGCCCGCGCCCTCCCACGCCCGCCGCGCCTTCGCCGAGCGCATCGCCCGCAAGCCCCTGCTCATCGACGGAGCAATGGGAACGCTTCTCTTCAGCCGGGGCGTGCCGCAGCGTGCATCGCTCGACGAGCTCGTTGAGAGCCACCCCGACCTGATCGGCGCGATCCACCGCGAGTACATCACGGCCGGTGCGGACGTTATCGAGACCTGCACCTTCGGAGCCAACCGCTTCCGCCTCGCGCCACACGGCCTTGCCGCCCGCGCCGGGGGAATGAACCGCAAGGCCGCCCAACTGGCGCGCGAGGCGCGGGACGTCGCTGGCCGCGATGTCCTCGTGGCGGGATCGATCGGTCCCCTCGGCGCACCGCTGCACAGCCCCGAGCGGCCGCCGGCGCGAGAGGTTCGCTCCGCGTTTCGACAGCAGATCGAGGGCCTGCTCGAAGGCGGCGCCGACCTGCTCCTCCTGGAGACCAGCAGCGACCTCGAGGAGCTGCTGATGGGCGTGGAGGAGGCACGCGCTCTGTGCGACCTCCCGGTCCTGACCTCGATGACCTTCGGGGAGGAGCTCGTGGCCAGCGACGGGACCACGCCCGCGATGGCTGCAACCGCGCTGACCGGCGTCGGCGTGGATGGTTTCGGCGTCAACTGCGGTGTCGGGCCCGAGGTCTGCCTGGACGCGCTCGATGGCATGGGCGCGGACGCCGACGGGCCGCCCCGGCTGATCATGCCGAATGCCGGCCTGCCGTCGCGCGTCGAGGGTCAGTTCGTCTACGCGGCCGGACCGCTGTACTTCGCCGAGGCCGTGCCGCGCTTCCTGGCCGCAGGTGCGCGCATCGTCGGTGGTTGCTGCGGCACGACGCCGGCCCACATCGCCGCCATGCGCCAGTGGCTGGACCGCACCGTCGCCCGCGAGGAAGGTACGGCCGCCGCGATCGCTGCTGCCTCCGCCACCCCGGCCATCCACCGACCAGCCGCGAATGTCCCGCTCGGCGCGGGCGCTCCGCGGGCGACGATCGTCGAGCCAGCCACGGTCGGCGCGACCGCCGACGCTCCGCCTCCCCCCACGCGCCTGGCCGAGACCCTGGCCGACGGCCGTTTCGCCATCAGCGTCGAGATCGATCCGCCGCGCTCAGTCCGGATCGAGCGCACGATCGAGGCCGCCCGCCTGCTCCAGGAAGCCGGCGTGGATCTCGTGAACGTCAGTGACAGCGCCATGGCGCGTGTGCGCATGGGGGCGATGGCCGTCGCCTTTGGCATCCAGCACGACCTCGACCTGGAGTGCCTCGTCCACTTCACGACGCGCGACCGCAACCTCATGGCGCTCGAATCGGAGCTGCTCGGGGCGCACGCACTCGGGGTCCGCAACATCCTGGCGCTCACGGGGGACCCGCCGCGCATCGGTGACTACCCGACCGGGACAGGGATCTGGGACATCGATTCCACCGGTCTCATCGGGATCCTGGCGCGGCTGAACCGCGGCGAGGACCAGGCCGGCAAGCCGATCGGTGCGCCAGCCGGCTTCACGATCGCCTGTGCGCTCGACCCGACCGCCGAGGACCTTGAGCACGAGCTCGATCGCCTCGCCGGCAAGATCGAAGCCGGGGCACAGCTCGTGATGACGCAGCCGATCTACAGCCGCGACCAGTGGGAGCGTTTCATGACGGCGGCCTCGGCGCGCTGGGGCGACCGCCTGCCCCGGCCCGTCCTGCTCGGCGTCCTGCCGCTGCACACGGCGCGCCACGCGGAGTTCCTCCACAACGAGGTACCCGGCATCACCATCCCGGACCGGGTTCGGGCGGCGATGGCGTCGGCCGGCGAGCGCGGCGCGGAGGTCGGCCTCGAGATGGTGATGGAGCTGCTGACCGAGATGCGGCCGCTCGTCCAAGGCACGTACATCATGCCCAGCTTCGGCCGGTATGAGCTCGGCGCGGAGCTGGTTCGGCGCCTCCGCGCAGCGGAGCCTGTGTCCCGGGTCGCTGCCACGGCCTGAGGCCGGCCGGCAATTGGCCGCCCGGCCGGTCTGGGCTTGCGATACGCTCCCCGCGATGGCACAGGGAGCCCGTCGGCCCATCACGATCGCCGCTGCCGCCTGGGCTGTGCTGCTGCTGCTCACGTCGGGGCTGGCGAACGCCGCCGTTACGCCCGGCCCGCCCTTCCCGGACCAGCAGAGCGGCCGCTTCATCTATGACCAGGCCGGCGCCTTCTCGGCTGGCGTACGCCAGGCCATGACCACCCAGCTCTCGACGCTCCTCCAGGACACCGGCGCGGACGTCGTCGTCTACGCGCAGGTCAAGCCCGCGTCGAAGACGGCCGACCAGGTGCAGACCGACGCGCAGGCGCTCATGGACCAGTGGAACATCGGCGGAACGAGCGGCGACGGGGCCGTGCTGTTCTGGGACCTGACGAAGGACAAGGCGGGAGCAAGGGTGCGATTCGCAGCAGGCACTGCCTTCCTCGAGCGGATCGATCAGGCCTCCCTGGACCTGATCGTGAGCGCCACGATGGCGCCGTCGCTCGCGTCAGCCAACTGGGATGCGGCGCTGAGCACAGGGCTGGCCAGGGTCATCGCCACGATCGGTCCGGGCACACCCTCGCCCACATCCTCGGTTGCACCCGGAGCCACACCACCGCCATCCCCTGCCCCGAGCCTGCCGACGCTCACCGCAGGTCCCGCCCCGCCGGCAGGACCGCCGTATCCGGCACCGGAGAACAACGTCACCGTGTACGACTACGCGCACGTATTGAAGTCCGCCACCATCGCCCAGGTTCAGGGGACGATCCTCGGTATCGAGCAGCGGACCGGGGCGGAGATCGTCGTGTACACGCAGGTCAAGCCGTCGAGCGACACGCCGGCCGAAGCCGAAGCGGATGCGATCGCCCTGATCGACCAGTGGGGCGTCGGGCGCAAGGGCTTCGACGACGGGATGGCGATCCTCTTCGACCTCGACCAGAGCAAGTGCCACGGCCAGGTCCAGCTGTACGCCGCGCCAGGCTACCGGGCGACCTATCTCACCAACAGCGAGCGCCAGTCGATCTACGACGACAAGATGGTGCCCTTCCTGCGCCAGTGCGATCTCGACAACGCGCTCCTGGCGGCCATGGCCCCGATCGACGCCGCGGCCACTCCCGAGCACGCTCAAAAGCTGCAGGTGGCCCGCCAGCTCGACGCCGCGGTGGGCCTCGTGGTGGCGCCCCTTGCGCTGCTGGCACTCGTCGGCTGGGCCGGCTGGAGCTGGCTGCGGTTCGGTCGCGATCCGGTCTATCTCGATGACCCGTCGATCCTGATGCCGGCGCCGCCGCCCGAGATGACCGCGCCCGCCGCCGCCGTGGTCATGGATGGCAAGAGCACGCGCCACGCACTCACCACGGCCATGGTCGACCTGGCCAGCCGCGCCGAGATGGCGTTCCGCGAGGACAAGGGCCTGCTCCATTCCAAGGTCGGGATCCAGATGACCACGCCCGATGAGTCGAACGCTCAGGTTGCCCTGAACCGCGGCACCCCGAACGACCCGGCCGAGACGTTTGCGCTGGACAAGCTCCAGGGCATCGCCGCGGGGGAGACGAATGCCTATATCGATCCCGACGCGCTGCTTGCCTTCGGGAAGAGCGCCGACGACTTCGATCGCAGGCTCGACGCGTACGTCGCGAAGAAGGGCTGGTTCCGCGAGCCGCCCGACAAGTCCATCGAGCGCTGGAGCTTCCGCGGCGGCGTGGTGCTGGTACTCGGCGTGGCGGCGCTGATCATCGGCTACAACCTGCCGAGCACCGGCCTGGAGCTGGTGGGTGCGGCGCTCGTGGTGGCGGGCATCGCCATTTTCATCATCGCCCGGACCATGCCGCAGCGGACGATGGCCGGCGCCATGGCCTACGCGATGCTCGCCGCGTACCGCCGGACGCTCCAGAAGACGCTGGCCCAGTCCCGCTCGATGGACCAGGTGGTTGCCGCGAAGACCGTTCCGTGGCTGGTGACACCGGACCAGGCCGTGGTCTGGGGCGTGGCATTCGGCCTGCACAAGGAGGTCGAGGACGTCCTCCAACGATCGCTCGAAGACGTCCAGCGCGGCAGCGCGCCGGTCACGCCCTACTTCCCGGTCTGGTACTGGGGCGGCTCGAACTTCTCCGGCGGTGGTGGCGGTGGCGCGGCCGGCTTCGCTCCGGGCGCCTTCTCGAGCAGCGTCGTCCCGGATTTCGGGGGAATGATGTCGGCGCTCGGGACGATCGGGAACTCCCCGTCGTCCTCGGGATCCGGCGGAAGTGGCGGCTTCTCGGGCGGTGGCAGCGGCGGCGGTGGCGGCGGGGCTGGCGGCGGCTTCTGACCGCTAGACTGCGGACATGGGTGCCGTCGAGACCATGGAAGACTTCTTCGAGCGACTGAACACCGGCGATCGGACCGGGGCAGTCGGCCTCTTCGACGACCGCACCGAGATGCGGGTGCACGTGCTGGGCAACGTCCGGACCCTGCGCGGAGCCGAACAGGTGAGCGGCTGGTTCCTGCGCGCGGACCAGGGCTTCCGCATGATCCCCGGGCAGGTGCGCGAGACCGGCAACACCTACGAGGCGGACGTGCTGGTCGTCCGGCCCGGCGCCCCGTCGCAGCACCTCGACGCCACGTTCCGCGTCGAGGCGGGCAAGATCACGGCGATCAACCTCACGCCCAGGTAGGGCGTTCCGAACTTCGCTCTTGGGTTTCTCCGTCCATGTCGAGCGTGACCGGATCGCATGGCTATGGGATCCCGTTTGAGTGGCATGCTCTCTCGATCGGGGCCATCGACGGAGGAGCCGGCCCTGACTCTGGGCCGGCCGTCGACTTTGGACTTCAAGTCAACAGCGGGGCCGTCATCTGACAATCGACCACCGGGTAGGGCGACGATCCGCGAGCCCAGTTGCGTCAGCTCGAGCTTGGCTGACTCGACTTCCTGCGTGAGGCCTGGCCGGTTGCGCGTGAAATCGCGTCTGATCGTCACGCGCTACCGTCGCTGCTGCTCCATCGGATGGGGGAGTTGTTGACTTGAAGTCCAATCCTGTTCGGCGATCTGCGGCTGGCGGGGAGCGCCCGCCCGACAGCGCGGCCCGGAGTCGCTGAGGCGCGTGGCAGCGGCGGGCGCGAGGCGTCGCGCTCCGGGAGCGGCGGGAGCCCAGCGGCTTCAAGCCCCTCGTCAGTACTGGGACGTGCTCGGTTTCGGGGTAGCACTCGGCTTCGGCGTGCCGCCCTTTTGCCCGCAGGTGTAGTCGGCGGGGGGAATGAGCAGCACCTGGTGGATCTGGAGGATGCTCGTCACCTTGATGCCGTTGAAGCACGCGATCTGCTCGGCGGTCAGCCCAAAGTTCTTCGCGATGCGGCTGAGCGTGTCGCCGCTCTTGACCGTGTAGCTCTGGGGCGTCGGCGCAAGTGATGGCGTCGGTGCGGCGACCGTGGCAATGACCGACGGCTTCAGGGAGCCCGCTGCGCCGGTGCCCCGGCCCGACAGAAATCCGGGTAGCAGGAACAGCACGAGCGCCGCGATCATCAGCGCGAAGAGGCCAACGAGGATCGGCGAAATGCCCCGCAGCCGGATGCGACGCCCCAGCGTCGGATAGGCCTCGAACCGCTTCGGGCGCGCCCAGTCGGCGGAGCCGTCCTTGCCCTTGCCCTTGCCTTTCCCCGCGGTCGGCCGTGCCCGGAGGTCGATGCGCGGGGGAGGCCCGGAGTCGACGGGTCGACCGGTGAGCCTGCCGGAAAGCGCCGTGTCCGACGGCAGCGCCGGCGGAACCGGCTCTCCGGGGAAGGGCCCTGAAGGCTTCGTCCATGTGTCCGCTGCGGACGCGGCGGGAGCACCGGCAAACGCCGGCTGGTGGTCGCCCTCGGCGGCGTAGATCGGCGGCTGGTAGGCAGCCGGGGGCGGGCTCTCGGGCGGCGGCTGGTAGGCAGCCGGGGGCGGCCTCTCGGGCGGCGGCTGGTAGGCAGGCTGAGGCGGGCTCGCGGGCCGCTGCGGCAGATCCGGGACGCCCAGATCGTGGTCAAAAGCGTGGTCCGAGGCATCCGCAAAGGCTCCGATCTGCTCATTCGGAGGTGCGGATGGGCGCGTGGTCGTGAGCTCGGGGTGCGCGACCCAGGGCGGCGGCGTGGCCCACGGACGCCCAAGCGGATCGAGCGCTTCCTCGGCGCCGGGACCGGCCGCAATCATGCTCGCGGCCGCCGGCACTCCCCCTGAGACCGGGTTTGCAGCCGCCCGGGCCGCCCAGTCGAGGAAGAACGTGCACGACGGGAACGCCGACGAGAGGCAGTACGCATCCTGGTGGGCCAGAGCGCGCGGCTGCGGCGGTGCCACCGCGTAGCAGCGATGGCGTGGGTCCGGCGCGCTCGCGCGGCGATCGCGATCCTCCTCGAGAGCGACGAAGGGGCAGGCGCGCGGCGGAGTTCCGATGCCCTGACCCATCTGGCTCACGCGCCGATTCTAGGGGCTGGAGCCTGGCCCCGGGCGTCGCGTCAGGCGGCCGCGACTTCCTCGTCGACGGCTTCGGGTTCAGGTCCCGCCCGGACGACCATTCCCGCGCCGACAGTGTCCTGGCTGGTCTCGTCGATGAGCACGAAGCCACCGGTGGTGCGGCTCAGGCGGTACTCGTCGAGCAGGAGGGGGCTGCTCGTGCGCAGCTTCACCCGGCCGATCTCGTTGAGACCGAGCTCGGTGGCGCTCTCGTCGCGGTGAAGGGTGTTGACGTCGATGCGGTAGCGCAGGTCCTCGACCAGGGCCTTGCTGCTACGGGTCGTGTGCTTGATCGTGTACCGGGAGCCCTCGCGCAGGGGCGCGTCGGCCATCCAGCAGATCATCGCCTCGAACTCGTTCGTCACTGTGGGCTGGTTGTGCGGGCGGCAGATCATGTCGCCGCGCGATACGTCGATGTCGTCCTCGAGCAGCATCGACACGGACAGCGGCGGCGCAGCCGTCTCCAGCTCGCCGTCGAAGGTCTCGATGCGCTTGATGCGCGTGCGCTTGCCGGACGGCAGCACGACCACCTCGTCGCCCTTCTTGAAGACGCCCGCCGCGATCTGCCCCGTGTAACCGCGGTAGTCGTGGTGCTCGTCGGTCTGCGGGCGGATGACCCATTGCACCGGGAAGCGCACGTCGATGAGGTTGCGGTCCGACGCGATGTAGACGTGCTCCAGGTGGTACAGCAGCGAGGGGCCCTGGTACCAGGTCATGGCCAGCGACCGGGTCACCACGTTGTCGCCGTGGAGCGCCGAGATCGGGATGAACTGGATGTCGTGCACGTCGAGCTTGGCCGCCCAGGTGCTGAACTCGTCCTGGATCCGGTCGTAGACGGCCTCGTCGTATCCGACCAGGTCCATCTTGTTGACCGCCACCACGAGGTGCGGGATGCCCAGCAGCGCGGCGATGAACGCGTGGCGGTGGGACTGCTCGAGGACGCCTTTGCGTGCATCCACCAGGACGATCGCGAGGTCCGCCGTCGAGGCACCGGTGACCATGTTGCGCGTGTACTGAACGTGGCCTGGCGTGTCCGCGATGATGAACTTGCGGCGCGGCGTGGCGAAGTAGCGATACGCGACGTCGATGGTGATGCCCTGCTCGCGTTCCGCGCGCAGCCCATCCGTCAGCAGCGCCAGGTCGACCTGGCTGTACCCGCGCCGGCGGCTGGTTCGCTCGATCGCCGCGAGCTGGTCCTCGAAGATGCCCTTCGAGTCGTACAGCAGGCGCCCGATGAGCGTGCTCTTGCCGTCGTCGACCGACCCGGCCGTGGAGAAGCGCAGCAGGTCCATCAGTTTCCTCCGCAGCCGGCCTTTGGCCGCTGCTGCGCGCTTAAGCGGTCGGCTCCCGGCATGTCCGGGGTCCGACCGTCGCTTGCCACTAGAAGTAGCCCTCGCGCTTGCGGTCTTCCATGGCCGTCTCGGAGAAGGCGTCGTCGGCACGGGTGGCGCCGCGCTCGGTGATCCGGGCGGCGGCCACCTCTACGATGACGTCTGCCAGGTTGGCGGCCGTCGAGCTGACGGCCCCGGTGCAGGTCATGTCGCCGACCGTGCGGTAGCGCACCACCATCCGCTCGACCGCCTCGTCGGGGCCGTTGGGCAGGAACGGGCTCGTGGAGAGCCACATGTTGTCGCGCCGGAAGACGTCCCGTTCGTGGGCGAAGTAGATCGACGGCACCTCGATGCCCTCGCGCTCGATGTACTGCCAGACGTCCATCTCGGTCCAGTTCGAGATCGGGAAGATGCGCATGTGTTGGCCCTTGCGCAGCCGGCCGTTGTAGAGGCTCCAGAGCTCCGGTCGCTGCGCCTTCGGCTCCCACTGCCCGAACTCGTCGCGGAGCGAGAAGACGCGCTCCTTTGCGCGGGCCTTCTCCTCGTCGCGCCGCGCGCCGCCGAAGACGGAGTCGAACCCGTGCTCCAGGATTGCGTCGAGCAGGGTCGTCGTCTGGAGGCGGTTGCGCGACGGGTTGCCCGGCTCCTCGCTCACGCGGCCCTTGTCGATCGACTCCTGCACCGAGGCGACGATGAGCCGCTCCCCCAGTTCGGCCACGCGACGGTCGCGGAACTCGAGCACCTCCGGGAAGTTGTGCCCCGTGTCGATGTGCATGATGGGGAACGGGAAGCGCGCCGGCCGGAACGCCTTCTCTGCGAGCCGCAGCAGCACGATCGAATCCTTGCCGCCAGAGAAGAGCAGCACAGGACGCTCGAATTCTGCGGCGACTTCGCGCATGATGAAGACGGACTCGGCTTCCAGCGCGTCGAGATGGGTCAGGCCGCGGGCCAGGGCGCGCTCGGAGATCTCTGCGGTTTCAATCATTGAGGATTGGCGACCATGCTGATAGAGAAAGTCAAACCACGTGGGCAGTCGGTAGTATACCCAGCGTGACTGAGTCGGCCGGAGCATCAGCCCAGGCCCCGGTTCCGGCACAGAAGGCCGACCTTCCGAGCGCCCCCATCGAGCGCCCCGGCCTGAGGGAGCGCTTCCGCGCGGCGAGCGGCCTCGCCAAGCTCGGCGTCATCGCGGTCATCCTCATTCCCCTGCTCTGCATCGTGGCGATCGTCGTCACGGCGATCCTGGCGCCCGCCTCGGAACGGCCGCCCATCTTCTACGCGTCGATCGTGGCCGTCGTCGCCGGCCTCTCGTCGACCGCGATCGGGGTGTACGGCGGCGTGCTCGTGCCGGGGCTCCTGCTCATCCGTCCGCCCATCGATCCGCTGTTCGCGGCGGCCCTCTCGCTGTTCCTCCAGGTCCTTGTCATCCCGATCGGGGCGGGTACGCACTACCGGCTCGGCAACTTCAGCCGCCGGCTGGCGGTGCCGCTGATCATCGGCGGCGTGGCGGGCTCCTTCGTCGGGCCCTTCGTGTCCAGCTACCTGCGCGGCGCGGCCATCCTTTCGAAGGACGACATCGCACGGGTCGTCTCGGGGATGATCGTCATCGTCGGCATCCTGGTGCTCACCACGCTGCGCATGGGTCGCCTCGGCGCCGTCCGCGACGAGGCGGACGTGCCGTTTGCCCGCATCACCGGGATCGGCGGACTGGCAGGGTTCGCCTCGGGGATCTCCGGGGCCGGCTGGGGACCGATCGGCGTCAAGCTGCTGATCCTCACGCGAATCGATCCGCGCCAGGCGATCGGGTCCTCGCTCTTCGCACGCGTCTTCATGGCCTCGGCGGCGGTCCTTGCCTACATCATCAGCGCCAGCGCGTTCAAGGGCATCGTCGCCGACTGGTGGATCGTCGTGCCGCTCGTCGCCGGCTCGATTGGGCCGATGATCCCGGGCGCCTTCGTCGTGTCGCGCCTCGGCCGCGAGCGGGCCACGGTCGCCATCACGCTGCTCTCGATTTCATTGGCCTTGCCGACGCTGATCTTCGGTCATTGAGGGGCGCGCCGAAGATCGGCGCGCGAAGATCGGCGTGCTTGTCACATCGCGGCGTCTCGCGATAGGGCGGCGCTCTCCGGCTCGCGTGGCACAATCGCCGGGTACACGGATATCGCCAAACCGCGGCGCCCAAATCACCACCCGGGCGCCCCACCCACGAAGGAGTGACCCGATGGAACGCCTGCTGCGAGCGCTCGCTCCCCGACGCACCGCCCACGCCCACTGCGACATCCCCTGCGGCGTCTACGATCCGGCCCAGGCCAGGATCGAGGCAGAGTCCTGCTACAAGATCGTGCAGAAGTACCTCGACTCGAGCGACGAGGTCTTCCGCGCCCGCTGCATCGACGTAAAGGAGGAGCGGGCTGAGCTGACCAAGCACCACATCGACGTGATGTGGCACGACTACTTCAAGCCCGAGCACGTCGAGAAGTTCCCGGACCTCCACGACACGTGCTGGAAGGCCTCGAAGCAGGCATCCCAGGTCAAGCGCACCGTCGACCTCGCCGAAGCCCAGAAGCTGCTCGATCTGATCGACAAGATCGACGAGATGTGGAAGGCGACGGGCGGGCCCGCCACCACGCGCCTCCAGCCGAGCTGACGCCCGGAGTAGCGTGACGGGTGGGCCGCGAAGGCCCGCCGGTTGGGGTTGCCATCGGGCAGGAAGGGTGCCGCCCGCTTGGTGCGTCGTGTTAGCACGCTATCGCGCTAACACGCTGACATGCTGACATGCTGACGTGCTGACAGGCCGGAAGAGGCGCCGCTTCCCGGTTGCGCTCTTCGCGGCGCTCATCGCGATCTTTGCCGCGCCGCCCTCGAAGCGGCACGTGCGTCGAGTCAGGCGCTCCTGGAACGCGCGCGTCGCGGTCGAGGGCACAAGCATGGAGCCCGCGCTGGAGCCCGGCGACTGGCTGCTCGTCGATCCGGACGCCTACGCCCGCCGGCCACCCGAACCCGGGAGCCTGATTCTCGCGCCCGACCCCCGGCAGGCGGATCTGTTGCTCGTCAAGCGTGTCGGCTCCGTCGACGCTGACGGTCGCTTGCGTCTTCTCGGCGATGCGCCGGACGCCTCCACCGACTCGCGTACGTTCGGCTCGATCGATCCGGTCACGGTGCAGGGTCAGCCGTGGTTCCGCTACTGGCCGCTCCGACGCGCCGGCCGCGTGAGGTAGCGCCGGGCGTGCAGAGCTGCGTGCCCCGCCCTATCGATCGAGCCGCAGTCGCCAGATCTCCTCGGCCGGCCAGCGGCGGCTCCAGGCTCGCTCGTCGGCGTTGCGATAGGTGCTCAACGCGTCCGCTGACGGTCGTGGCTCCAGCAGATCCTCGATCGTGAAGCCGTTGGCACGAAAGAGCCGGATCCATTCGCCGTAGGGCAGCTGGAACGTGATCTCGTCGCCGTCGTCGATCTCGCGCATGCCGAAGTAGTCGAGGACGAGGCGGTCGCCGACATGGTCGCCATCGAGCGGCCAGCAGATCGACTCGATGGGCGACCCGCGGTTGAATGCGAACAGGCCTCCCGGTCGCAGGAGACGCGCGACTTCCGGAACGGTGCGAGGCGGATCGGCGAAGTTCATCGCGCCGTGGGCGCAGAACACGATGTCGAAGCTGGCGTCCGGCAGCGGCACCGCCTCGGCGCTGGCGTGCAGCAGCGGGAAGTCGACGCCGGCCTCGGCCATCAACCGCCTCGCGTGCTCGAGCTGCCGCTCGGACAGGTCGATTCCGACCGGCCTGGCACCCAGCTTCGCCAGCGCGATCGACCACTGATGGTCGAGGCCGGCGGCACCTCCCTCCTCAGGTATCGCCGAAGGCCACTTCGCCCATCAGCCGCACCTGGTCGAGATCGCGCGGCAGGAACGTCTGGAGCATGAGGCGCTGCACGCCGGCCGCCTCGTACTCGGCGATGCGGGCCCGGGCCTGATCCGGCGTTCCGGTTACCCAGCGGCTGCGCCGCTCCTCCATCCATTCGTCGGCGTCGTCGTCCGGGCCCCCGAAGAGCGCGACCTGGGCGGCTGTGCGTTCCCGGACCTCTGCTTCGGTCCGACCGATCAGCACGCCCGCCATCGCGGACCGCACGATCGATTCCGGGTCTCGCCCGACCGCGCGGCACGCCTCGGCAAGCTGCGCGTAGACGGCACCCACCTGCGAGGGCTCCGACGAGCTCACGTTGTACTCGTCCGCGTAGCGAGCTCCGAGCCGCAGGGAGCGCGGCTTGCCCACACCGCCGACGATCAGGTTCGGCCGCGGACTCTTGGGGCGGAAGTGCGCGCCACGGACCTGCCAGTGCTTGCCCTCGAACGACCAGCCGTCCTCTTCGTCCCACAGGCCGTGCAGAATCTCGAGCTCCTCCTCGAGCATGTCGACCCGCTCGGCCACCTCCGGGTACGGCAGGCCCAGCTGCGCGTGCTCGAGATCGTTCCAGCCGGCGCCGCAGCCCATCTCGACTCGCCCGCCGCTCATTTCGTTCACGGTCGCAACGACCTTGGCGAAGGAGCCGGGGATCCGGAACGTGACGGGGGAAACGAGCGAGCCAAGCCGGATCTTCGACGTGTCCCGGGCCAGGCCGGCCAGCGTCGTCCAGCAGTCGGTCGTCGGGCGCCCGCCCTCGCCGGGAAAGCTGGCGTAGTGGTCGGATCGGAAGAAGGCCTCGAAGCCAGCCTCCTCGGCGGTGCGGGCCATCGCCAGGATCTCGTCGTAGGTGTAGCCCTGCTGGGGCTCGGTCATCAGTGCGAATCGCATGGGCTCGATTCCCTCCCTTGTTTGCGGCGCGCCGCAGATAGTTCGCGCCTTGCGAACACTTTCCGTTGACACAACCATTCATCTGTGGATAATGCTTCACGTGACAGCAACCAGCGATTCCGACCAGCCAGCTCCGGCAAACGCCCCGTTGTCCGCCCCTGCGGGCAACGAGCTGGTCGAGGAGATCATCGGCGAACTCGAGCCCCTCATCGTGCGGCAATACCAGGCTGCCGTCTGGCACGACCGCACGATCAGCAAGACCCACATGTTCGTCCTGATGCTGCTCATGGAACACGACCAGATGCCGATGAGCCGGCTCGCCGGAATGCTCGACGTTTCCTTCCCCAGTTTGAGCGGAATCATCGATCGCATGGAGGAGCGCGGGCTCGTGGAGCGGATTCGCGATGGGGAGGACCGCCGGATCGTCCTCGTCAAGTCGACCGTCAAGGGCACCGCGAGCGTCGCGGAGGTCCAGGAGATGCGGCGCAACTACCTGCGGAAGGTCCTCCGCTCCATGGGCCTTGGCGAGCGTCGCACCTGCCAGGCCGCATTCAAGGCGATGCGACGTGCCGCCGAGGAGATCCCGCCGGACGTCGCCGGGGCGGCGCCGTGTGCCCCCGACCTTCGTCGGACCGGCGGAGCCCGCCCCCAGCGCTGACAACATCACCCACCCACGAATCCCGCAGAGGAGAGGAGCACCGACTCGATATGGAATCCCCCGGCTACGTCGCCGACCAGGCGGCCAAGGACCCCGCACTCCTGCTTTCGCATCGCCGAAAGATGGAGATTCTCTTTGCCATCCTGCTTGGCATCTTCCTGAGCGCCCTCGACCAGACCATCGTCGGTACGGCGCTCCCGCGCATCGTTGCGGAGCTCAAGGGCAGCAACGAGCTCTACACCTGGGTCGTCACCATCTACCTGCTGACGGCCACGATCACTGGCGTCTTCTACGGGAAGCTGTCGGACCTCTACGGCCGCCGCCTGATGTTGCTGATCGGCGTTTCCATCTTCCTCGCGGGCTCGGCGCTGTCCGGCCTCAGTTGGAACATGGAGAGCCTCATCCTCTTCCGCGGCATCCAGGGCATCGGCGCAGGCGCGCTCTTCCCGATCTCGCTGGCGGTGATCGGTGACCTGTTCACGCCGGCCGAGCGCGGCAAGTACCAGGGTCTCTTCGGTGCCATCTTCGGCCTCTCGTCGATCATCGGCCCGCTGCTCGGTGGCTGGCTGACCGAGAACGTCACCTGGCACGCCATCTTCTACGTCAACCTGCCGATCGGCGCGGTGACGCTCTACATCGTCTACAAGTACCTGCCCACGATCCGCGGACAGGGCTCGCATCGCAGCCTCGACTATCTCGGCGCGGTCGTCTTCACCGTGGCTGTCTCCGCGCTCATGATCGGACTGACCAACAAGGCCTCGGACGCGTGGACCTCGCCCTGGGTCGGCGGACTCATCGCCGTCTCGGTCGTGCTCGGCGCAGTCTTCCTCTTCATCGAGTCGCGCGCCGCGGAGCCGATCATCCCGCTTGACCTGTTCCGCAATCGCGGCTACAGCGTGACGATCCTCGCCACGTTCCTGGCCGGCATCGGGTTCTTCGGCTCGATCATCTTCCTGCCGCGCTGGTTCCAGTTCGTGAAGGGCGCGAGCCCGACGGACTCAGGCCTCCAGATCCTCGCACTGCTCGCCGGCGTCATCCTGGGCTCGATCGGGTCCGGGTTGCTCGTCAGCCGAACCGGCAAGTACCGGCTGCTGGCGATCGCGGCGCTCGCGACGATGGGCATCGGCATCGTGCTGCTGACCAACCTGCGGGCGGAGACCGACCTTCCGATCCTGTGGATCTGGATGTTCGTGACCGGACTGGGCATCGGGCCCACGCTCTCGGTCTTCACGATCGTCATCCAGAGCGCCGTTCCGTTCAACAAGCTCGGTGTGGCGACTGGCAGCCTGACGTTCTTCCGCCAGATCGGCGGTTCCATCGGCCTGGCGATCGTGGGCACCATCTTCGGCCAGAGCTTCACGGACAAGCTGCTGCCGCAGCTCGTGGTGGCGGGTGTGCCGCCCCAGGTCGCAAACCAGGTTGCAGCTCAGGCCACGGCCGGGGGTGGCAGCCAGCTGACGGCGGCCGGAACCGACCTCAGCCAAGTCCTGGGTCAGTTCCTGCCGGCGGACCTGGTTCCGAAGGTCATCGCGGGCCTGCACGAGGCCTTCTCGCTGGCCATCGCCGACACGTTCTGGTTCGGTCTCGGGGCCACGGTCCTGGCGTTGATCGCGGTTGTCGCGCTGCTCCCCGAGGTGCCGTTGCGCGGCATGGTGCCGCGCGGAGCACAGGCAAGCGGTCGCCCAGTGGAGCCGCTTCCCATGGCCGAATAGCACCCTGAACCGAACGCCGCCCGGGACCCGCTGAGGGAACCCGGGCGGCGTTTTCTTGCCCCAGGCGGGACCCGGTTACGAGGCGGGACACCTCGCACGGCCTCTCCCCGTCGCACGGCCTCTCCCCGTCGCACGGCCTCTCCCGTCGCGGCCTCTCCCCGCTACGCGCCCGGTCCCGAGTCCCCCGGAGGCGGCGTGGGGCCGGGGCCGATGGGTCCCCAACCGGGATGTTCTGGGCGCGGCGGGATCCGTGCGATCCAGCGCCGCAGCAGAACGATCACGACCACGCCGATCAGCAGCATCGGTCCGAAGACCGGCACGCCGACGACGACCAGCCACACCAGCAAGCTGGCTGCGGCCTGCCCGGCCCGCACGGTCTGCGCGGCCGCGTGGTCGATCTCCCGGCCCAGGTCCCACCCGCTCTGCACCTCGGCCACCGCGACCACGGGCGTCTCCCAGATCGCCTCGAGCGTGCCCAGCGCGGCCCGGCCGGTGAGATCGTTCTGCTGCGCGGTGAGCCGTTCGATCTGATCGCGGACCTCCGTCAGCTTGTCCTGGACGGCAAGCACATCGGGAATCGTGCCCGCGCGCGCCGCGATGTCGCGGAGCGACGACTCCGAGACACGCAGGTTGTCTAGCCGGGCGTTGACGTCGACAACCTGCGAGGTCACCTCCTCCGCCTGGGTCGATTCATGGACGACCTGGTCGGCCAGACCGCGAAGCCCCGTGACGGCGTCCTGCCACTTGTCGACCGGAACGCGGTAGGTGATGGTGGCCACGTGCTTCTCGCCCTGGTTGGTCTCCTCAGACCCTGCCACATAGCCACCGAGTGACGCCACCAGGTCACGGGCCTGCGTCACGACCGCGGTGACGTCCTTGACCTGGAGCTCGAGCGTGCCGGTGCGGACGATGAGGGCTCCGGAAACGGCGGCACCGTCCGCGGGCGGCGCCGCGGTGGCTACCGGAGCCGGCGCCCCTGCCGGCGGCTTTCCCGCTCCCTCGTCTTGCGTCACCGGAGCGCTCGACTCCGAGCCTGAGCACGCGACGAGCACGAGCAGAAACAGAACGGCCGCGCCAACGAACGTTGCGCGGCCTGCCTTCGATGAACGACCCATTGCTGGGCACCTCTCATTTGGTCGATGTCGGGCGGCCTCCTCCTCGCCACTCGACATCGACGGGCGGAAGCTAGCAGCGGCATGGTGTCTGAAGGCTGCCTGAAACGGTTGAGCTTCCTTCATCGACCCCTGGAGGGAGATCGCCGGCCGGCGCTAGGATGTGGGCGCCGATGACGACGCCACGGGTCCTGCAGTTTCCGCCTGCGCTCCAGGCGCCCGGGACGCGCGATGCCCGCTACCGGCGGGTCCTCGGCCTGGACGACTTGCCGACGGGCGCGATGCGGCGCGTCACCGAGGGCGACCTGGACGTCTTGATCGCGCATACCGCCTCGGGCATCGTGGCGACCGACGACCGCTGCCCGCACATGTCGGCGCCGCTCTCGATCGGGCGGCTCGAGGATTGCCAGGTCACCTG
>JBBRYO010000044.1:0-19643 GCA_038237595.1 Candidatus Limnocylindrales bacterium | reverse complement strand
GTCCCGCCACGCGGCCGGGCCGAAGCCGCGCAGGTAGGCCGTGACGATATGCCGAAGACCGTCGTCTTCGCGGGCGTCACAGGGTCCGACCCAATCGTCGGCCAGCCCAAGGCGATCCGCGCGGCGGCGCTCCCAGGTGCCCGACGGCGGCACCCGCACCAGGTCGACCCACAGCCCCTGGCTGCCGAGGAAGCCGGAGGCCAGCTCGCCGAGCTCCCTGACGCTGCGCGGCCCACCGGCGAGTGCGGCTCGCAACCGCTCTGCCGCAGCCTCGGCATCAGCGTCCGTGATGGCGCCGCGCTGCACCTTCAGGAACCACTCGCGCCGCGCCTGCCGCACCCCGATGGCGTAGCGCCAGTACTCGCGCCCCGAAACGATGTGGATTGTCGAACGCATGAGCGTGGCCTGCGCCACGCTCCGATCCTCGAGCGCGGCCGTCAGCTCGTCCCGCTTGAAGTTGGAGAGCCGCGTCCAGAGCCCCACGTAGCCCGACGGCGCGTACTGCGTCTGGAGCCCGGCGACCTGCTCGATCGCGTCGCGAACCGGAAGGCTGGAGCGCTCGATCAGGAGCTGACGATCGAGCAGGGCCCGGTTGAGCTGACGGCGCGTCAGGACCAGCCCTGACGCATTCCAGGACGACGTCAAGCGTGGCTGGCCAGATGCGCGGCGACCTGATCGACGACCGCGCCAGCATCATCGGCCGCGCCCATGATGATTCCCGACTTGCGCGTGCGGAGCCACGGCATGCCAGTGAGCCAGAGACCGGGAACCGGGGTTCGGCCGCCATCGCAGGGCAGCGCACCGCTCGAATCGGTGACCGGCACCTTGATCCACGACAGGTCGGCACGGACGCCGGTCGCCCAGATGACCGTCCGGATGTCTTCCGCGTCGAGATCGATCTCGCTCGGGGAGTCGAGCGACTCGAGGTCGGAAAAGGGGTCGTCCGCGGGGTCGGGGTCGGGATCGGGCGCGTCCAGGTGCCGCGCCAGGATGGTTCCTTCGATCTGGGCGCGGAACTGCGCCGAGCTCTGATCGCCCAGGGAGATGCTCGCGCGAAGATCGTCCGCGAACGTGACGCAGCCATCCTCGATGGCTCGGAGACGGCCAAGGAGCGCAGCCCCTCGATCCGCGAGCAGCTGGAGGCTCAGGGTGTGACCGTAGCGCCCGACGCCGGAGATCATGGGCAGAGCCGCGAAACGCGCGCGCGGGTCCGCCAGCTGCTCGACAGTCTGGTCATAGGCCGCGACGACGACTGTCAGAGCCCCGATCTCTTCGCCGCCGTCCGTTCGCAGGCGGAATGGCCGTTGAGCGTCGCCACTCTCCAGGCCGGCGATCCGGGTCGCCTCCCGAACAGGGAGCCGCTGGACCACGGCGTATTCGGCGAGCCGGTCGATCCAGGCGTCCCGGCCGAGGAACCCGTCGGGAGGCTCGACCGGCAGCGCGTCACCCGGTAGCGCGTTGGCCCAGCCAGGCGAGTTGAGCTGGAACGAATCCCAGCGCTGGGTCCGCCACGTCTCCCCGACATGTCCCTGCTCGAACACCACGTGCTCGATCCCATGCCGGGCGAGGTGCCAGCTGGCGGCGAGACCGGCATGGCCGGCGCCGATCACGGCGCAGTCGAACGTCATTCACCGATTGTCGGGGATCGCCCATCAAGTGGGCGTGGAGTGTCGCCAGTGCGACGCCCGGCCGGTCGCGGTCACGACCGTTTACCACACCGCTCTGCCGTACAGTGCCCACATCGAATCCGAGCTGCGAAGGAGGCGGGAGATGCCCGACGATCGACCGAGCGACGTCGAAGCCGCGACAGGGAAGTCCGCTACCGGGCCCATCAGGGATGAGGCCACGGCCTCAGATGACACCGAAGGCCACATCCTCGCCCAGGCACTGGCCGCGAGCCAGATCGTCGGACAGCGTGGAAAGGGGCCGCGTCCCCACTTGAAGGACGACGAGGACCTCAAGCCACTGACCAAGCCCTTCCCCTCGATGCGAGAGGATCGCACCAGGAAATAGACCGGCGAGCCTGTCTGGGCTCACGGAAGGTCGCCACGGCCCCTGCCGTTCGGCCCGGCTGGCCCCCGTCGATAGGGCCGAGTGGCACGTTCGCGTCGCGGTGCCCAAACCTAGAGTAGCCCGATTGATAGCCGGGCCTCATGGCTTGCTCCAACCGAGCTGACCGCCAACCCACCTCTCGAACTGCCGGCGTTCGACCTCATTCCTGGGAGAACACCGTGCATCGACTCCGCATCGCCGTCCTGTTCCTCTTGGTGGCCGTTCTGTCAGGGGCCTGCGCAAGCCGCGCAGCAACGCCTTCCGATTCGCCGAGCGCAGCCGCGCCGAGCGCAGCGGCGCCGAGCGCAGCGGCGCCGTCCGCACCGTCGGGCGTGCAGTCCGTCGGCCTCAGCGAGTGGAAGGTCGTGATGGCCAGCACCATGAAGGCGGGCCAGGTGAACTTCGCGATCACCAATGCGGGCACCGCCCCACACGAGCTCCTCGTCTTCAAGAGCGACCTCGCCGTGACTGCCTACCCCAAGGACAGCGCCGGCAGCATCGTTGAAGACGGCCCCGGCGTGACACTCGTCAGTGACGGCGACAACATCGAGCCGTCCGGCTCGCAGGCACGCACGGTCGACCTGACGGTCCCCGGCACCTACCTCTTCGTATGCAACATCCCCGGGCATTTCCAGCAGGGCATGTTCACGGTCGTGACCGTCACGCCATAGGCAGTTCGCCATTCCTGATGCGACGTCAGGCCCGAAACTCAGAACGGCCCCGAGACGCATTCTCGGGGCCGTTTCATGATCGGATGTTGGCGCGCCCGGCGGGACTCGAACCCACGACCTTCAGGTCCGCAACCTGACGCTCTATCCACTGAGCTACGGGCGCCCGGATCGCCGGCCTCGCTTGGGAGGTGGCGGAGAGGGAGGGATTCGAACCCTCGAAGCAGGTTACCCCACTTAACGGTTTAGCAAACCGCCGCACTCGGCCTCTATGCGACCTCTCCGAAACCGACGGGCGCCGATGATAGCACCCAGTTCCCGCTGGCCGGGGCACTCCGCGAGGCGTATCATTCCGGTTCTCATCGACCTGGGAGGCACTGCGCCTGCCGCGTCCCCGGTGTCCCGCGGGCATGACGACGCTCCCATCTCGAGAGCATCCCTGGATCTGGATCTTGACTTCGGCTCACGCGCTGTTGGGCCGTCCTGGAGTGTGAACGCATGGCCAAACGCGTCGTCCTCATCGGACACCCCGTCGCGCATTCGCTTTCAGGCGTGCTTCAGCAGGCCTGTTTCGATGCGCTCAAGGTGGACGCGACCTACGAGCCGCTGGATCGCCCGCTGATCGAGCTGCCGGAGACGATCGCCGAGCTGCGCGCGGACGACTACCTGGGCGCCAACATCACGGTTCCCTACAAGGAGCGCGTGGTCCCGATGATGGATCGGCTGACCGAGGAGGCGCACGCGACCGGCGCAGTCGACACGATCACCCGCGAGGGCACCCGGCTGGTTGGCCACAACACCGACGTGCTCGGCTTCCGGCCGACCCTCGACGCGCTCGTCGGCAAGCAGAAGATGCCTCGGATGGCGGTCGTGCTCGGCGCGGGCGGCGGCGCCCGGGCCGTCGTGTACGGCCTGATCACCGCGGGGTTCCAGCGGGTCATCGTCTTCAACCGCCACCTGCATCGCGGGGAGGGCCTGGTGCGGCATTTCGGCAAGAGCGCAGCCCACATGGAGCTGCGCGCCATGCCCTGGCACGAGTCCGTGATCGAATCGGAGCTGGCCAAGACGAAGGTCCTGGTGAATGCCAGCTCTGTGGGACGCGACCCCGGCGAGACCCCGATCCCGTCCGAGCTGCTGCTGCCGGACCTGATGGTCCTGGACCTGCTCTACTCCCCGAAGGAGACCCGGCTCCTGCGCGAGGCGAAATCCGCCGGGGCATCCGCCGTGATGAACGGCGACCTCATGCTGCTCCACCAGAGCGCCGCCGCGTTCGAACTGTGGACTGGCCTGAAGGCTCCCATGGACCTGCTGACCGAGCGCCTGGATGCCGCGCGCGACGCGTCCGGCAACCCAGGTCCCGAGCCTCAGCTGGAAGCCGCAGCTCAGCCCGAGTCGTCCGCGAAACCCGAGCCACAGCCCGTGGCAGCGGGGGACGCGGCCGGAGCGTGACCCCGGCGCGACTCGCGGACGAGCGCCGGGTCGCTATCGCGGCGGTCCGGGACGCCAGCCGGCTGTGCCGCGCCGTGCGGGCGTCGTTCAGCCCCGAGCACGCGACTGCCAAGTCGGACGCGTCTCCCGTGACCGTCGCCGACCTTGGCTCGCAGGCGGTCGTCAGCCTGGCGCTCGCCGACGCCTTCCCGAACGATCCGATCGCCGGCGAAGAGGACGCTCGACCATTGCGCAGCGCCCCGGGCTCGCCGATTGCCCAGGCGGTGCTGGAGCACGTGTCGGCCCTCCGCACGGAGATCGACCTCGACGGCCTGTGCGAGGCGTTGGACCGCTGCAATGACGAGGCCGGGCCCGCCGGCCGGCACTGGACGGTCGATCCGGTGGATGGCACCAAGGGTTTCCTGCGGGGCGGCCAGTACGCCGTGGCGCTCGCGCTCATCGAGGCGGGCAAGGTCGTACTCGGCGTGCTCGGTTGTCCGAACCTCGCGGTTGACGCCGCGGATCCGGTGGCGGGCATCGGCTGCCTGTTCGTGGCTGAGCGCGGCGGCGGCGCCTGGCAGCTGCCGCTCGACGACGCCGGCGAGGTCAGCGAGGGCGGGCAGGCGGCCGAACGATCGATCCATGTCTCCAACATCTCCGACGTTCATGTCGCTCGCTGGGCCGAGTCGGTCGAGCCGGGGCATTCGTCGCAGCCGGAGGCCGCGGAGGTTGCTCGCCTGCTCGGCATTACCGCCGAGCCGATCCGTGTCGACAGCCAGGTCAAATATGGCCTCGTAGCTCGCGGCGATGCCTCGATCTACCTGCGCCTGCCGATCGGCGGATACGTCGAGAACATCTGGGACCATGCGGCTGGATCGCTGCTGGTGAGCGAGGCGGGTGGGGCAGTCACCGACGTTGACGGGCGTCAGCTCGACTTCACGACCGGGCGAAAGCTCAGCCGCAATCGCGGCATCCTGGCGACGGCTGCCGCGCTGCACGATCAGGTCCTTTCCGCAGTGACCCGGGTGCTGGGCGGCTGATCCAGTGGTCCGGCAAGGCCAGCTGGTGAGGGCGGTCACAGCGCGAAGCGTCATCAGCCGCACCGCGGACCGGGTGCTGCACCGGACGGCCCTGCCGGGTGCGCAGTCCGTTTCGGCCGAGGCGGCGGCCCTGCACGCCTCGGTCCCGGTGGTCGACCTGCTGCTCGGGTCCGCGATCATGCGGCCACGATTCCTGGCGCGGCGCCGGCGCGGCCACGCGGACTTACCGCGATTGCGCGAGGGCGGTGTCGATCTCGTCGGCCTGAGCATCGCGACCCGTCACCCGGACCTGCGCGGCACATCGTCGACGCCGTTCTTCTGGTCGCAAGGCCTTCCGCGGACCGTGCTCGGCTCCGACATGGAGATCGCGGGAGCGTTGATCGATCGAATCGAGGGCTGGGCCCTGGGCTCGGGCGGTCGGCTGCGGATCGTGAAAGAGCGCGCCGATCTCGACGGAGTAGGGCCAGGCGCGGGCTGGCTCGGCGCTTTCCTGGGCATCCAGGGCGGGCACGTCCTCGAGGGCGACGTGGCGAACCTCAAGCGCCTCCGGGAGCGAGGTGTGCGGATGCTCGCGCTCGCGCACGTGATGGACAACGCGCTCGTCGGCTCGAACACGGGCGCCGGACGCGGCGGTCTCACCGGTTTCGGCCGCGAGGTGATCGCGGAGTGCGAGCGACTCGGCATCCTGGTCGACCTGGCGCACATGTCGAGCGCGGGCATCCGCGACTCGCTGCCGCTACTGACGACACCGTTCGTGCTGAGTCACACGGGCTTCACGGAGCTCGCCGGAGGTGGGAACCGGGGGATGCGCTACTCCCCGGGGACGCGGAATCTCCCGGGCGAAGAGGTACGGATGGTGGCCGAGGCAGGCGGCGTCATCGGCCTGACCCTATCGACGTGGCTGCTCGGCGGCGACGACCTCGACGCGGTGGGCCGCGCGTTTGACCTCGCGCTCAAGGTTGCGGGGCCGGACAAGGTGGCGATCGGCTCCGACATGGACGGCGGCCTGCGCATGGTCGTCGACGCGGCGGGGATGCCGGCTGTCACGGGGGAATTGCTCCGCCGCGGCCACGCTCCGGAGACCGTTGCGGCCGTGATCGGCGGCAATGCGCTGCGGGTGCTGCGGGCGACGTTCGGAGCGGCGTAGCCGGTCGGCACCGCACGCCGCTCGCGACGATTTCAGTACAACTGTTGTCGGAGGCTGGAGATCCGGGAGGATCAGCGCCCGAGCGAGGCTCGCAGGTTCCGGGCGAGCTGGGCCATCCGATCTACATCGCGTCCATCCGGATCGAGGGCATCCACCAGCGCGCTCGCGACGATGACCCCGTCGGCGTAGGGCGCGAGGCGCCGACCGTGCTCCGGCGTCGATACTCCGAAGCCGACCGCGACGGGAGCCGGCGAGACGGCACGCACCTCGGTCAGGAAGCGACCGACGCCGGGAGCCAGGGACCTGCGTGCCCCGGTCACTCCGGCCAGCGAGACTGCGTAGAGAAAGCCGCTACAGCGCTCGGCGATCATCGTCCGCCGCTCGGGCGGCGTGGTCGGCGTCACGAGGTAGGTCAGCGAGAGGCCGAGCGCGGCCGCGTTCTCCTCGACGCCGGCACCTTCGTCGGGCGTCAGGTCGGCGAGGATCAGGCCGCTGGCGCCGGCCTCCGCCAGGTCGCGCAGGACTCCGGTCCCATCGCTGCCGCCGAGCACCTGGTTGACGTAGCCCATCGCCACGAGCGGGATGCGCGGGCGCGCCGCGTGGACGCGCCCAACTAGGTCGAGCGACCGCTTGAGCGTCGCGCCGTGGTCGAGTGCCACCGAGCTCGCGCGCTGGAGCGTCAGCCCGTCCGCGAGCGGGTCCGAGTAGGGCAGCCCGATCTCCAGAAGGTCCGCGCCTGCATCGACGAGGGCCAGCGCGACGGCCTCAGCCGTGGATGCGTCCGGGTATCCGGCAACGGCGTACGGGATGAACGCGGCGCGCCCGTCGTCCGCTGCGGCGCGGAAGGCGGCACGAATCGCGGAGGCGCCGCCGATGCTCGGTGCGTCGGCGATGTCCGGCGCGCCGCGTCGCCCGTCCGCCGCCCTCGGCGTCGCCGCGGCCGTCATCTCTTCGCCCGCTCCATCCACTCGGCGATCGCCGCCAGGTCCTTGTCGCCGCGGCCGGACAGCCCGAGCAGCACCAGGGCGTCGTCGCTCAGCGGCGCGACCGCGGTCTTCCCAGCCAGCAGTGCCCCGAGCGCAGCGATCGCATGCGCCGGCTCGAGCGCCGGCACGATGCCCTCGCTTCGTGCCAGCAGCCCGACGCCCTCGATCGCCTCGTCGTCGGTCGCCGAGAGGATCTCCATCCGGCCCGCTTCGAACAGCGCCGAGAGCTGGGGCCCGATACCGGGATAGTCGAGCCCTGCCGAGATCGAGTGCGCCTCGAGCACCTGTCCCTCGTCGTCTTGCAGCAGGTATGAGCGCGAGCCATGCAGCACGCCCGGCGAGCCGCCGGCGAGTGCCGCCGCATGCCGGCCCGTGAGCCCCTCCCCCGCCGCCTCCACGCCGATCAACCGCACGCTCGGCTCGCCGATGAAGCGCGACAGCAGCCCGATGGCGTTCGAACCCCCGCCGACGCACGCGATCGCGAGGTCGGGCAGGCGCCCCTCCACGGCGAGCAGCTGCGCGGCGGCCTCGTCGCCGATGACCCGCTGCAGGTCGCGCACCAGCGCCGGGTATGGATGCGGGCCGACCGCAGAGCCCAGCACGTAGTGGGTGGTGGCGACGTTCGTGACCCAGTCGCGCATCGCCTCGTTGATCGCGTCCTTGAGCGTGGCGCTCCCCGACGTGACCTCGCGGACCTCGGTGCCGAGGGCGCGCATGCGCAGCACGTTGGGCGCCTGGCGGCGGATGTCCTCGGCGCCCATGTAGACCACGCACTCGAGGTCGAGCAGCGCGCAGGCTGTCGCCGTGGCGACGCCATGCTGGCCTGCTCCCGTCTCCGCGATGACGCGTTCCTTGCCGAGCCGCCTGGTGAGCAGGGCCTGGCCGAGGGCGTTGTTGATCTTGTGCGCGCCCGTGTGCGCGAGGTCCTCGCGCTTGAGGTACAGCCGGAGACGACCCGGCGACCGACCTGCGCGGCGCTCGAGCTCCGCGGCCAGTCGATCTGCCCGGTACAGGGCGGTCGGACGGCCGACATAGCGGCGACCGAGCTCGCGCAACTCGGCCCAGAACCCGGGCTCGCGGCGAATGGCGCGGTATGCGGCCTCGAGATCGAGGAGCGCGGACATCAGCGTTTCCGGCACGAACCTCCCGCCGAACTGGCGCTCGCGGCCCCAGCGGCCCGCCGCGTCCGGCTCGACGAGGCCGGGATCGACTGGCTGCGGATGTGACGCCACGGTGGGCAGGTCCAGGCGGGCCGCGCGCGCCCGCTTGACGAAGAGGCCGACGCGGACGGGGTCCTTGGCCGGGCGGCCCGGGCCGGCAGGGCTCCGCTCCTCCACGCCGCCCGCGACGTCGACGCCGACAGCAGACACGTCGCGGAGGGCGCCGGCGACATTCGCTGGTGTCAGGCCGCCTGCCAGGTAGACGGAAACACGCGTGGCGACGGCCCGAGCAAGCCCTGCGGGAAGGCGCCGGCCGGTCCCACCTGGCACGGACGCGTCGGCCGTGTCGAGCATCAGCGCGAAGAGATTCGAGCAAGCGCGGAACGCCTGTGCCCGGGCGACCAGCTCGTCGACGAGGGCGACCGACGGCGCAGCATCGGCATCGCCGCCGGGGGCGGCAGCAACGTGAAGCACCTTGATCACCGGCAGGCCGATCAGGTCGAGCGCTTCGGGTGCCTCATCGCCACTGAGCTGCACCAGGTCCAGGCCGAGCCGCCGGGCGACTGCGTCGACCTCGGCTGCATCCCGGCCTGCGAAGATGCCGACCAGCTTCGGCCCGAGCCCCTCCCCCGCCCAGGCGCGGGCCAGTCGGACAAGCTCGGCTGCCTCGTGCTCCTCTAGCGATCGCTTCGTTCCGGGGACCATGTTCAGACCAATCGCGTCGGCACCGGCGGTCAGCGCGGCCGCCAGCCCGCGCGGCTCGGTGATGCCGCAGATCTTGACGAAGGGCGTGCGGGCGGCGGCGCCCGGATCTTCCGCCGGCGTGGGCACGCGCCCGGCCTCGACGAGTGCTGCGGTCCGAGCCGACACCGACGCCGCATCCGTCCCAGCGCGCATGAGCTCCTCCCCGACGAGCGCGGCGTCGAATCCGGTGGCGCGCCAGCGACGCAGCCTCGCCTCGTCCCGCACGCCCGATTCGGCGACGACGAGGCGGTCGTCCGGGACGGATTCGCGCAGACGCTCGGCCAGCTCGGGGTCGACCGTGAGCGCACGCAGGTCGCGATTGTTGATGCCGATGAGCCGCGCGTCCGTGGCGACGGCCGCCTCGAGCTCGCGCCGGCTGTGCACCTCGACCAGCGGCTCGAGTCCCAGGTCGCGGGCCTGGACGACAAGCCGGGCAAGACGCCGTGCGGGATGGAGCGCGGCCAGCAGCAGGACGAGGTCCGCGCCGGCGGCGCGCAGCAGCGGCAGCTGGCGCGGGTCCACCACGAAGTCTTTGGCCAGCACCGGCAGGGACGTCGCCGCGCGAGCCGTCTCCAGATCCTCGATCGAGCCGCCAAACGAGTGGCCTTCGACCAGGACCGAGATCGCGGATGCGCCGCCCAACTGGTACGCGCGCGCCCGGTCCGCCACGTCGAGCCGCCCACTGACGAGCGCCCCCGCCGACGGGGAGCGGCGCTTGATCTCCGCGATGAGGTGGAGCCCGGGTCGAAGCAGGCGGATCAGCGCGTCGCGCGGCTCAGGTCCAGAGGCAGCGGCACGTGCCAGCTCGCGCGGCGAACGCCCCGCCAGCTCGCGCTCGACATCCACCCGGCGACGCGCTGCAATCTCGTCGAGCACCGACGGTCCGGACCGGCGCGACCCACCGGTGACGCGACCGCCACCCGCCCGCGCGCGCGCCGCAGTTCCAGGACGTTCCAACGTCGCGCTCATACGGTTGCCGTCTCGCCGGCCCGGGCCGCGGCTGCCAGGCGTGCCAGTTCCCGAGTCCGCAGCCGTTCCAGGCGGTCAAGCGCGGCTCCGCCGGAGATCGTGCCCAGGGCCAGCGCGACTCCCTCGCGGAGACTCTCCGCACGACCGGCCACCACCAGCGCCGCTCCCGCATTGAGCGCCACGACGTCGCGCGCAGGCCCGGTCTCGGTGCCGCGAATCACGCCATCGATGATCGCAGCACTTCGCGTTGGATCGCCACCGGCGAGTGCCTCCGTGTCGGCGCGCGGCAGGCCGACGTCCTCCGGCGTGACGGTCAGCCGCGTGACCCCCTGTGGCGTCACGTCGTAGACGATGCCGCTGCCATCGAGTGGAAGCTCATCCACACGCTCGCCGTGCACCACGAACGCCCGCTCAGTGCCGAGCGCCCGCAGCACCTCCGCCACGCGGCGAGCGGCCTCCGGGTCAGCCACTCCGACCAGTTGGCGCCGCGCGCCCGCCGGGTTGGCGAGCGGCCCACACAGGTTGAACGCCGTCCGGATGCCAAGCTCGCGCCTGGTCGGCCCCGCGTGGCGCATGCCCGGGTGGAAGTTCGGCGCGTGGAGGAAGCAGAAGTCGTCCTCGCGCAGGGACGCCGCCGCTTCGTCCACCGTCTGCTCGGCGGTGATGCCGAGTGCGGCAATGACGTCCGAGCTCCCCGATGCCGAGGTCACGGCCCGGTTCCCGTGCTTGGCGACCGGGACTCCCGAGGCCGCAACGACCAGCGCCGCGGCCGTCGAGATGTTGAAGGTCGAATGGATGTCGCCGCCCGTCCCGCAGGTGTCGACGGTCCCGTCCGGTGAAGGCACCGCCAGGACGCGCTTGCGCATCGCCCGGACGAAGCCCGTCAGCTCGTCCACCGTTTCGCCCCGCATCCGCATGCCAACCAGCAGGGCCGCGAGCTGGGCTGGCGTCACCTCGCCGTCCAGCACCGAGCCCATGGCCGTCTCCGCGTCGTCGGCGGACAGGTACTCACCCACGACGATGGCGGCGATGGCTTCGCGGATGGCTTCACTCATCGGGCGCTCTCCGGAAATGATGAGACCGACCTACGCCACTGCCGGGACGAAAGGTCGGTCCTTCCGCGGTACCACCCGCCTTCGGCCGCCGTGCCCGACGGGGCGGCTGCCGCGCTCATTGCTGCTTCGGGTTCGCAGGTCCATTCACCGCCGTCCCCGCACCGGCTTCCAGCGCCGCCGGCTCTCTGCCGCGAGGGTCCGCGTCTGCCTGATCGGCGGCGCGGCGTCGGGTACTCGTCCCGGTCATCACCCGTCTTGTCTTGTGGCCGCGGAGTCTAGGTTGGGCCTGCTGGACCGTCAAGCGCGCCGGGCCGGCCGTATGCTGTGGCAGCAACAGACCGATCGAAGGAGGAGAACAGCGTGAATCGAGAGCTCATGTCCAGCCACTTCGGAAGTGCAACCTGCTTCGAGGATATGACGCTCCATGCGCACGTTGAACCTTGGGATTCTTGCCCATGTTGACGCCGGCAAGACAACTCTGACCGAACGGCTGCTCTACGCAGCCGGCGTCATCGACGAGATCGGCAGCGTCGATGACGGCAGCACCCAGACCGACTTCCTGCCGCTCGAACAGCAACGCGGCATCACGATCAAGTCCGCCGTCGTCTCGTTCGTCATCGACGACGTAACGGTCAACCTGATCGACACACCCGGTCACCCTGACTTCATCGCCGAGGTCGAGCGGGCCTTGAGCGTTCTCGATGGGGCCGTGCTCGTGATCTCCGCGGTCGAGGGCGTCCAGGCGCAGACCCGCGTGCTGATGCGGACGCTCCAGCGCCTTGGCACCCCCACCCTCATCTTCGTCAACAAGATCGACCGCGGCGGCGCGGACGCCGAACGCACCGTCGCGAGCATCTCCGAGAAGCTGACGCCGGCGATCATCGCGATGGGATCGGCGCACGGCCTGGGCACGAGGAGTGCCGCGTTCACACCGTTCGGTGCGGACGATGCAGGCTTTGTGGCCGAGCTGGCCGATCGGCTCGCCAGCCGGGACGATGCGATCCTGGCATCCCGGGCCGGCGACGAAGCGACCGTCGGGTACCACCGTCTGTGTGGCGCGCTCGCGGCGCAGACCAGGCAGGGGCTGGTCCATCCGGTGTTCTTCGGATCGGCGATGACAGGCGCCGGTGTCGATTCGCTCTTTTCCGCACTCGCAGAGCTGCTGCCGTCAGACGAAGGGGACGTCGGTGGCGCGGTGTCCGGGACGGTCTTCAAAATCGAGCGGGGGGCTGCCGGCGAGAGGATCGCCTACGCTCGGATGTTCTCGGGAACCGTGCGGACCCGGGATCGGCTGGAATTCGGCCAGGGCAACGAGGCGAAGGTCACCGCGATCAGGGTGTTCGAACAAGGCTCGACGGTGGAGCGTTCGACGGTCACCGCGGGGCAGATCGGCAAGCTCTGGGGTCTCGGCGGGATCCGGATCGGGGACTCCATCGGCGCGTCGCGAGCGAACTCCCATGACCCCTACTTCGCCCCACCGACGCTTGAGACGGTCGTCGTTCCTCGCCGATCCGGCGACAAAGGCGCTCTGCACAAGGCGCTCGAACAGCTCGCCGAGCAGGACCCGCTGATCAACCTGCGGCAGGACGACACCCGGCAGGAGCTGTACGTCTCCCTCTACGGCGAAGTGCAGAAGGAGGTCATCCAGGCGACGCTGGCGAACGATTTCGGGGTCGATGCCGAGTTCAGCGAAACGACGACGATCTGCGTCGAACGGCCCATCGGCACGGGGACAGCCGTCGAGCTGATCGGCAAGGCACCAATTCCGTTTCAAGCGACGGTCGGCCTCCGCGTCGAACCCGCGGCCTTCGACACCGGCCCGGAATTCCGGCTGGACAGCGCGGTGCTCGGCACGCTTCCGCTCGCGTTCTTCAAGGCAGTCGAGGAGGCCGTGCAGGAAACGCTGCGCCAGGGGATCTACGGATGGCAGGTCACCGATTGCGCGGTCACGATGACCCACTCGGGGTATTCATCGGTGACAAGTACCGCTGGCGATTTCCGCAACCTGGCACCACTGGTCCTGATGACCGCCCTCAAGCTGGCCGGGACGAGGGTGCATGAGCCCATCCACCACTTCCGCATCGAAATCCCGGCGGACACGATCGGAGCGACCATGCCGGCTCTCGTGCAGCTGCGTGCCGTTCCGCAGACGCAGGAGACCTCCGGGTCGTTCCGGGTGCTCGAGGGTGATATTCCGGCAGCGCGGGTCCACGAGCTCCAGCAGAGGCTGCCGGCCTTGACTCGTGGCGAAGGCGTGCTGGAGTCAGTCTTCGAACGGTACGAACCAATCCGCGGCACGATCCCGACCCGCCAGCGGTCCGACCACAACCCGCTCAACCGCAGGGAGTACCTGCTGCATGTCGTGCGGCGGGTCCCGTGATGGCCGTGCCCGCGAAACCTCAGGCCCGTGACGGCGGCTGGTATCGTGCGGTCATGGCTGCCACCGCGCGACTGGAACGCGACCGGATCGGTCAGCCCACCGCCGAGGACATTCGCCGCGCCTTCGCCAATGCCTGGGGTGAGATGGGCGCGGCATGGGGTGTCCAGCCGTCGGTCGCCCGCGTCCACGGGTACCTCCTGGCGCACGGCGGGGTGCTGACCGAGCGCGAGGTGCGCGAGGCGCTCGACCTGAGCCATCGCGCCGCCAGCCTCGCCCTGGCCGAGTGCGAGTCATGGGGCCTGCTCCAGCGCGTGTCGGACCCGCGCAAGGGCGGCCGACGCGGGCCGAGCGCCACGGCCTACGCGGTCGTCGATGACCGCTGGCGCTGGTTCCAGCGGATCGCCGAGCAGCGCCTCGAGCGCGAGGCGGACCCGCTGCTGCCGCGCATCGAGACCTGCCTCACCTACGCGGATGCCGCGCTGGCCACGTCGCCCGAGGATCCCGAGCTGCTCCGGCTCCACGAATGGCTGACCGACCTGCTCGGCTTCGTCCGGCTCTTCGACCGGGCCGTCCGGATCGTGGCACGCGCCGACTCGAGGGAGATTGCGCGGGGCTTCGGGGTCCTGGCCCGGCTCTCGGACGAATCGCTCGACCGCCTCCTCAGCCTCTTCGGCTCGCTGCCAGAGGAGGACCTGGCCGCCACCATCGACGCGGTCTCACGGGTCTCGCCGAGCGTGGCGCGCAAGATCCTATCGACCGCGAACAAGGTCGCGCGGCTCGGCCGGTAGGTCAGCCGCAGCACCCGCCCTCGCCGCAGCACCCGGACCCTTCGAGGACCGGGATCGAGGCCGCCACAGTGAACGCAGCGTGGGACGAGACGCGGAGTGGCACGGATGCGTCCCTGGTCGCCTTGATGATCGCGCTGTGCATGCCCTCCGCCACCGAGTGCGTGGGAGTCACGCTGACGTCCGTCAGGCCGGCCGCCCGCAGTCCACTCTCGTACTCGGAGAACGAGAGCGCCCCGGCGATGCAGCCGACGTAGCTGCCGCGCTCGGCACGCTGGGCCACGGTCAGCGAGTCCTCCGCCACGATGTCGCTGATGCCCACCCGGCCGCCCGGCCGCAGGACCCTGGCGATCTCTCGGAAGACAGCCGACTTGTCGGCGGCAAGGTTGATCACGCAGTTGCTGATCACCACGTCGATCGAGCTCCCGGGCAGGGGAATGGCCTCGATGTGGCCCTTGAGGAACTCGACATTGGTCGCGCCGACTTCGGCCGCGTTGCGATTCGCGAGCTCCAGCATCTCGTCGGTCATGTCGAGGCCGAAGGCGCGGCCGGTGGGCCCGACGCGCCGGGCGGACAGCAGGACGTCGATCCCGCCGCCGGACCCGAGGTCGAGCACCCGCTCTCCCTCGCGCAGCTCCGCGACGGCGATCGGGTTGCCACAACCCAGGGAGGCGAGCACGGCGGCGTCGGGCAGTTCGTCGCGCTCGAGGGCGCTGTAGAGACCAGGGCCGATGCCACTCGCCTCCGTGCAGCAGGCTCCGCCGCAGGAGCTCGAAACACCCGAAAGCGCCTCGATGGCGGCCTGGGCATAGCGCTCGCGCACGGCCTCGTGGATCGTGTTGGTGTGCTCGTGGATCGTGTCGGTCATCGGGGTGTCTCCTGAAAGCAGGGTGGAGCGACGCTGAGTTGCGCGCAGCAGGTGGGTCGTCGCAGACGTCGAAGTGATGTGGCGGTTCTCGGGCACGGTCCTGTATCGATGATTGACAATATAGACACCTGTCAATACAGTCGTCAACATGAAGATTCAGACCGACCCCGACGTGCTCCTGCTCCAGGGCGCCGCGGACCCCGCCCGCCTCGCGATCCTGCGCCAGCTGTCGACCGACGGCGAGGTCTGCGCCTGCGATCTACAGGAGTGCTGCGGCGTCCGTCAGCCGACGGTTTCGCATCACCTCAAGGTCCTGCGCGAGACCGGTTGGGTCACGTCCGAGCGCCGTGGCACCTGGGTCTGGTATTCGCTGCGGCCGGAGGCGGTGGCGCGTTTTCGCCAGCTGGCGGGCCAGATCGAGCCGGCTGGAGCGCAAGCGATCCAGGCGATGCAGGGCCCGGCTCGCCGGCTCCCGGTGCTTCAGTCGAACTGAGGGCAGGAGCCTCGAAGACGTCGGGCAAGGGCAGGCGCTGGAAGGCCGCGATCCTCCTCGGCGCCGTCGTCGGCGTCCTTCTGCTGGTGGCCGTGATCTCGAATCCGCGAGCGCCCGCGCCGGGCGGGACGGTGACTGCTGAGACCATCCAGAGCGCCGCCCTCGGCAAGGGGATGCCGGCGCTCGTTTTCACACCTGTTGGCTTCGACGCCACGCGGACTTATCCGGTGCTGTATCTCTTCCATGGCCGGGGTGGCGACGAGACCAGCTGGATGAGTGGACGCCTTGGGCAGGACGGCATCGGCGTCGACGGCATCGCGCAGAGTCTGATCACGGAGGGCAGGATCCCGCCGCTCATCATCGTCTCGGCGAGCATCGACGACAGCTACGGCGTGGACTCACCGCACGTGGCGCCACCCTCCTCCCGTTATGCTCGAGGCGCTCGACCGAATCAGATTCGCGCTAGCCTCCGCCGATGACCGACGATGCGTCACTCGATGCCGCGGCGCGAGACGCCTCGGGGCCGGCCCCCGGCGCCCCGGGCGTCGCCCCGACGTGGTCGAGCAGCGCCAAGGACGTCGTCGCCGCCTCGCACTACGCCAGCCGTGTCTGGTTCACGGTCGGCCACGGCATCCTCAACGAGGTCTACTGGCCTCGGGTCGATTCCCCGCAGGTGCGCGACCTTGGCTTCATCGTCGCGGACGGATCGGGCTTCTGGAGTGAGGTCAAACGCGACACCCACGCACAGGGCCGGTTCGTCAGGCCCGGCATCCCCGCGGTCGTGGCCGTGCACCGCCATCCCAGGTACGTGCTGACCCTGCGGATCTGTGCCGACGACCACGCGGACGTGGTGCGCATCGAGGCCGTGCTCGAGGACATGCGTGACGCCTCCGACCCGGGGCGGACCTCCCATCCCCTCCGTCTCTACCCGTTGCTGGCGCCGCACCTCGGCTTCAGCGGGCTGCACAACCGCGCCTGGGCCGGCATGTACAAAGCCCACCCGATGGTGTTCGCCCATAACGGCCCGTCCGCGCTCGCGCTCGCCTGCGATCCGGCTCCCACGCGACAGAGCGTCGGCTATGTCGGTACATCCGACGGTTGGCAGGACTTCGCGACCAATGGCCGAATGGCGTGGACGTACACATCCACGGAGAAGGGAAACGTCGCCGGCATGGTCGAGCTGACTCCAGGCGATCAGGCGATCCAGATCGCGCTGGGTTTCGGCGGCCGGCCCGAGGATGCCGCGCTCCAGGCCTCGGCCGCGCTCGTCGGCCACTTCAACGCCGCCTGGAATGAATCCATGCTCAACTGGGAGAGCTACCTGCAGACCTGCACGCCCCCGCCGGCCGCGCTCGGGAATGACGTCGGAGCCTCCTACCTTGACTCGGCCGCCGTGCTGCGCACGCACCAGGACCGCACGTCGCCGGGAGCAACGGTGGCAAGCCTCTCGATCCCGTGGGGCAACGCGCGCAACGATCTCGGCGGTTATCACCTGGTCTGGTCGCGGGATCTCGTCGAGTCGGCCGGGGCGTTCGTGGCCCTCGGAACGACAGCGTCCGCCCGGCGCACCCTCGCGTACCTCGTGGCCACCCAGGAGCCCGACGGCCACTGGGTCCAGAACCAGTGGGTCGACGGTGTCCCGTACTGGAGTGGCGTCCAGCTCGATGAGGCGGCCTACCCGATCCTGCTGGCGGGCGCCCTGCGGCGAACCGGTGCCACGCAGATGCACGGGCGCGACCACGAGGCGTCGGCGTTCACGCACCTCGTGACCGAGGAGTCGGTGGGCCGGATGATCGAAACGGCCGCCAGTTTCATCGCGCGAACCGGGCCGGCAACCCAGCAGGATCGCTGGGAGGAAAACGCAGGGCTCACGCCATCCACGCTCGCGCCGGTGGTCGCGGCCCTCGTCGTCGCCGCGGACAACCTCCCAGCTGCCGAAGCCGCGTACTGCCGCGAGCTCGCCGATGACTGGAACGCCTCGATCGAGGAGTGGACGTACGCGGTCGGGTCACGGTTGGCGAACGAGTACGGTGTCGACGGCCACTACGTCCGCATCGCGTCGCCCGATGTCCTCGCGGGAGCCCCGATCTCGACGCCCGTGCCCGTCCGCAACCGGAACGACGCAGGATCGATGGTCCCGGGCGACGAGATGGTCGGCACCGACTTCCTCGCGCTCGTACGCTTCGGGCTTCGACGCCCGGATGACCCGCGGATCCTCTCGACCCTGGCCGTCACCGACGCGATTCTGCGGTCGGACACGCCGAACGGACCGGTGTGGCACCGGTACAACGGCGATGGCTACGGCGAGCACGCTGACGGCAGCCCCTTCGACGGCACGGGGATCGGCCGCGGGTGGCCGCTGCTCGTCGGCGAGCGCGGGCACTACGAGCTGGAGGCAGGGCGCGACGCGCGGCCGTACCTCGAGGCCATGTGGCGCTTTGGCTCGGGGGGCGGAATGCTGCCCGAGCAGGTCTGGGACGCGGACGACATCCCGGAGCGGGGCCTCGCGTTCGGACGGCCCAGCGGCTCGGCAATGCCGCTGGTCTGGGCGCACGCCGAGTACGTGAAGCTCGTCCGCTCCGTCGCGCTCGGACACGCGATCGATCGCCCGGACGCGGCGTGGCAGCGCTACAAGGGCAATCGCCCCGTCGCGAGGCGGGCAACTTGGCGCTTCACCGGCCCACGCCCGACGATGGTGTTGGGTCGCACGCTTCGCTTCGAGCTGCTCGCGCCGTGCCGAGTGCACTGCTCGCTTGACGGGTGGCGCACGATCCTCGATCTGGACGCGCTGGACACGGGTCTGGGCGTCTGGGTGGCGGACGTTCCCGGGTCAGAGGGGCTCGCCGTAGGAGGGGCCGTCGATGCCACCTTCTTCTGGCCCTCCGCCAACCGCTGGGAAGGCCGGAATGTTCGCGTGTCGGTCGTCGCGGGGTAGACGGGCGAAGTCGGGCGGGCGGCCCCAACGACTCCGATTTGAGAGAGGGCGAGAGCGCCGGGCGACTCGAGCGACCGTTCAACGCGATCGTGGGCATTCATCGGGTCGACGGCTCGATCATGCTCACTCCCGTGTGGCACCTCTTTCGCGACGGTGCGTTCTTCTTCCAAGTGCCAGGTGGTGACCGAAAGATCCGGATGCTCGATCGGGATCGGCGAGTCAGCCTGATCGTCGCGGAGGATGACCTGCCCTACCGCGCGAGGCGAGCGGACGCGCCCTGAGCTCGGATGGATACGACGAGCCAGGCCGCGCGATTGTTCGCCGGTACGTGGAGTCCCACGATCCGGGCGCCGATCTCGCGGACTATCTGCTCGAGGGTGGAGTCATCGTGCGACTCGAGCCCAACGCCATCCGCGCCTGGGATTACGCCGTCGCCGCATACGTCTAGCCTTGGGGAGCTTCGCAATCACCGGCGGACGACTCGCCCGCTCCCGCGACGTAGGGTCGCAGCAGAGTACACGTGCGGAGTTCTTCGATGCCTTGACTGGCGGTGATTGGGCGCTGCGGTCCCGAGGCGGCGTCCAAGGGCCCATCTTGGTGCGCGATTCTTCGAGCAAAAGGAACGGTGGCCCAGGTCAGTCGTCATTGCTCAGGGCATGCAACACGTCGTAGGCGTCGCGGCGTCGAAGCCAGTCCGCGCCGCCATCATAGGAGCGCACCTGCCGAGCTTCGCTTGTCGGTCAGGCTCTAACCTGACGCAGGCAGGGCGACGAGCAGGTGGATCCCGGCGACCGCCGCGAGGCCGGTCTCAGCTGCTAGCTGTGATTCACGAATAGGTTGTTGACAAACGAGAGCCTCCCAAGGCTCGGTGTGGGTATCCAGCTCACATCGAATGGGAGGCTCTCGTGGCACATCCTGGGGCGAAGCTGACGC
>JBBRYO010000043.1:0-20186 GCA_038237595.1 Candidatus Limnocylindrales bacterium | reverse complement strand
CGGGGTGTCTCGATCGCCGCCATCGTGAGGAAAGCGGTCGATGCCGAGCTTCAGGGCGACGATCGCGAGGCGCGCATCCGGCAGGCGCTCGACGTCATGGGCAAGTACAGCTCGGGCCGATCGGACATCGGCGAGAATCACGATCTCTACCTCGATCCCGACTACGAACCTTGAAGGCGCTGGTCGATACCTCCGCCTTCTACGCGGCCCTCGACCGTCTCGACCGCAACCACGCGGCAGCCAACAATGGATTCATCGCGTCCATTCGGCGGGGCGATCGCCTGTGCACGCACAACTACGTTGTCAGCGAGGCATGCGCCCTGGTTCAGCGTCGACTCGGGGCAGACGCTGCGACTGACCTGCTGACCCGACTTGTTTCGCTCACCGAGATCCTCTGGATCGAGCCTGCGCTGCATGACGCCGCGGTGGCCGCCTTCATCGCCGCCGGCTCGCGAGCCATATCACTCGTCGACCGGGTCAGCTTTGAGGTGATGCGACGAGAGAGTCTTGATGCTGCCTTCGCGTTCGACGCCGATTTCGTTCGCGCCGGCTTTCGGACGATGCCGTGATCGCCACCGGCCGCGTGCTCCAGGTCAGCGTGTCTCCCGGCGGTGTGCCCAAGCTCGCTGTCGAGCGGGCATGGGTGGGTCCGCTTGGCCTGGAGGATGACAAGCATCGCGAGGACACCGTCCACGGTGGTCCGTTGCGTGCCGTGTGCCTCTTCAGCATCGAGGCGATCGAGCGCCTCCAGGCGGAGGGCCATCCGGTCGAGCCGGGCAGCGTCGGCGAGAACCTGACCACGAGCGGGGTCGGGTGGTCGACCCTGCCGACCGGGACTCGTGCACGGATCGGCGATGAGCTCATGCTCGAGCTGCTGGCCCCGGCCATGCCCTGCGATACCCAGCGGCCGAACTTCCTGCGCGGCCAGATCAACCGCATCTCGTCCGTACTGCACCCCACAGACAGCCGCATGTATGCGCGCGTGCTCCACGAGGGCGAGGTCAAGCCGGGCGATCCGATCGAGGTGCTGCCGGGGGCACCGGAGTCGGACATCGAAGCGCAGCTGTTGCTGTTCCGGGTCGATGCCGTCGAGCGAAAGTCCGACCTGCGGATGTGGCACGCGGCGCAGGCCGGCGTCGTCGACATCAGCATCGTCGACGACGGCGAACTGGCGATGGCTGCTCGACTGGGCGCCTCCGACGACCACTTCAGCCACGCCGACGGCCTGCGGACGCTCCCCAACCTGCTGCCGCGGGTGCTGGATCACTATCGCGCCAATCAAGCGGTCGGCTGGCTGGGCTACCCCGTCCCGCCGTGGCCCCATGCCGTCCCTGACTTCCGCCTCGCGATCCTCGTCGCGGATCCCGCCGACGTCCCGGATGTCGCGCCGCAGCCGGGCATCAACCTCCGCCTCCTCGGCCCAGACGACGCCACGACCTGGCTGGCGGTCGTGCGGCCGATCGCCGACGAGATCGACTTTCGCATGAGCACCTATGGAGCAGCTGCGCCGGGGCTCCTGGCGGAGCGGGACGTCCACGTCTTCGTGGCGGAGATGGACGGGCGCCCCGTCGGCTGCGGAGCGCTGTACGTCCACAAGAAGGTCGGGCTGCTGCGCACGGGTATCGTGCAACCCGAGGTTCGGGGCCGCGGACTGCAGCGAGCGCTGATCTCGGTCCGCGCCCGGCTGGCGGCGGAGCTCGGCTGCGACCTGCTGACCTCTCAGACTCCGCCTGACAGCACGTCGGAGCGCAACCTGGTCAGGATGGGATTCCATCGAGTCGCGATAAAGAACGTGTATCGCTTCGACCCAGCGGACGATCCGGTCCCCGAGGTCACGGAGCTCACGGAGCGACGCCCGTGACGGGTGCCCTCCGACTGGAGCGGAACGGGCCGCATGGCGAGGTTGCGCGGGTTTCCCTGGCGCGCCCGGAGGTCCACAACGCCTTCGACGCGTCGCTCATCGACGAACTGCGGCGCACCTTCGCGGGGCTTGCCCGTGAGGAGCCGACCGCCTTACGCGCCGTGATCCTGGCCGGCGACGGCCCGAGCTTCTGCGCGGGTGCCGACGTGGCCTGGATGCGGGCGAGCCTGAGCCTCGACCGCGAGGGCAACGAGCAGGACGCCATGGCCATGGCGCACATGTTCGACACGATCGACACCTGCCCGGTCCCGGTGATCGCGCGGGTCCAGGGGGCAGCGCTCGGCGGGGGCATGGGCCTCTGCGCGGTGAGTGACCTCGTGATCGCGGAGGCGGGAGCGCGCTTCGGGTTCACCGAGACGCGCCTGGGAATCCTGCCAGCGGTGATCAGCCCCTTCGTGATTGCCAAGATCGGCGAGACGCACGCCCGCGCGCTCTTCCCGGGTGGGCGGCGGTTCGACGCGACGCGAGCGCTGCGGATCGGCCTGGTCCACGAGGTGGTGGAGGGACTCGAGGCGCTGGATGCCGCCGTGGACTCGGCGGTGGCCGACGTGCTTGCCGCGGGACCGACGGCCGCGCGTGCTGCCAAGGCGATCGTTCGCGAGGTGCGCGGCCTCCCGCACGAATCGACGCGATGGCACACGGCCCGACGCATCGCGGCGCAGCGAACGACCGCGGAAGGTCAGGAGGGGCTGCGCGCGTTCCTGGAGCGACGGGCCCCCGCGTGGACGCGAGCGGAGGACGATACGGCCGGCTGAAGAGCCGGTGGCCGGCTGACTACGAGGCGACCGGGTGCGATGAGGGCGACACCCAGCGCCAGCTCCAGTCCCCGCGGAGCGCTGCCATCGACGCGCTGATTGCCGCCGACGATGCCGAACAGATGTGCGTGATCCCGGCCGCGTCGTAGGGGCACTGGGCCTGTTCGATGAACCAGAGCAAGGCGTTCTTGTTGTGCTCGGTCAGCGGGGCAACCTGCTTGCCATGCGGATAGAAACCGCCCTGCGAAGTCGTCTGCGGCGCCAGCTCGATCGTGAACGTCAGGATCCGGGCGCGCCCGTAGCTCCAGTCGAGGAAGGTTCCGTCGGTGATGTACAGATGGCTCTCCTGGAGTGGGTGATAGCCGTTCCGCGTTCCGATGCCGGAGGCGAGCGCCTTCATCGCCCTGCGATCCCTGGGCACCATGTCGGGCGGCAGAGGATTGGTCGTATAGCCGTACGGATACAGGATCTGCTCTCCGAAGCTGTGGAACGAGAGGGCGAGTTTGATCTGCTGCTTACCACTGACGATGCGGCTGTTGACGAAGTCGCGTTCCGCCCTCGCCTCGGGCGTCGAGAACCTGTGGGGCCCGCGATAGACGATGTCGTACGGATTGTTGCTCGATCCGCCGCAGCAACCCCACCTGTACCCGAAGTTCCGGTTGATGTCGGTGCCAATGGCGGAGCTGCCAAGCGTGGGTTGGCGGTTCTTGCGCCAGAAGTGGTAGTGGCCACCGTGGATGTCGTACTGGCCGCCGTCGGGATTGAGCATCGGCACGATCCACAGTTCAGTGGAGTTGACGATGTTCGTGATGCGACTGTTGCTGCCGTATCCGTCGACCAGCCAGTGGATGACCGCGAGCGACTGTTCGACCGTGAGGTGCTCGCGTGCGTGCGTGAGGCCGGTGATCAGCACCTCGGGTTCGTTTTCGTCGGTGTTGACGTTGTCGCTGATCTTCAGCATCCAGATGTCGCGACCCCGGTAGCTCTTGCCAAAGGGCACGAACTTCGCGATCCCGGGATGGGCGGCGACAATGGTGTTGAGCTCGGCCGTGAGCTCGGCGTAGGTGTGGTAGGCCTCGTCGCCGGGTGGGAAGTTGGGGGCGGCGGCGGCGGCGCCGGCGGTCGCGCTCAGCAGCCCGGTCACGAGGAGGGCGGCGAGGACGAGCCGGATACGCAGAGGCATGCGCGTGCATGGTGCGCTAAGCTCTGCGATCGCGCATTGAACGCTGCTTGACAGGAGAACGCGACAAACGCGACAGTAGAGAGCATGGGAACGGCCACTGAGCCCTGATAGGCGGGCGATCGGCCCAGGAGAAGCGGCGCGTACGCTGGGGGTGAGCACCAGGACGGTGCAACGCTGGTTGCTGGATGGCGGCCTGGGCTCGGTGCGAGTTGGCAAGCGACTCAAGGTCGATGCCGAGTCGCTCGCGGCCATGCTCGCGGCTTCCGAGTGGCCTGCGCCATTCCTGCCTCATTTGCCGACAGGCCCCCCCGATGATGTGCCGGCGGCGCGTCCAATCACCCGTCTCCTGATCGCGAACCGAGGCGAGCTGGTTGTCCGGATCGCGCGCACCTGTCGCGGGCTCGGCATCACGTCGCTGGCGCTGATCGCGCCGGACCAGGCGCGGGCATGGTGGGCCACGCAGCCAGACGAGCTGGTTCCCCTGGCCGGTACCTACCTCGACGCGGAGGCGGTGCTGGAGGCGGCCCGACGCTCACGAGCGGACGCAATCCATCCGGGATACGGGTTCCTGGCTGAGAACGCGGCCTTCGCGGACGCCGTGGAGGCCGCGGGGGTGATCTGGGTGGGGCCGCCCGGAGCCGCGATGCGGGCACTCGGGGACAAGGCAGCGGGCCGCCGCCTGGCAGCGTCGGTCGATGTGCCGGTGCTGCCCGGCTACGACGGGGAGGAACAGTCGGACCGCGCGCTCGTCCGCGCCGCGAGCAGTGTCGGCTATCCGGTGCTCGTCAAGCCGAGCGCCGGCGGTGGCGGCAAGGGTATGCACGTCGCGCGCAAGGCCGCCGAGCTGCGCGAGGTCCTGGCGCGTGCCCGCCGGGAGGCGAGTGCCGCGTTCGGCGACGAGCGGCTGATCCTGGAGCGCTACGTGGAGGCGCCTCGCCACATCGAGGTCCAGTTCCTGCTCGACCGGCACGGCGGCGCCGTCCACCTCGGGGAGCGCGACTGCTCGCTCCAACGGCGGCACCAGAAGGTGATCGAGGAAGCGCCCTCGCCAGCGGTCGACGCGGCTCTTCGCACGCGCCTCGGCGACGCCGCGCTGCGACTCGCGCGCGCCGCGGGCTACGTGAACGCCGGAACCGCCGAGTTCCTGCTCGACGAGCGCGGTGACGTCTTCTTCCTGGAGGTGAACGCTCGCCTCCAGGTGGAGCACCCCGTGACGGAGGCGCTCACCGGCCGCGACCTGGTCGCGGACCAGCTCCGTATTGCCACCGGCGAGCCACTCGGCTTCGGGCAGTCGGACGTTCGTTTGAAGGGACACGCTGTCGAGGCGCGGCTGTACGCGGAGGATCCGTGGTCGGGGTTCCTTCCGGCGGCGGGGCCGGTCGTGGAGGTCCGCTGGCCGGAGGGCGAAGGGATCCGCGTCGACGCCGGGGTTGGACCCGGCGACGTAGTCGGCACTCGCTACGACCCGCTGCTGGCGAAGATCGTGGCGCAGGGCACGACGCGGCATGAGGCGCTCGACCGCCTGGATGCCGCGCTTTCCACGACCAGCGTCCTGGGCGCGACGACCAACCGCGGCTTCCTGCGGACCCTGATCGCGACGCCCGAGTTCCGGGCAGGAAACTCTGCGACCGACCTGATCGAGCGGACCTGGCAACCCGATGGCGAGCCACCGATCGAGCCCACCTTCCGGGTCGCCGCTGCCGCCTTGGCAGCCGCCGCGTCGTCGACGGGGTCGGAGGCCTCCGGATTTCGCCTGAACGCCCGCCCGGAGATCCGCGTGGCGATCGACGATCAGGCCCGGACGATCGAGCTCGACGCTCGGGCGGCGGACGATCTGGTCTGGGCGATCGATCCCCGCGCTTCAGCCCAGCCTGCGGTGGTTCTCGACGTGGACGGTCGAGCCGTTCGCGCGAGCGTGGCGCCCGCTCCCACGGTCGAGGGAGCGATCGAGCACGCCCATCGCGAGATCATAGGCACCGAGCGCGTCACCGCGCCGATGCCGGGCTCGGTGCTGTCGATCAAGGTCGGGCCCGGCGATTCCGTTGAGGTGGGTCAGACCCTGCTCGTGCTCGAGGCCATGAAGATGGAGAACGCGGTGAACGCCCCGGTTGCCGGCACCATCGAGCGAGTGCTGGTCAAAGCTGGGCGTCAGGTCCAGCGAGGTGAGCTCCTGGTCGAGCTGAGCTGACGAGTTACTGCCGGTGACGACCGAAGCAAGCCCGCTGCCGCGAGCGCTGGCCGGGCGTGGAAGCCGAAGCCGTCGTCTGAGGTCAGCGGCGTCATCGCGAGGCGCCAGTCGTGGAAGTGCTTGCCGTAATCGCGCGCTCTCTAGGGTGCGCCGCTGCCAACCCGCAGCAGGACGGAGCCCTGGTTGAAGGGACCGTTGTAGGCGTCGAACACCACGACCCGTTTGGTCGCTGACGCGAAGACGATCGACGCGTAGGCGTTGACCCGGCGCTGCTTGCCAGTGGCGGTGGTGCCCGTCGAGGTCTGAAGCGTGAACGGGCTCTTCCAGCTGAGGCCGTCGTCAGTCGACTCGCGCCACACCATGTCTGAGCCTGCTGCCGGGCTCTCGTCGGTGGCACAGCCCGCCTTTCGGCACGCATTCCACGCGAGGCCGAGGCCGGTCGTGCCGCTCAGGCCCACATCGGCCGTGTACGAGCGCTTGTAGGTCGAGCTGGTGGTATATGACGCAGCCGTCCGGTCCGGGCCGAGCGTCCCACCCTGCCAGACCTTCGCCTTGATCCCGGCCGTGGCGCACCCGCCGCCGCAAGTCGGAAGGGCGAAGGCGATGCGGTTTCCGAGGGCCGCGACCCGTGGGTTTCCGACGGCGTCGCCGGAGGTCAACGTGAAGTCGGCCTTCGAGGCTGCGTGGTTGATCGAGGTCCAGGCGCTGACAGTGAAGGTGTCACCTGAGAGCCCCGCCATGCCAACGTTGGAGGCGGCGGCTGCGACGGAGGGATATGCGCAGTAGTTGGTGCACGTGGACGTGGTGATCGCGGTCATGCTGAGACCCGAGTCGTGGAAGTGGGCGCCGAAGTCGCTGCTGATCTGGAGCTTCAGCGCGCCGGTCAGCGAGTTCGTGTAGGCGATGTAGACGTAGCTGCCCGACGCGGCCACAGAGGGATCGTCAATCTCGCCGGACGTGGTCAGGCTCTTGATCGCCGACCACAATCCGGTGCCGTTGTGCGCGTTCGAACGGAACTGGAGTGTGCGGGCGTCCCCAGCGACCTAGAAGTATTTGGCAAGGTGCGTCCAGGCCACGTAGACATGCGAACCTGCCACCGCAACCGAAGAGCCGTTGCCATGCTCGGTGCTCTTGTTGACCCGGACTGCCGCGCCCGATGCCGCGCCGGCGGCGGTTCGGCGCTGGTACATCACGGCTTCGCGAGGATTGCCGGGATTGTCGCCGGCCGGGTGGGCTCCGGGATAGTTGTTCACGTAGACCTGGTGCACGTAGGTTGTCGAGCCCTGCTTCGTCGTCGCGAGTGCGCGGCCGGTATTGAAGCCGTGCGGCGCGCTTGCGGACTTTGCCGCTCCCCATGTGACGGCCGCGGCCGCCTGTGCTGAGATCAGCAGCACCAGTCCCATTGCGGCCGCTGTGGTTCCGGTCGAAATCCGACGACGCATGTTGTGATCCCCTCAATAGGTCGAGTTGTCGGAGCGGACGATTGCGCAGGGGCGTCATCCCAACGTCCAACCGGGCGCTGGCACGGCAAGGCTTGGGCCTCGCACCTGCAAGAGGGCCGCCTCCGCCGTTCTGGGCGAGCGTGAGTCGGCCAACTCGTACACTCGGATAGTGAGGCTTCCGGACTCGATTCGCATCTACGAAGTTGGGCCGCGCGACGGGCTCCAGAACGAGGCGAGCGCCGTCTCGCTGGAGACCAAACTCGAGTACGTGCGCCTGCTCGTGGCGGCCGGTCTCCGCGAGATCGAGGCGACCAGCTTTGTCTCGCCGCGCGCGATTCCGCAGCTCGCAGACGCGGACGATCTGCTGCCGCGACTGCCGAAGCTCGACGGCGTGCGCTACCCGGTCCTGGTCCCCAACGAGCGCGGCATGGACCGCGCGGAGGCGGCCGGGGCGATGGCAGTCGCCGTCTTCACGGCGGCCAGCGAGGCGTTCACGCAGCGCAACATCGGCATGACGATCGCTGAGTCGCTCGAGGCGTTCCGGCCCGTGCTGCTGCGTGCCGCGCGCGCCGGGATGTGGACGCGGGCCTACGTCTCGACCGCGTTCGGGTGTCCGTTCACGGGGCGCGTCGATCGGTCTGCCGTGGTGGACGTCGCGATGCGCCTGGTCGACCTTGGCGCCGAGGAGATCTGCATTGGCGACACGATCGGCGTGGGCGTCCCGACGCACGTGCACGAGCTCACTGGCCGCCTCCTCGAGGCTGGCCTGCCGCTCGATCGGCTTGCGTACCACTTCCACGACACTCGTGGGACGGCGCTTGCCAACGTGCTGGCGGGCCTCGAGGATGGGGTCGCCTGCTTCGACGCGTCGACCGGCGGAACCGGCGGCTGCCCATACGCTCCGGGCGCGGCCGGCAACCTCGCCACCGAGGACCTCGTCTACCTCCTCGATGGGATGGGCATCCGTCACGGCGTGCGGCTCGGCGGCGTGCTCGAAGCCGCCCGGTTCATCGCTGGGGCGCTGGGAAAGCCGCTCGCCAGCATGGTCGGCCAGGCGGGCGGCTGGGACCCTGCCACCGGCGCAGCGACCGACCGGTAACCGCAGCTGCGCCAGCAACGTGGCAATCCACGGATTTCCACACTGCGGCCATCCCGCATGACGCTGCCCGAACCCCTGCTACTATCCCGCCGATGCGGCGCCGAGTCCCGGCCCGCTCAAGGGGACAGTGGATAGCGTCGTACTCCTGCTGAACTCGAATTACGAACCCCTCAACGTATGCGACGTCCGGAGGGCGTTCCGCCTGGTCTTCGGAGAGAAGGCCGAGGTGATCCAGTACGACCATGCCGACATCGTCACCGCGCGGCAGGTCTTCCGGGCACCCAGCGTGATCCGGCTCCAGTACATGATCAAACGGCCGCGACCTCGCGTCCGCCTGTCGCGCCGCGAGGTCTTCGCCAGGGACAACCACACCTGCCAGTACTGCGGCCGCCAGACGCACGACCTGACGCTGGACCATGTGGTTCCCCGTCATCGCGGCGGCCCCCATGCCTGGGACAACCTGGTGGCCGCCTGCAAGGGCTGCAACCACCGCAAGGGCGGCAAGCTCCTTGACGAGGCGCGGATGCGGCTGATGCGCGCGCCGTACGAGCCGCGCTGCGACGTCTACTCGCAGTTCACCCCGTACCTGGCGGATCCGCGCAACGAGGCGTGGCGCGATTACCTGTTCCTGGGGCACAACTGAGCCCGGCGCCATGGCGCGCACGGCTCGCGATCCGGCTGCGGTTCCTCCCTTTCCCGTAGACCCGGCCGCGCTCGAGGCCCTTGAGCGGCTCTGGGAGACCGGCCACGCGGCCTACCTGGTGGGCGGCGCCGTCCGCGACGGCCTTATCGGACGAACCAGCGGCAACCCGGACATGGCAACCGCGGCGCGACCGGAGGAGGTCCTGGAGCTGTTCCCGGGAAGCCACAGCCGGGGCAGGTTCGGCACGGTCGTCGTCGGACGGGCCGATCATCCCATCGAGATCACAACCTTCCGGAAGGACCATACCTACGGCGATCATCGCCGCCCGGACGAGGTGACCTTCACCGACGACATCGTCGAGGACCTGGCCCGGCGCGATTTCACGGTCAACGCGATCGCCTGGGGACGGGAAGGCGATGCGGCGATCCCCAGCGAGGCGCGATCCGTCGATGCGGCCGGGGGCGAGGGGCGCCGGTACGGATCAGTGCCGGCCTTCGTCGATCCGACGTCTGGGCGGAAGGATCTGGATGCAAGGATCCTGCGTGCTGTCGGCGAGCCGAACCCGCGCTTTGAGGAGGACGCCCTGCGGCTGCTGCGGGCTGCCCGCCTCGCGGCACAGGTCGGCCTGACGATCGAGCCTGCCACGCTCGCCGCGATGCGGGAGCGCGCCGCGGACGCGCGCTACCTCTCCGGCGAACGGATCGCGATGGAGCTCCAACGGCTGCTCACGGCCGAGCGACCATCCGCCGGCCTTCGCATCCTTGCGGAAACCGGGATCCTCGACGCGATCCTGCCGGAGCTTGCCTCGCAGCGCGGAGTGCCGCAATCCAAGATCCCGGGCCACGATCTCTGGGACCACACCCTGGCCAGCGTCGACGCAGCCGTCGCGCTCCATCCCGGCGACGAGCGGCTGGCGATGGCGGCCCTGCTGCACGACGCGGGCAAGCCCGAGACGTTCGTCGATGGGCACTTCCGCGGCCACCCGGAAGCTGGTGCCGTGATCGCGCGGGAGGTGCTCGGGCGAATCGCCTACCCTTCCCGCGACGCCGCGCACGTACGTCGCCTGATTGAGGAGCACATGTTCCAGTACCTGCCCGGGTGGAGCGACGCTGCCGTCCGCCGTTTCATGCGGCGTGTCGGACCGGAGCTTGTCGATGACCTGCTTCGACTCCGCCAGGCCGACAACGTCGGCAGCGGCCTGCCGCCCGATGCCGGCGACCTGGCCGAGCTACGCGCCCGGATTGCCGGCGAGCGAGAGCGCGGGACGCCACTCAGCCTCGCCGACCTCGCCGTCGACGGCGACGACCTCCAGGCCGAGCTCGATGTTCGGCCGGGGCCGTGGCTCGGAACCCTGCTCGATCGGCTGCTCGATTCGGTGGTCAGTGACCCGAAGCGCAACACGCGCGAGCGACTCATCGCCGACGCACGGCGTTGGCACGCCGCCCAAGTCGCCGGCACGGACGCGGAGGGGGCAGCGGCCCAGTGATCGAGCTGCTCCTCCATGCCGACAGGCTGCTCAACGTCGACCAGCTCGACGCTGCCGAGGCGCTCTACCGACGCGCCACGGAGCAGGATCCCCAGAACGCGATCGCGGTGGTCGGGCTCGCGCGCTGCGAGGCGGAACGCGGCCACGAGCGCCCTGCCTACGACCTCGCGGTGCGCGCGCTTGCCATCGACCCGGACAACAACATGGCGCTGCGCATGGAAGCCCGGCTCTCGGAGGTCCTCGCGGGGCGCGGCCAGCCCGTCGAGCGGCCGGCATGGATCGCGAGCCGCTGATGCGCATCCTGGTCACGGGTGGTGCGGGCTACGTCGGCAGCGTCACCGTCGAGCGGCTGGTGGAGGCGGGCCACGCGGTGACGGTGCTCGACAACCTCGTAACCGGCCATCGATCCAACACCGAGGGCACCGCCGAGCTGGTGAGGGGCAGCTTCGGCGATCGCGAGGCGGTCGCCGGCCTGCTACGGGGCCACAGGATCGAGGCCGTGCTGCATTGCGCGGCGCGCTCGCTGGTCGGCCAGTCGATCGAGGATCCGGCGCTCTACTACCACGAGAACGTGGTCGGCGGCATCGGACTGCTGGACGCCATGCGCGACGCCGCCGTCGATCGCCTCGTCTTCAGCTCGACCGCCGCTATCTACGGCGCCCCGGAATCGGTCCCCATCCGCGAGGACGATCCGACCCGGCCGATGAACCCCTACGGGGAGACGAAGCTCGCCATCGAACGCGCCATGCGCTGGTACTCGGTCTACGGGTTGCGAACGGTCTCTCTCCGCTATTTCAACGTGGCAGGCGCCAGCCAGCTGCACGGGGAACGGCATTCGCCGGAGACCCATCTCATTCCGAACATCCTGGCCGCCGCGCTCGACGAAAAGGCCGTGACCCTCTTCGGCAGCGACTACCCGACGCCGGACGGAACCAACATCCGTGACTACATCCACGTGCTCGACCTCGCCGACGCCCATCTTGCCGCGCTCGAGCGCACGGGCGCCGCGGAGCCCGGGTTCGAGGCCATCAACCTCGGCTCGGGCGGCGGCTTCAGCGTCCTCGATGTCCTGCGCGAGGCCGAATCGGTGGTGGGTCGTCCGATCCCGCACACCTTCGGACCGCGCCGTGCCGGCGATCCCCCGGTGCTGGTCGCCTCCAACGAGCGCGCGGCGGACCTGCTGGGATGGCGACCCGAGCGCGGCACGCTCGACGAGATGATCGGCTCGGCCTGGAACCTGATCCAGCGCCAGCGTGCGGAGGCCCGCGCATGATGAGCCGACCTGGAAGCCGGGTGCCGGAGGATCCCCGCGAGTGGCGGCCGCTGCGGCCGCTGGTCACGCGCGTCCCCGTCACGGTCAAGGACCCCATCGTGGAGCCGCTCTGGAGCGGCACCCGCGTGCTCGTCCATTTCGAGGCTTCGTTGGCGCAGCCGGTGAGCCTCATCGATCGGAACGGGGAGGACATCACCATCGAGCTCGCCGAGGTCGTGCGCCAGCTGGCCGCGGGCATCGTCGCGGACGACGCCATCCTGGACGGGATCCTCACAACCGAGGCGACCCGCAGCGGCGAGGGCACGGCGCTCATCCAGGAATCGCGCAGCTCCGCGATGGGCTACCTGATGTCTCGGGAGGCGACCGTCGAGGTCGTTCGCAAGGACAAGGATCTCGATCACGTTGTGGCGCTCGTCGCGGTCGACCTGCTGCGGATCGACGGCCAGTCGCTCCTTGACATCCCGCTGCTCGAGCGCAAGCGGTTGCTCGAGGGCGTCGTGGTCCCCAGCGAGCGCCTCCGCATCTCGGTGCACACGCGTCCGCCGGTGGAAACCTGGGTCGCGTCGTGGAAGGCGGCCGGCCTGCGCGGCGCGATGATGAAGGGCGCCAACAGCCGGTACGTGCCCGGAGGCTTCAGCGCCGACTGGCGCACCGTCACCCAGATCGCCGGCAGGCGCTGAGGGTCGGCATCGCGTTCGAAAGACGGACGCAGCAGCTCTGGCCATCCCAGCGAGTGCGCCCGGTACCAAACTTCGCTAAGGTGGCCGCGATGCCCGACCCAAAGCTGCCCCAGGCGCTACGGGACGAAGTCGAGCGGCTCGGCAAGGCCGACATCATGGTCGGGATCCCGAGCTTCAAGAACGCCACCACCATCGGCTACGTGGTGCGCGCCGCCCAGGCCGGCCTCGTGCAGTACTTCCCCGACCTGCGCCCCGTCCTCGTGAACGCCGACGCCGGATCGCCGGACGGCACGCAGCGCGTCGTCGTCGAGACCGAGCCTCCCGACTACATCGAGCGCATCCTCCTCGTGCGGCCACGCAACAGGCTCCAGCGCATCAGCCTCACCTACCCGGAGGTCGACGGCGTCGGTGGCAAGGGAGCGGCGCTGCGGACCATCTTCCAGATCGCCGCCCAGCTCGAGGTGGAGGCGCTGGTCGTGGTGGATTCGGACCTCCGCTCGATCGTGCCCGAGTGGATCGAGCTGCTGGCCGGCCCCATCCTGAAAGGTGGATTCGACTTCGTCGCGCCGCTCTACAGCCGCTACAAATACGACGGCACCATCACCAACACCGTCACCTATCCATTGACGCGCTCGCTCTACGGCCTGCGCATCCGTCAGCCGATCGGCGGTGACTTCGGCGTCAGCGGCGACCTGATCCGCCACTACCTGGCGCAGGACGACTGGACGCCGGACATCAGCAAATTCGGGATCGACATCTGGATGACGACGAGCGCGATCACGGGCGGCTTCGCTGTCTGCCAGACGCGCCTCGGCGCCAAGGTGCACGACCCCAAGGATCCCGGGGCCGATCTCGGGCCGATGTTCAGCCAGGTGGTGAGCACGATCCTGCGGCTGACGCAGAAACACGCCGAGAACTGGCTGCCCGTCATCGGCTCGCACGATATCCCCGACTACGGCTTCGAGCGGGTGATCGATCCGCCGCCGCTCAGCGTCAACACGCAGCGCCTCCTGGAGCAGTTCGTCGAGGGCCGGCTCACGGTCGGTGACGAGTGGAGTGCCGCGCTGGCACCGGAGAACCACGCAGCAGTCCTCCACCTCGCTGCGGAGGCCGGGCGAGCCGTCGATCAGGCCGCACGCGCAGACACCTCGACCACGGTCGAGGACAGCGCCTTCGGCTTCCCGGACGAGATCTGGGCACGCTGCATCTACGACATGTGCCTGGCCGCGCGCGCCGGCGTCCTGCCCGTCGATCAGCTCGTGGCGTCGCTGATCCCGCTCTACTTCGGACGGGTGGCAGGACTCATCATCGAGACGCAGGCCATGACGACCGACCAGGCGGAGGCGTTCGTCGAGCGACAGGCGCGGGCGTTCGAGCTGGCGAAGCCGGCATTCGTGGAACGCTGGCGCGCTCTGCAGGCGGGCGAGAAGGCGGCGCCCGGCGAGAAGGCGGTGCCCGGCAAGAAGGCGGTGCCCGGCAAGAAGGCGGCGGCCGACGAGGCCACGTCCTCGGCGGATGGCAGGTCAGTCCGCAGGGTCCGATCGCCTGAGCAGCGCGCGAGGCACAGCAAGTGAGCCGTCGCGCACTGCCGAATCGGATCCTGATTCCGCTCGCCAACCCGCGAACGGCGGCGGACCTGGTTCGCATCGGGGCCGCGCTGCTCGAGCACGGCGGGACGCTGACCTGCGTCAGCATCGTGGAGGTGCCCGAGGGCATGGCACTCTCGGAGGGCGCGACGCGGGCCCGCCAATCGCGGCGCCTCCTCCAGCGCGTGCTCGAGTTCGCGCCGCCCGGCATCGACCTGCGGACCGTGGTTCGAATCGGGCGCCGTGCCGCCGAGGGGATCGTCGAGCTGGCTGCCGAGGACGAGGCGGACCTCATCATCTTCGGCTGGGGCGGCAAGTCCGGCGGCCGGCGCGGCGGGTCGCCTGAGCTCGTATTCAGCCCGACCATCGACGAGGTCGTGCGGGAAGCGCCCTGCGACATTGCCGTGGTCAAGCAGCGCGGCGTTGGATCCGTGGGAAGAATCCTCGCGCCGGTGCGCGGCGGACCTCACGCGGAGCTGGCCCTGCGCTTCGCCGACGCCCTCGGCCGTGCCTTCGACGCCGACGTGGACGTCATCCACGTGCTCCCCGCAGACGTCAATCCCGTCGTCCGCTCGCAGGCCGAACGAGCCCTCGCCATGTTCGTGCGCCAGAGCGCCGGCGAACATGCGCGGCCGCTGCTCGTCGAGGGTCCCAACGTTGCCCAGGCGATCCTGCGCGAGGCAGAGACGGCACAGCTCGTGGTGATGGGCGCCACCGCGCTCGCGGCCTCCGGGGACGCCGACCGCCCGCTCTTCGGCCTCCTGCCCGAGACCATCGCCCAGCAGGCGCGACCGAGCGTCATTGTCGTCAAGACGCGAGAGCAGCCAACTCGGTCCATGTTCGAGGAGCGCGCATCGCAAGCCGAGACGCTCGAGGCTGCCGAACGCGCCGCGGAGGTCGGGCGCAGCGTGCCGGCGCGGGTGGATCGTTGGTTCGCCGAGTCGAGCTTTCACCACTCCGAGTTCTCGGATCTCAAGCGCCTGGTCGAGCTCAAGGAGAAGCAGGGCAAGACGATCTCCGCGGTGCTGCCGACGCTCAACGAGGGCGCCACCATCGGGCCGATCGTGCGCGCCGCTCGGCGCGCGCTGATGGAGCTCGTGCCGCTCGTCGATGAGCTTCTCGTCATCGACTCCGACTCGACCGACGACACCGTCGCCGTGGCGGAGGGCGAGGGAGCGCGAGTGGTGCGCCATTCAGAGGTGCTGACGCGCTACGGGTCGTACAAGGGCAAGGGCGAGGCGCTCTGGAAGAGCCTCTTCGAGACGACCGGCGATCTCATCGCCTGGTCGGATACGGACATCCAGGACTGGCACCCGCGCTTCTTCTACGGGACGATCGGCCCACTCCTGACCGAGCCGCGCATCGGCTACGTGAAGGCGTACTACCAGCGGCCGATCGTCGAAGGCGGCCTGCTCAAAGAGGGTGGCGGCGGGCGCGTCACGGAGCTCGTGGCGCGTCCCCTCATCAACCTCTTCTTCCCGGAGCTGTCCGGATACATCCAGCCGCTCGCGGGCGAGTACGCGGGCCGGCGCGAGCATCTCGAGCAGATCCCCTTCTTCACCGGCTATGCCGTGGAGATCGGCCACCTCATCGACCTCTCCGAGCGCCTCGGGCTGAACGGCTTCGGCCAGGTCGACCTGGACATCCGGATTCATCGCAACCAGGAGCTCGAGGGCCTCTCCCGGATGAGCTTCGTGATCCTCCAGGCGGTCATGAAGCGGCTCGAGGAGCGGCGCAAGGCGCGCCTGTTCGCCGAGCTGGGCTCGACCATGAAGCTGCCGCGCTCGTCGCCCAACCGCCTGTCCCTCGAGGTGATCGACCTGGCCGACGCGGAGCGGCCGCCCATGATCCGTATCCCCGAGTACGCCGCGCGTCGTGGAATCACGGGTGATTGACCGGCCACTGCACGTGCTGGTCGCGCCCGACTCCTTCAAGGGCTCGCTCAGCTCGGTCGACGTGGCGCAGGCGCTCGCAGACGGCTGGCGAAAGGCACGACCGAACGACGAGGTGACGCTCGGCCCGCTCGCCGATGGCGGAGAGGGCACGCTCGAGGCGGTCGCCGCGGCCGGCGGATGGAACAGCCTGCCCGCCCACGCGGAGGATCCCCTGGGACGGCCAATCAACGGTAGCTTCCTGCGCCAGGGGGACCGCGCGGTCGTGGAGCTGGCCACGGCGTCGGGGCTGTCGCGGGTTACCGAGGCCGAGCGGGATCCGCTGGCCGCTTCAACGTTCGGAACGGGCCTGATCGTGGCCGCGGCGATCACGCTCGGCTGCCGCGAGATCGTGCTGGGATTGGGCGGCAGCGCCACGACGGATGGCGGTTCGGGGCTTCTTCGGGCGCTCGGGGTTCGCTTCCTCGACGAGCGCGGAGATGAGTTGCCGCCGGGAGGCGGGCCGCTCGGAAAGCTGGCCGTTGCCGACATGTCCGGACTCTCACCGGTGCTCGGCGAGGTCTCCCTGACGATCGCGTCGGACGTGACCAATCCGCTCTGCGGAGAGCTCGGGGCAGCCGCGACCTACGGACCGCAGAAGGGTGCCCGCGAAGCTGCGGTGCGGCTCCTTGATGCGAACCTGGCGCATTACGCGGACGTGCTGCAGCGCGCGACGGGCCGCGACGTCCGCACCGAGCCCGGTTCAGGGGCTGCTGGCGGCACGACGGCAGGGCTCCTGGCGATCGCGGATCGATTCGCGTCGTTCGCGATCCGCCCGGGCGTCGAACTGATCATGGAGCTCACGGATTTTCACCAGCGGCTCGAGGCGTCCGATGTGGTGCTGACCGGCGAAGGGCGCATCGATGAGCAGACGGCCCACGGCAAGACCGCGCTCGGCGTGGCGCGTCGGGCGGCCGAGGCGGGCAAGGCATGCATCGCATTCGGCGGGGGAGTTACGGTCGTCGGCGCGGAAGCGCTCGCTGCGCTCGGGACGGTCGCCGTGCCAGTGGTCGAGGCTCCCATGACCGTGGCCGAGGCGATGGCGGCAGGCACAGGTCCGGTGGTCAGGGCCGCCGAGCGTGCCGCGCGGCTGGTCAACATCGGAGCCGGCGGCGGCGCTGCCGAGGCCGTCGGCCGTGGGGCATCGAGCGGCCGCGCCAGAGCCGCCGGCCGGCGCGGCCCCGACCGTGGCTGACATCCCGGTTACGCCACGCGCACCCCGCCCATCGCGGAAGGCGGGCACCGTGGTCACGGCCGCCTCTGCCAAGCCGGCAAAGCCCAAAGTGCGCCGAGCTCCCAGGAAGCGCCGCCGGCCGGTCAACCCGGGGCGGACCTGGGCACGCCGCCTCGAGCGCACGCGGCCAGGGTTGGTGCAATTCGTCCTCGAACAGCTCACCGCCATGTATGGCCGCCCGGTCTGGCAGCGCGTCCACGATCCCATGAGCGAGCTGGTGCTGACGATTCTCTCCCAGAACAGCGCCGACGTGAACGCAGAGCAGGGATTCGAGTCGCTGCGCCGGCGCTTTCCATCGGCACCGGACGACGTCGCCCGCACCAACAGCGAAAAGATCACGCGGCCCGGTTGGGGCGGAGCGGGCCTTGATCCCGCGCCGCCCCCGGACTGGGCAGCCATCGAGAATGCGCCGCTGGAGGAGCTCGTGGACGCCATCCGCCCGGCTGGGCTTCCCAACCAGAAGGCGAAGCCGATCAGGGCCGCGCTGCGGACCGTCCGGGAGCAGCGCGGCGACTACTCGCTGGACTTCCTCGGTGACATGCCCGCTCTCGAGGCGCGGGAATGGCTGACCTCGATCTCCGGGATCGGGCGCAAGACGGCGTCGGTCGTACTGTTGTTTGCGTTCGGGACGCCGCTGATGCCCGTGGATCGCCACGTCGAGCGCGTCTCGAAGCGGATCGGGCTGATCCCCGCCAAGGTGACCGCGGACGACGCGCACGAGCTGTTCCTGGCGATGCTCGAGCCCGACCAGATGTACGAGGCCCACGTCGGCCTCATCACCCACGGCCGGCAGACGTGCCACGCTCGCAATCCTGCCTGCGGACGCTGCCCCATCGCGCAACGTTGCCGTTACGTCGACCCGAAGGCCCCCTGAAACTCGCGAAGGAGGACCCCATGCCCGCGCTGAAGCAGCTGATCGACGACTTCCTTGAGCACGAGTTCGAGGTCAACCCGGTGCTCGCAAGCGCGCTTGGACTGACCGCCTACGACCACCTCCTCGACGACCTTTCCGGACCCGCGATGCTCCAGCGCGAAGTCGACGCCGCGGCGTGGCTCGTGCGCTTCGAGGGGGTGCCGGACGACGGGCTTGCCACCGACGAGGTGATCGATCGCGACCTCGCCCTGGCGATGCTGCGCGGCCGCGTGATCATGACCGACTGGCAGTCGTGGAAGCGCGATCCGCTCGTCTACTCGAGCCCTGCGGTCGGGGGCGTCTTCAACCTGTTCCTGCATCGCCTGCGGCCAGAGGCGGAGCTCGTGGACGCGGCGGTGGCGCGCCTGGAGCAGGTGCCGCGGGTCCTCGAGCAGGGTCGCGCCAACCTGGACGCTTCGCTTGCGCACTCGCTCATCGTCGAGCGCGCACTGGGTTCGGCATCGGCCAGCGGTCGCTACGTGCGTGACCTGCTGCCGATCGAGGTCGCCGACGGTAAGGCGCGCAAGCGTCTGTCAGCGGCCGGCGCGGTGGCCGGCGATGCGTTCGACGCTTGGGCCGGCTTCCTCGGCGGCTTTGCAAAGGAGGCCAAGGGCGACTGGATCTTCGGCGAGGAACGCTACTCGCGGCTCCTCAGGGAGCGCGAGAGCCTCGCCTTCGACGCGCGCAGCCTGCGGAAGATGGGCCAGGCGGAGTACGACCGGCTCGACGGCGAGATGCGGGAGCTGTGCCTGCGCATCCGCGGCACTGACGACTGGCGCATGGTCCTCGAGGAAGCCAACGAAGATCACCCGCTCTCCGAGGACGCGATGCGCCAGGCCTACGAGGTCTGGACCGCCCGCTCCCGCGACTTCCTCCTGCAGACAGCCATCGTGACCCTGCCGGAGGGTGAGCAATGCCTCGTGGAGCCGTCCCCGGTCTTCACGCGCCCGGTGATCGGCGTGGCCTCCTACAACTCACCGCCGGCCTTCTCGGATTCGCTGACCGGGCACTTCTTCGTTCCGTTCGCGCCAGACGGCACGCCACCGGACGAGGTCGAGAAGCGGCTCAAGGCCAACAGCCACGGCCACATTCCCACGACCTCGGTCCACGAGGCGTATCCCGGCCATCACTGGCACCTGACGATGCGCAAGCTGCACGCCAACCGGATCCGGCGCGTCTTCTCGACGCCGTACTTCGCGGAGGGCTGGGCGCTCTATGCCGAGCGCGTGATGCGGGAGCGCGGCTTCTTCACCGAGCCGATCCACGAGCTGTTCCACCTCGAGGCGACGATCTTCCGCGCGGCGCGGATCATCGTGGACACCAGCCTCCATCTGGGCGAGATGACCTTCGATGAGGCGGTGACCTTCATGACCACGAAGGTGCCGCTGCCGGAGCCGACGGCGCGCGCCGAGGTCGGCCGCTACTGCTGGTGGCCGACCCAGGCCTCTGCCTATCTCACCGGCTGCCTCGAGATCCTGCGCATCCGCGACCGCTGGCTGGAGGCACGCGGCCTCGGCGACGTGCCGAAGGCCGATCTCGAAGCGTCTGTCCTGCGCGAATTCCACGACCAGCTCGCGTCATCCGGGGCGCTGCCGCTGGGCCTCGCCGAGCGCGCGGTCATGGCAAAGAGGTCGACGGTCAGCCCGGGCCGCTGAACTAGTTCGGCGGCCTCGGGGTCGGGGCATCCAGCATCGTGCCGATGTTCACGATGCGCCAGCCGTGGTCCTTCCACCAGGGGATCAGCACCTTCAGCGCCTCGTAGACGCCGGAGTGATACGGCGGGCCGTTGATGTGCGTGATCACGATCGAGCCGTTCTGGCAGCTGCTCTTGACGCTCGCGATCTGCTGGCTG
>JBBRYO010000042.1:0-20965 GCA_038237595.1 Candidatus Limnocylindrales bacterium | reverse complement strand
TCGGCGGTCTCGGCATCGGCGGCCGGGGTGGGCGAACCCGAGGCGACCGGTTCCGTAACCGATTCGAGCACGGGCGAAACGGCGGACGCTTCCGCGACGCCACCGGACTCGGACGGCGTCTCCGTCTCCTCGGCCGGCTCAGTGGCGGGAGCCTCGGCGTCGGCCGGCGTCGCCGCGGGCGCCTCGTAGGTGAACGACTCGCGCTCGTGCGGGGGCGCGACCCGATCCGCGACCGCCTGGGCCGCCCATGGGTCGTCGTGGAGCTCCTCCCAGCTCGCGGCCGAGGATGACCATTCGCTCGTGGTCCCGGTGGCCGCATCCTCAGGTTGCTCATCGGAGGGCGCCACGTACCCCAGGGGCTCGTTTGCGGCGCGCAGCCTGGCCTCGAACTCGTCCAGCGGTGCCTCGTCCGCGGGAGGTTCCGCAGGACCGGACATTGGCTCCGGAGTCTCCTCTGGACGCTCGGTGGGCGGGTGGGCAAGCGCTTCGGCGGCAGCGGCCGCCCTCGCCGCCGCCACCGCGTCGTATCCCACGAATTCGGCGCCTGCCACCTTCTCCGCGGTCGCTGCGGCGTCGGGCTCGGCTGTGCCAGCCTGCGCCGACCCAAGGTGGCTGGCGAAGAGCGACGCGCTCGGAACCGGCGGCCGCGGCTCGGCGAGGGTCGCGGGCGGTCGCGGAAGCTTGGGCGAGGCGCCCTCCGCGGAGTCTTCCGCGGCGGCCCCTGGCTCGATCCACCACTGCTCCTCGACCTCATCCCCGCTGCCGGCCCGTGGGGCGGATGTATCCCAGGCCTCGGTGACCTCATCGTTGGTCATTTCGACGACGCCGGCCTCGCCGGCGGTCCAGGTGGGCTCGACGTCGGTCAATGATTCTGATGCTGCGGCGGCTGGAATCGCGGCAGCTGCCGCGGCTTTGGCGGCCGCGGCGTTGTCCTTGCGCCTGCGTCGGGCCCTGCGCCGCGCGGCGAGCGGATCCTCCGGCTCGGCGAGATCCCGGGCCTCGGTGACCTTCATCGTCGTCATCTCGACGACGCCGGCCTCGCCTTCGGTCCGGGCCGGCGCCTCGTCCGGAGCGGCCGCAAGTGCATCAGGCAGGTTCGGCTCGTGGACGTCTTCCAGGTCATCGGGAACGTCCAGCCGCCCTGCGGGGGGCGCAACGGGTGCCTCCACGGCGGCTTCCGCCGGCGCCGCATCTTCGATCCCGGGTGCGCCCTGGGCCTCGGGCGCTGTCACCCACGGAGCCGATGCCATAGGCGGTCGTACGAGCACGCTTCTGAACACCGAGCCGCGGGCCCTGGCCGGCGGTGGAGCGACGCTGGACCTGGGGATCCAGCTGGCGGCAAGGGCCGCGAGCGAGCTCTCGGCACCGCCCGTGGCACCCAGCGCGCCGCCGGCCCTGGCGTCCGCCAGGACGGGCGCGGTCGAGTCGTCGTCAACCGGCAGTTCCCCATCGTCGGACGTTTCGGGTCCGACGACGCCAGGGTCATCAAGCTTGGGCGGCTCCACCTGGAAGCCGTGTGCGCGCAGCGCTTCCTCGAACGACGGGAGGTCACCGGCGCCGGTCCCGCTCGCGTCGTCGGCCGAGTCCGGCAGCCAGTCGTCGGGCGTGTGATCCATCTCGTCGGTCATGCGGCGGCTCCGTTCGGGTCGATGCGCTCCACCACCGTGGCAATTCCCTGGCCAACGCCGATGCACATGGTGGCCAACCCATAGCGTCCGGACCGTCGCCGGAGCTCGTGCACGAGCATCGTAATCAGTCGGGCACCGCTCATGCCGAGCGGATGGCCAAGTGCGATCGCGCCGCCATTGACGTTGACCTTGTCCGGATCGAGCCGGAGCTCGCGCATGCAGGCAATCGACTGGCTGGCGAACGCTTCGTTGAGCTCGACCAGGTCGAGGTCGTCGACTCCGAGGCCTGCGCGATCCAGCGCCTTGCGCGAGGCAGGCACCGGGCCCAGCCCCATGATGGCTGGATCGACCCCGGCAATGGCGGTGCTGACGATGCGAGCCAGCGGCTGGAGGCCGAGCGATCGGGCCAGGCCTGCCTCGACCAGGACGACCGCGCTGGCGCCGTCGTTGATGCCCGAGCTGTTGCCCGCAGTTACGGAGCCGCCCTCTCGAAAGGCAGGCTTCAGGCGGGCGAGCGCCCCGGGGCTCGTATCCGCGCGGGGATGCTCGTCGCGGTCGAAGATGAGCGCCTCACCCTTCGGCTGGGACACGCTCACCGGCACGATCTGGTCCGCCAGGTGGCCGTCCTCGATGGCCGCGATCGCCCGCTGGTGGCTGCGCAGGGCAAAGGCGTCCTGCTCCTCGCGGCTGACGCCGCATTGCTCGGCCACGTTCTCTGCCGTCTCGCCCATCGAGTACGGGTGATGCATCGCGGCCAGGCGCGGGTTGACGAAGCGCCAGCCGATGGTGCTGTCGACGAGGGGCTGATCCCCGCGCGCAAAGCCGGCCTCGGGCTTGAGCATCACGTAGGGAGCGCGGGTCATGCTCTCGACGCCACCGGCCACGAACGCGTCGCCATCGCCGACCATGATCGCGTGCGCCGCGGAGTTGATCGCCTGCAACCCGGAGCCGCATAGCCGGTTGACCGTCTGGCCGCCTGTTTCGATTGGCAACCCTGCGAGCAGTCCGGCCATGCGCGCAACGTTGCGATTGTCCTCGCCGGCACCATTGGCGTTGCCGAGGATCACGTCCTCGATCAGCGCCGGGTCCAGGCCCGACCGTTCCACGGAGGCCTTGATCGCGAGGGCGGCGAGATCATCGGGGCGCACGGAGCGCAATGCGCCGGCGTAACGGCCCACGGGAGTTCGAACGGCGCTGACGATCCATGCGTCACGCATGGGCCTCGCCGGGTCACGCGACATGTGGACAAGTGTAGGACCCTCTCGCGACCGCACCTGAATGACCTGAAGGTCACCGCTATGACCGGACCCGCGGCCACGCCGCGAGGGCATTAGACCGTTGCCATCTGCCAGAGCAGCGGCGCAATCTCGTACTGGTCACCGGAATTGTCCGCGGTCGTGGCCCGCAGGCGGCGCAGCCCCTCCACCACCGAGCGAAGGCCCATCTGGCCGGCCCGCTCGAAGGGACCCAGCGGGTGGCTGGCGCCGAGCCGCATGGCAAGGTCGATATCGCCTGGAGCGGCGACGCGCTCCTCGACTGCGCGGTACGCCTCGTTGACGATGGCGAGGTTCACTCGTTCCACGATGGCCCGCTCGTCGATCCCCATGCCGCGGCCCGCGGCCTGACTGCCTGAGGCCTCCCGCAGCCCGGCAGGTGGCTCCGGGCCCAGCTGGTCGCCGTTCACGCCATATCGATAGAAGCCGCCGCCCGTCTTGCGTCCCAGGCGACCTGCCTCGACCATCGCCAGCTGGATCGGGGATGGCCGAAACCGGCCGGCCTCGTCGAAGGCATCGAAGAGGCTCCTCGCCACTGCCAGGTTGACGTCGATTCCCACGAGGTCGAGCAGCCGGAACGGACCCATCGGATAGCCGGCTGCCTCGACCGCCGCGTCGATCGTCGGGACGCCCGCCTCGCCCGCCTCCAGCATGCGCAGCGGTTCGAGCGTGAAGCCGCGGTTCACCCGGTTCACGATGAAGCCGGGAGAATCGCCACACACCACGGGGGTCTTGCCGAGCCCGGACGCGAACGCCACCGCAGCCTCGATCACGGAATGCGCCGTCTCGGGCGTGGCGACGACCTCGACGAGCGGCATGACCGGCGCCGGGTTGAAGAAATGCAGGCCGAGGACCCGTTCGCGATGGTGCGTCGCCTCCGCGACGGCCGAAACGGACAGGGCACTCGTGTTGGTGGCGAGCGGCACGTCCGGCAGGGAGTTCATGTCCAGCTGGCGGAAGATCGAGCGCTTCAGCGACAGATCTTCGAGCGCGGCCTCGACAATCAGGTCCGCGTCCGCCGCGACCGCATCCAGCTCGGCCACGTCTCGGAGCGCGGCAAGGTACGCATCACGTTCCTCGGTTGTGATGCGGCCCTTGTCGACGGATCGGACGAGCGCGCCGGCGATCCGGTCGCGTCCCCGCCGGATGGCGGCCGCATCCACATCGTGGAGGAGCACCTGGTGACCGGCCTGGAGCGCGGCCTGCGCAATCCCGGCGCCCATGGTCCCGGCGCCGACCACCCCGACCACCAGGCGCGGCGTGTCCTCCGGCATCAGCTTCCGGTGAACCGTGGCGGCCGCTTCTCGAGGAACGCCGCCACGCCCTCCGCGTGATCGGCTGACCGACCCGCGAGTGTCTGAAGATCCGCTTCGAAGGCGAGGGTCGTCTCGAGGTCGTGCTCCAGGGCGAAGTTGAGCCCGCGCTTTGCCAGCCCCAGCGCCATGGGCGCTGCTCCGGCGAGACGAACCCCGATGGCGCGCGCGTCATCAAGCAGTCTCCCGGCCGGCACGACGTGGTTGACGAGTCCGATGCGCTCGCCAAGATGCGCGTCCACGGGCTCCGTGCTGAAGATCATCTCGGCGGCCCGGGCATGTCCGATGAGACGAGGCAGGAACCAGGTGGAGCCGCTGTCCGGCACCAGGCCGACGCGACCGAAGACCTCGATGAAGGTGGCGCTCTCTGCCGCGATGCGGATATCGCAGGCGAGCGCCAGCGAGCATCCCGCGCCGGCCGCGACACCGTTGACGGCGCCGATGATCGGCTTCTCGATGCGCCGCATCGCCAGGATCAGCGGAATGTAGCGCTCGCGGATCTCGGTGCCGAGATCGGGCGCGTCGGGTTCCTGAGTCTCCTTCAGGTCCTGCCCGGCGCAGAAGGCGCGGCCGGCGCCGGTCAGGATGATGGACCGGACCTCCGGGTCCTCACCCGCAGCCACGAAGCCCGCCAGCAGCTCCTCCTTGAGCACGCGGTTGAGCGCGTTCAGCGAATCGGGCCGATCGAGGGTAAGCAGAAGGACGCCGTCCGCGATCTCGTAGCGGACGGTCTGGAACGTCGGCATCAGCGCCCTTTCCAGACCGGCTTGCGCTTCTCGAGGAACGCCGCCATGCCCTCCGTCTGATCCTCGCTCGCGAAGAGCGCGAAGAAGCTCCGTCGCTCGAAGGCGAGGCCGTCCTCGAGGCCGAGCTCGTACGCCTGGTTGACGGCTTCCTTGGCGGCCATCACGGCAAGAGGTGGCAGCGCCGCGATCTCGCCGGCCAGTGCCAGCGCCTGCGGCAGCATCTGCTCCCGACCCACCACGCGATTGACGAGGCCATGCGCTTCAGCCTCGCGAGCGGGCATCTGGCGGCCCGTCAGGATCAGCTCCATCGCCTTGGCCTTGCCGAGGGCGCGCGTCAGCCGCTGGGTGCCGCCCGCTCCCGGGATGACGCCGATCCGGATCTCCGGCTGTCCGAACACGGCGTCGTCCGACGCAACGATCAGGTCGCAGGCCATGGCCAGCTCGCAGCCGCCGCCAAGCGCGTAGCCCCGAACCGCCGCGATGATCGGCTTGCGGATTCGCCGAAGCCGCTCCCAGCGCGAGAAACCCTCGGCGAGCGCGAGCGAATCCGGCGTGGCGTCCGCCATCTCCTTGATGTCCGCGCCTGCCGCAAAAACCTTCTCGCCCGCACCGGTGATCACGAAGCACCGGCACGCGTCGTCGGCGTCGAGCCGTTCGAGGGCTTCGACGAGCTGGATCAGCGTGGTGGAATCCAGCGCGTTCAGCACCTCGGGACGATCGAGCGTCAGCAGCGCGACCCCATCGACAGGAGTGCCGTTCGATGGATGAAGAGCAGGCAGGTCGGTCCGTACGCGGGGTTTCTCCGCACTCATCGTCCGGCCTCCTCGATCGATCGACGCAGCGCCTCGTAGTCGACCGGGCGCTTGCCCTCGAAGCTGGCGAGTCCCTCGGCAACCTCGGGCGATCCGGCGTGGATCGTCAGCCACTCGCGAGCCATGCGGATCGTGAGCGACCAGCTGAGGTCCTTCCAGAAGTCGAGCTCGACCTTTGTGGCGCGCAGGACCTCCGGCATCTTGCCGAGGAGCTCGTCGCAGTAGTCGTCGACTCCTGCGTCCAGCTCGGCGCGCGGAACAGCACGGTTGATCCAGCCCCATTCGAGTGCCTGCTTCGCATCGATGGGCCGGTTGAGCATCAGGATCTCGCGCGCCCGGCGGTCGCCGACGAGCAGCGACATCCACTGCGTCGCGCCGCCGGCGGGGAGCGAGCCGCGCGACGGGCCGACGTGGCGGAAGATCACATCGTCCGCGGCGATGGCCAGGTCGCAGGCGAGGTTGAGCTCGTTGCCGCCGCCGACCGTCATGCCGTTCAGCCGCGCCACCACGGGCTTGGCACATCCCTTGATGGCCTCGATCGCCTCGATGAAGCGTGCCATCCAGTCCCAGTAGTCGTTGGGCCGCTGGACGAACGCCTTCTGCTCGTCAAGGTCGGCGCCGGTGCAGAAGGCCCGGTCGCCAGTGCCCGTAAGCACTACGACTCCGACGCCATGGTCGGCGGACGCCGCCCGCATCGAATCGCGGATGCCCTCGAGCGTCGCACGATCGAGCGCGTTCAGGACGTCCGGGCGATTTATCCGCACCGTGGCACGGCGGCCCTCGACGTCGTAATGGAGGGTCATGCGCCCTGACCGCCGGCGTGGGACTCGAACATCGGCTCTTCGTCCTCGAGCACCACCAGGGTCAGGAGGCCGGGAGCGATCTCGCGGAGGTTGCGCCCAGCCACGCGCATCGCGTCGCTGGCCAGCGCCTTCTCCACGGCCTCGCGGTCGTCGAACGTCATCTGGTTGACGAGCACAAGGTCGCTCTCGGTCACCGCCCGCGTGACGCGCTGGATGTGCTGCGACCGCAGGCCAGGGACGTGCGCGATCAGCGGCACGTGCTCCGCCTGGTATCGACCGATGAATGTCTCGAGCGCGGCTTCGTCGCCCTCGGGGCGGCGGAAGAGGGCCATCAGCGTCGCGGCCATCAGAAGTGCCTCCTCACCAGCTTTCCCAGGCCTTGCCATCTGCCTCTTCGATGGTCGAACCGGGGGTCGTCGGCTCTGCGCCTGGTCCGGCGCGGCCATGGTCGGTCAGTCGCGGGTCCAGCACAATCGCGCCCTCGCCCCGTGCCGTCGTCGGAGCCTGGTCCTCGTGAACGGCGCGCGCACGGGCGATCTTCTCGGTGGAGCGCCAGAAGCCCGCCGCGGCCGCGTTGAAGATGGCCGGCTGGTTGACCATCACCACGTGCCCACTCTGCGGCGCGATGAGGAGCCGCGAATCCGGCAGCCCCCGATGGAGGGCGACCGCGTGGTCGGCGGGAACGAACACGTCCCGATCGCCGTAAGCAAGGAGGATCGGCACGCGTGCGTTGCGCAGCTCCTCCGCGGTCAGGAGTGGTTGCGTGGCCACGTCGTGCGCGATGGCGGGGAGCAGCCGCTTCCACGCGCCGGCGCCCTGACCCTTCGCGTGCCGCCGTTCCAGGGCCGCGGCCCACGCCGGCTCGTCCCGCTCGATGCGCCCCGGGTCCATGAGCCGCGCCGCGACCCTGGTGCGCGGCTCGCGCTGGACATCAATGCCGGAAATGATTGCCGTCCTCAATCGTTCCGGGTAGCGCGTGGCAAAGACGAGCGCGGTCATGGCGCCCATCGAGAAGGCTGCCACGTGGAAGGTGTCCAGCCCCAGCTCGTCCACGAACGCGCGCAGGTCGTCGACCAGCATGTCCCGGTCGAAGCCGGCGGCGGCGTCCCAGCGCGTGCCGCCATGGCCGCGCGCGTCGACGAGGTAGAGCTTGAACGCCTGCCGGAAGAGAGGCCGTTGGGCCGCCCAGTCCTCGTGCGGCGTGGACGAGGCGCCGTGCAGCAGGATCAGCGGCGGACCGGCTCCCTCCGTCGTGTAGTTGACCTCGATCCCGTTGGCGTGCAGCTGCGGCATGGGGCTACGTGGCGTCCGGCTTGCCGAGGAGGTCGGCGCTGGCGGCCCGTTCGATGCGCAGGTAGCGCCGCCGGTAGTACAGCAGCGGCCAGCGCTCGCGGTCGGTCACCCCAAGGCCGACGATGTGGCCGAGATAGATCGTGTGGTCTCCTGCCGGGATGGTCTGCTCGAGCTCGCAGTCGATCCACGCCAGCGCCTCGTCGAGGATCGGCATCCCCTGCTCGCTGACGCCGAAGGCCGCGTCGCAGAAGGCCGTGCGAGGGTGCACCGACGGGGCGCCCGAAAAGCAGTCGGAGAGTTCCTGCCCGTCCTCCGTGAGAATGTTGACCGCGAACCGCCCGGCTTTCCCGATGACGGGATGGATCGAGCGCTCGACGCCAACCGTGATCAGCACCAGAGGCGGGTCAAGCGAGACCGAGTTGAAGGCGTTGACGGTCGTCCCGAACGGGCGCGCATGGCCATCCTCGTCCGCCATCGTGGTGACGACCGTGATCCCGGTCACGAACCGCCCCAGGACATCGCGATACCGGTCGGGGTCGATCCTGGGCGAAGTCGCCACCCCGGGTGCGTCGGCCATGTCCCGGAGTCTAGCCGTAGAGCTACGCCGGCGGGTCCTTCATGCCGGGACTGCCGAAGAGGCGCTCGTGGGTGCGAAGGGCGTATCGATCGGTCATGCCGGCGACGTAGTCGGCCACCTGCGTGATGATGTCGGCGTCATTATCGCGGTAGGTCGAGGGGATCTCGTCGGGGTGCCGCAGGTGGTGGTCCACGAGCCGGCGGATCACGTCGATCGCCTCGCTGGTGTGCTCGCGCAGCCCCGGCGCAAAGTAGACGCGCTCGAACATGAAGTCGCGAAGCTCGTTCATGACCGCCAGCGTCTCGTCGTCCATGCGCACGCGATCGCCCGCCAGGCTCTGCTCGATCACCGCGTCGATCATCTCGCCCACCCACAGGCGTCCGGGCGGGCCGAAGCGCTCTCGCGTGGAAATGGGAAAGTCATCCTCGGTGAGCACGCCCGCGCGGAGTGCGTCCAGCGCGTCGTGGGTGAGGTATGCGATCCGGTCGGCGTAGCGAACGCAGAACGCCTCGTGGGTTGCGGGCGGCGGGACGATCTTCCAGCTGTGGGCGCGGATCCCGTCGAGCACCTCCCAGGTCAGGTTCAGATCCTCGAGCACGGTGAACACACGTACGCTCTGCTGGGCATGGTGCCAGCCACCGGTGGTCGGGAAGTACGGGGAAAGCGCCTCTTCCCCGGTGTGCCCGAAGGGCGAGTGCCCCACGTCATGGCCGAGCGCAATGGCCTCGGCCAGGCTCTCGTTCAGGCTGAGGGCCGCAGCCAGGGAGCGGGCAATCTGCGTGACCTGAAGCGTGTGGGTGAGGCGCGTGACGTAGTGGTCGCCCTCGGGGTTGATGAAGACCTGGGTCTTGTGCTTCAGCCGCCGGAACGCCTTGGCGTGCAGGATCCGATCCCGGTCCCGCTCGAAAACGGTGCGGAACGCATCGGGCTCCTCCGGCAGCGCGCGCCCTTTCGAGGTTGCCGATCGCTGAGCTGCCGGCGCCAGGCGCTCGGCTTCTTCCGCCTCGCGGGCCACGCGATCGCGCCGAAGGAAGGTGCTGGATGCGTTCTCCACGACCCAATGATGCCGCGAAGCGCTCTACCAGAGGATCGGCCATTCGCATGGCGTAGCAAGCCAGGGATGGGCTGAGAGGCCCGCGCCGTTCGGTCATCGTGGAAAAGGCCCGATCAAGCGGGCAACGTGCAATTCGCCGGCGCACACCCTCGTGGCCAACGGAAGATCCCGCGCGCTCTTGCGAGGGTCAGCCGCCTCCGCCGACCGGCCCGGTCGGGCGCTGGTAGCCCTCGGGCATGTTGGGCTCGAAACGGAAGCCGCCGGCAATACCCGGCTCGGTCAGCTCCCTGGCGTCGAGGATCTCGTCCAGCTGAGGCTTGGTGAAGATCTTCTTCTCGAGGACCAGCTCGCGGATGGTCTTGCCGGTCGCCACGGCTTCCTTGGCGATCGACGCCGCCAGCGCGTAGCCGATGTACGGAGCAAGCGGGGTGGCCATGGCGCTCGACTGCTCCAGCAGCCAGCGGGCGCGCTCCTCATCAGCCTCGATGCCGGCGACGCACTCTCGCGCGAAGTTGGTGCAGCCACTGGTCAGCACCGTCTCCGCCTCGAGCACCTCGTGGGCGATCATCGGCATCATCACGTTCAGCTCCAGCTGGCCGCGGGCCGCGCACCATGCGACGGCGGTGTCGAGCCCGATGACGTGGTAGCAGATCATCGAGAGGTTCTCGACCATGACCGGGTTCACCTTGCCCGGCATGATCGACGAGCCCGGCTGCTTCGCCGGCAGGCGGATCTCGCCGAAACCTGTGCGCGGCCCGGACGACATCAGCAGCAGGTCTTCCATGATCTTGGCGAGGTCGACGGCAAGGCCCCGCAGCGAGGCCGAGACGTCGAGCATCGGCGCCATCGACTGGGTCGCCTGGACGAGGAGCTCGGCGGTGCGCAGCTGGTAGCCCGTCTGCTCGGACAGGAAGGCCACCACGAGGTCGATGTACTCGGGCTCGGCGTTGAGCCCGGTGCCAACGGCGGTCGCGCCGATGTTCTGCTCGGCGAGCCCCTCAGCGGCATGCAGGATCCGGTCCCGTGCGCGCCGGATCGTCAGGGCGTAGGCCGCGAACTCCTGGCCGAGCCGAATGGGCACGGCGTCCTGAAGGTGGGTGCGGCCCGACTTCAGGACACCGTCGAAGGCCACGGCACGCTCGGCGAATGCGTCCGCCAGCTCGTCGAGCGCGAGGAGCAGATCGCGGGTGCGGTCGAGCGCCGCGACGCGCATCGCCGTGGGGAAGGTGTCGTTCGTCGACTGCGCCATGTTCACGTGGTCGTTGGGGCTGACTACGCTGTAGTCGCCGCGCTCCCCGCTGCCATAGCCCAGCGCTCCGAGCAGCTCGATGGCCCGGTTGGCCAGCACCTCGTTGGTGTTCATGTTGTGGCTCACGCCGGCCCCTGCCTGGAACGCGTCCACGCGGAAGTTGTCGAGCAGCGTGGCCTGCAGCTCGAGGCCTTCTGCGGTCCCGCTGCTCTCGGTCAGGCCAAGGATCTCGTCGGCGGCGCGGATGATGGCTCCCGCGAGCGCGTCGGGCAGCCGACCGGTGGCATGGTTGGCACGGGCAGCGGCTTTCTTGACCTGGACGGCTGCGGTGATCAGCGCGGGATCGGTGCGGCGCCCGCTGATCGGAAAGTTGCGAATGGCACGGGCGGTCTGGACGCCGTAATAGGCGTCCGCGGGGACCTCCAGCTCGCCGAGCGGGTCGCGCTCGATTCGCACGCCGGGCGCAGCGGCGTCGCCCGCTGCCTGGGGCGCCCGTGTTGCGGGAGTCGTCTTAAAGATGGCTCGGCCCTCGATTCGCGACGAATTCGACATTTGCAGTCTACGGCCGTGCACGCCGGGCAGCGGCGACGGCGCCGCTACAATCCGGCCACATGTCCGACCTTGTCGTCGCCGAGATGCCCGCCTACCGCGCAGCGTCGATCGTCGCGCTCACGGCGGACGCGCCCACGCTCAGCGAGCTCTTCGGCTTCATGTCCGAGGCCGAGTTGCGGGTCCAGAGCCTGCGGATGCGCATCCGCGATGCCGTCTCCACGGCGCGAGGCGAGGAAGTCGAGACGATCGAGGTCGCGCTGCGGCATCCCGGCTTCGCGCGGGTCGTGACTCGCCGCGGCGAGGACCTGATGAGCCGCGACTACGACCTCTGGATCACCGACGGCGAGCACGTCAAGACCTACGACGCGGCCGGCAACCGGGCAAGCATCCGGCCCTTGCGGCGCGGCGTGGTTGGAGCAGATCGTCCCGACCTTCCCGCGTTTGCGCGCCTCTACATGCCGCGCACGCCACTCCCCCCGGAAAGCGTCGCGGACGCCTTCGTGCATCCCCACGGCTACGCGCGCAACGTGCTCTCGAGCGGGCCCGTGCGCCTGGTCGGTACGGCGATGCTCAACGGCTGCGAAGCATTCATCGTCCGTGCGGATCACCCACGCGCCTCGCAGGTCCTCACCGACCGTCCCGACCGCTGGGTCGAGGTCGGCATTGACCGCATGACCGGCTTCATGCTGCTGCTCGTCGAGCACGTTGGCGACCACGTCTCGCACCAAGCCGAAGTGACCTCGCTCGAGCTCGACCCGCGCCTCGGTGACGCGGTATTCGAGCTGCACGTCTCGTCCGACGTGCGGATGCTCTACTAGGCGAGGCTGCGAACTCCGCAACGTTTCGCGCTGGCGGGTGCGTTTCCCCTGTCCGCAGCGCCGTCGAGTCGCTATATTCGCGCGCAGAGCCTGCGGCAGGATCCCCGGCGGGCGCCGCGCTCCGCCGCTGAGGGAGCGGTGCAAGAGACGGGAAGGCGGCCCAACCCGTCCGATCGTGCCGGCCCGACCGCCGGCCTGGGAGGGCAGTCGAATGCGAGGGACATCCAGCAACTCGACCCGTGAGGACGCGATCCGGCGGGACGTCCACGACCTGCACCAGCTGGGCTACGCCCAGGAGCTGTTCCGCACGATGGGTGGCTTCAGCAACTTCGCTATCAGCTTCAGCATCATCTCGATCCTTACCGGCGCCGTCATCCTCTTCAACTACGGCCTGGCACTCGGAGGCCCGGCGGCGATCGGCATCGGCTGGCCGCTGGTGACGGTGTTCACGCTGCTCGTTGCCGCGTCGATGTCCGAGCTCGCCTCTGCCTATCCAACGGCGGGCGGCCTCTACTACTGGGCGAGCCGGCTGCGCAACAAGGACTGGGGCTGGTGGACGGCGTGGCTCAACCTCGGCGGGCAGATTTCGATCGTGGCGGGCATCGACTACGCCGCTGCCGGCTACCTGGGCGTCACGATCCTCAAGCCGGCATTCGGCATCGATCCGAACGTCGAGACCTTCGGGATCCTCAACGCCATCTGGATCACCGGTGTCCTGATGATCATCCAGGTGATCTTCAACGTGGGCGGCACGAGGATCGTCGCCAGGATGAACGACCTTTCGGTCTACTGGCACATCTTCTTCGTGGCCGCGATCTTCGTCATGCTGCTGCTCCTCGGGAAGTTGCCGACCAACCCGCTGACCTTCCCATTCCAGGTCGCGCCGGGAGGGTCCGTCGGCGACACGCCGATCCAGAACATCGTTCCGCTGGGGATCCTCGGGGCGTTCCTCTTCTCGCTGCTCCAGGCCCAATGGACGTACACCGGCTACGACGCCTCGGCACACGTCGCTGAGGAAACGGTGGGAGCGCGCCTTTCGTCAGGCTGGGGCGTATTCCTGTCGGTCGCGGTGTCCGCGGTCGCGGGCTACGTCGTGTTGATGGCGCTCGTCCTGAAGATGCCCCCGGTCCCTGACGTGCTGGCGAACAGCGGCGGGTTCGGGGTCCACTACATCCTCACCCAGAACCTCGGCGAGGGGTTCGCCCTCGGGGGTCTCCTCAGCGCCGGCGTCGCGATCGCCATGACCCTGTGCGGCTTCAGCTCGATCGCATCGGCCAGCCGCATGCTCTTTGCGTTCAGCCGCGACGACGGGGTGCCGGGCAGCAAGTGGCTCAAGCAGGTCAGCCATCGCTATCGCACCCCCGCGAACGCAGTCATCACGATCACGGCGCTCAGCTGGCTCCTGATCGCGGGCGTGTACGTCTTCGTGAAGGCGTACGGCGGCGACCCCTTCTTCATCATCGCCGGCATCACGGGCGTCAGCACGGTCCTGCTCTACTGGGCCTATGGCGTCTGTATCTACCTCGGCGTGCGCGGCAACCAGGATTGGCGCACGGAGCGTGTCTGGAGCCTCGGGCGTTGGAGCGTCCCCATCGCTTGGATCGCGGTCGCATGGATCGTCTTCATGAGCCCGCTCTTCCTCTGGATCGTGCCGAGCTACAACCCTGCGGCGCTCCCCACTGTGATCGGGTTCCTTCTCTTCCTTCTCGTGTATTACTACGGCTGGGCACGCAAGCGCTTCGCCGGGCCCAAGGTCCAGGGTGGCGAGCGCGAGCTCACGGAGATCGAACGGGAGTTCGACAAGGCGGCTGGCGGGGTTCATGCGCCTCCGGCCACTGCCTGAGCAACGCCAGGGGGGCATCCCTCCGCTGACCCCATCATTGGGCCGGGCGGCTGCACCGGCCGGCCCTTTCATCTTGTTGGGAGCTGGGCAATGAGCGACCACACGGACGACGGACGCGAGCGGCTTGAGGGGCTCCGCAGGCAGATGGCCGACGGAGAGCTCGACACGCTCATCGTCGCCTTCACCGACATGCAGGGCCGCCTGATGGGCAAGCGCGTCAACGGGCCGGCATTCCTCGATGGCGTGATCGATCACGGAGCCCATTTCTGCACGTACCTGCTCGGTACGGACATGGAGATGAACACCCCCGACGGGTTCAAGCTGATGAACTGGGAGACAGGCTACGGCGACTGGATCGCCGCGCCCGTCTGGTCGACGCTGCGGACGCTGCCGTGGCAGGAGAAGACCGCGCTGGTGCTCTCCGACACGATCGACGAGGAGACCCACCAGGAGATCCCCGTCTCGCCGCGCACCATCCTCAAGAGCCAGGTCACGGCAGCTGCGGAGCAGGGCATGGCCATTAAGGCCGGCTCCGAGTTCGAGTACTACCTGCTCACGGACTCCTACGAGGACCTCTACCGCAAGGGCTTCACCATCCCGGAGCGCTTCGGCTTCTACAACGAGGACTACCACCTGCTCCAGGGCACCAAGGCGGAGCCGATCCATGGGCGCCTGCGGCGGCTCATGACGGAAGCGCGCGTGCCGATCGAGTTCAGCAAGGGCGAGGCCGCGCCCGGCCAGCACGAGGTCAACATCCGCTACGACCACGTCCTCGAGTCAGCCGACCGCAGCGTGATCTTCAAGCACGGCGCGAAGGAGATCGCGTGGCTCAACGGCGTCGGCCTGACCTTCATGGCGAAGCCGGACGCGAGCTGGACGGGCTCGTCCGGCCACCTGCACATGAGCGCATGGGACCTGGCCACGGACGTCGGGCTCATGTACACGGAGGGCGCCGAGCCCTACGGCATGTCCGAGACGATGCGTTTCTTCGTGGGCGGGATGATGAAGCTCGCCCGCGAGCTCTCGATCTTCTTCGCGCCGAACGTCAACTCCTACAAGCGCTTCGCCGTCGCCAGCTGGGCGCCGGTCAACGTGGTATGGGGGCGCGACAACCGGACGACGGGCTTCCGCGTCGTGGGCCACGGCCCCGCGCTCCACGTCGAGTGCCGCTTTCCCGGCGGCGACATGAACGCCTACCTGACCTACGCAGCGTTCATCGGCGCGGGGCTCTACGGGATCCGCAACCGCATCGAAATACCGCCTGAGTACAAGGGCAACGGCTACATGGCAACCGGCGTCGACCGCATGCCGCGCGCCCTCCACGAGGCGATCCGCTGCCTCGAGGCGAGCCAGGCCGCGGTCGAGATCTTCGGGCAGGACGTGATCGACCACTACCTCAACGCGGCGCGCGTGGAGCAGGAGCAGTACGACGCCGTGGTACATCCCTGGGATCGGGAGCGCTACCTGGAGCGGAGCTGAGTCTCGCCCCGCGCGGGTACGCTTGTGGCCCGGCCGCCCTATCCCGCGGCCCACAAACCTGGAGGGTGTGCGAGTGCGACTCGCTGAGAAGGTCTGCATCATCACTGGCGCCGGCAGCGGCATGGGCCGCGTGGCCGCGCAGAAATTCGCGGGGGAGGGCGCCAGGGTCGTCGTCGCCGAGTTCGATGAGCGCGCCGGCAACGAGACAGTGGAATGGGTGAACCGCGATGGCGGCAAGGCGTCCTTCGTGCGCACCGACGTTTCGCAGGAGGCCGATGCGAAGGCAATGGTCGACCACGCGCTGGCGACGTACGGGCGGGTCGACGTGCTCTACAACAATGCCGGCGTGATGCCGGCGGCGGACCACTCGGTGACCGATACCGACGTCGCCACCTGGGACAAGGTGATGGCCGTCAACGTGCGCGGCGTCTTCCTCGGCTGCAAGTACGCGCTTCCGCCGATGATCGAGCAGGGCTCGGGCTCGATCATCAACATCGCCTCGTTCGTGGCGCTGCTCGGCTGCTCCGTGCCGCAGGACGCCTACACGGCCTCGAAGGGAGCGCTGCTCTCCATGACGCGCAGTCTGGCCGTGCAATTCGGGCCGAAGGGCGTCCGGACCAACGCCATCTGCCCCGGCCCCGTGGAGACGCCGATGCTCATGGACTGGCTGCTCAAGGACGAGGAGGCCAAGCGCATCCGGCTGGCGCGCAACCCGAGCGGGCGCTTCGGCAAGCCCGAGGAGATCGTGGCGATGGCCCTCTACCTGGCCTCGGACGAGTCGCGCTGGACGAACGGCGCCTCGCTGGTGGTCGACGGGGGAATCAGTGTCAACTACTTCTGATCTCAGACTTCGGAGAGAATCGTGAGCTTGTCAGCGCCCGTCTGGATCGCTCCTGCGTTGATCGTTAGTACCTGCAACTAATATAGCGCGCATGGGCAAGAAGGCGATCGCCAAGCAGAAGAAGCGGGAGCGCGCGGCCACCGAAGCCGCGATCCACTCCGGCACGGCTGCGGGCGAAGGCCCCTTGGAGCTGGCCGAGGCAGCGCAGTCGGTCGTGGCCGACGAGGCGACGCCGCCCATTGACTCCACGAAGATCGCCTCGCAGCTCAACTCGGCCGCCATCCACCTCGTGCGCCGGCTGCATCGCGAGGATGCCGCCCGTGGCGTCAGCGGCGCACGTTTGTCGGCGCTGTCCGTCCTGGTGTTCGGGGGTCCGCGCACGATCGGCAAGCTCGCCGAGGCCGAGGGCGTAACGCCTCCCTCCATGACGAGGCTCGTCGCCGCCATGGAGGCGGAGGGCCTGGTTCAGCGGGCACCCAGCCCGACCGACGCACGTTCGGTGATCATCCGTGCCACTCCGCAGGGTGAGTCCCTCATGTTGCGCGGCCGCGAACAGCGCGTCGTTGCCCTGAGCGGCTGGCTGTCGAGCCTCGACCCTGACGAGCTCGCGACGGTCGAGCAGGCCTCCGAACTGCTCGAGCGCATCCTGGGCGAGCACACGCAAGGGCGCAGGCAGCCAACGTGAACCAGGCGGAGCTGCGCCGTCTGACCTCATGGCGCCCGCCGCGGGAGACCCTGGAGTCGGGTATCGGCACCTGGGTGGGCCTCTTCGCGGCCGTGCTGCTGCTTCTCCGCCCCGGGTCGCCGCCGCCGCTGGTCATCGGGTGCCTGGTCGGCATCACCTGCCTGCTCATGGCAGCACTCCGCTGGCGCATCGGCCTGATCGCCGTGGTCGCCCTGCTGGCGACCGGCTTGGCCCTGCGAGCGGCCGGCGGCCCCACTGGTTCGGATGTGCTGACCGTCGTGCGCGCGGCCATGGAGCTGGTACTGGCGGGCGGCAACCCGTACGGACACGGGTTCGTGGAATCGCGCCCGCCTGGTGCTCCCTACGCCTACGGTCCGCTCGCGTTGGTCTGGTACCTGCCGGTGAGGACGGATCCGCAGCGCATGGAGCAGCTGATCTCCTACGCGATCCTCGGGCTGCTCGCGGCTCGCGGCCGCGTGCTGGGCCTTGCGGTCTTCGCGACACTCCCGGCCCTGGTCTCGATTGCCTCGGACGGCTCCAACGACACCAGCGCCAGCCTCCTGATCCTCGTCGCGCTGCTGCTGGCCGTTCGCTCCCCGTGGTTGGGAACCTTCGCCCTCGCCGTCGCGGCCGCCTTCAAGCTCTACGCGCTCGCCTGGCTGCCCCCGCTCCTCGTCTACGGTGGCCTCACCACCGCGATTCCGTTCCTGGTGGGCACGTTGCTGACCTGGGGACCGGCCGTCCTCCTGTATGACGCACGAAACATCGTCACGAGCCTCCAGCAGGCCGAGGCCATCCACGACAACCCGTTCTACTCGCTTGCGTCCGTGGCGGAGCACCTGGGGCTGCCGAGGACCGTCTTCGACGTGGGGCGGTTCGCCGCCGGTGGCCTGCTCGCGTTGAGCAGCTGGGTCTTTGTCCGCTCCGCGCGTTCGTTCATGGTGGTCGGGATCGCCATCTTCCTGGCCACCCTCTTCCTCGGCTGGTGGTCGACGTACGCCTACTTCGCCGCCATTGCGCCCCTGATCTGCTGGCACATCGACGACTGGCTGGGGCTGCCACACGTGGCCTGGCCGCTGGACCCGGTGGGCAGGTTCACCGAGTGGGTCGATCGACGCTGGCCGGTCAGGAGCTCGGCGCCATGGCGCTTACGCGGGACCCCGGAGGTATCATCGGAGGCAATCCAGCCCTGAGCGCGCATCTACAAAGTCGCCGCGCCATTCCAGGAGATCCACGATGACCACCGAGCCCAGGTTGGCCGACAGCGCCGCGCCCGAGTCGGCGCCGCGCGACGTCAAGATGATCATCGGCGGGGAGGCGGTCGACGCGCTCGACGGACAGACGTTCGACGTGCTGAATCCCGCCACGGGCAAGGTCATCGCGCGTGCCCCGCTGGGCGGCAAGGCCGACGTGGATCGAGCCGTGGTGGCCGCGCAGAAGGCATTCGAGGGTTCCTGGTCGACGTGGTCGGCATCGAAGCGCGGCCGGACTCTCCAGAAGTACTCGGAGCTGGTGAAGCGCAACGTCGAGGAGCTCGCGCAGCTCGAGAGCCAGAACGTCGGCAAACCGATCACGGGCGCCCGTGGCGAGGCCTTCGCCGTGAGCCTCGTGTTCGAGTACTACGCCGGCGCGGCCAACAAGCTGATGGGCGAGACGATTCCGGTCAGCAAGCCCGGCCTCGACTTCACGCTGCGCGAACCTATCGGCGTCGTGGGGCTCATCGTGCCGTGGAACTTCCCCATCAACATGGCCAGCTGGAAGCTGGGACCGGCCCTGGCCGCCGGCAACACCTGCATCCTGAAGCCCGCGTCGTACACGCCGCTGACCGCGATCCGGCTCGGCGAGCTGGCCCTCGAGGCGGGCTTCCCGCCGGGCGTCGTGAACGTCGTGACCGGGCCTGGCGGCACGGCCGGCGCCGCGATCGCGGCACATCCGGGGATCGGCAAGGTCGCCTTCACGGGCGAGACGACCACGGGCCAGGAGATCATGCGGCTGGCTGCGGGGAACGTGAAGAAGATCTCCCTGGAGCTCGGCGGCAAGAGCCCCAACATCGTGTTCGCGGACGCCGACCTCGAGCGCTTCGCGAGGGAGTCGCCCTATTCGGTCTTCGACAATGCGGGCCAGGACTGCTGCGCGCGGAGCCGCATCTTCGTCGAGCGCTCGGTCCACGAGAAGGTGGTCGAGCTGTTCGTCGAAGCAACCCGCAAGGTTGTCGTCGGCGATCCCGCGGATGACAAGACCGAGATGGGATCGCTGGTCAGCCAGAAGCAGCGGGAGCGAGTCCTCGACTACATCGCGGCGGGACGCGAGGAGGGCGCCGAGCTCGTCCTCGGCGGCGAGGCTCCGACCGGTCCCCTGTTCGACGAGGGCGCCTACCTCAGCCCCACGGTCTTCGACGCCTGCCGCACCGACATGCGCATCGTCCGAGAGGAGATCTTCGGACCTGTCGTGGCGATCATCCCCTTCGAGGACGAGGCGGAGGCCGTACGCCTCGCCAACGACACTCCCTACGGCCTGTCGGGCTCGATCTGGAGCCGTGACATCGGCAAGGCGCTGCGGGTCGCCAGGGGCGTCCAGGCGGGCGTCCTCTCGATCAACACGAACTCCAGCGTCCACACCGAGGCGCCCTTCGGGGGCTACAAGATGTCGGGCATCGGCCGCGAGCTCGGGATGCACGGCCTGGAGCTCTACACCGAGGTCAAGAACGTCTTCATCGACCTGAGCTGAGCCGGGGCCAGCCGGGCGCCGGAGGCGTCAGGCCGTGCTCCCGTGTCCGGATGGTGCCGGGGCGCAACGGGCATGCCCTGACGATCTCGACAGGGGGTTCGCCGCGCCGTAGGATCGGGGCAACAACCGGGAAGCGATGATGCGTGGTCCCCCGAACGGTCGCCTTCGGACCACGAGGAGCAGTGGCGAGCCCGATCCCGATCTGCACGACATGGGTCGGGGGACTGCGATTTGCCGATCGCCGCGCTCAGCCTGCTTGCGACGGCACACCTCTTTGACTTCGTCACGTTCCTCGTCATGACGTCGCGCCATGGCCTGGCGGCGGAGGTCAATCCGGTTGTGATCAAGGTGGCGGAGGAATACGGACTGCCCGGGCTCACGCTCGCCAAGGTTGGCACCGTCATCTTCCTGTCGGTGGCCGTGGTGCTTCTCGCGCGCACCCACCGCCGCGGAACGGCGTCCGTCCTGCTCATGATCGGCATTGCCGCCGGCATCTTCGGTGGCCTGACGAACATCGCCTCGACCTGACGCGTTTTTCAGGACTCCGGCTCCTCGACGCCGAACGCTGCCAGGTCGATGTCGGGGCGGACGCGGTGCACCCAATCGCGCAGCGCCCACATCGAGGTGTTGAAGGCGATGCCTGACCAGGGAATGTCATCGGGTGCGAACGACGCGACCTCGATCGCCTCGGCCGAGGTGCGCGGTTCGCCGGCGACGATGCGAGCCTCGTACGCCACCACCACGATGGCCGCCTGCGGCCGGGAGTAGAGGCCCACGATCGAGGTCGGCTCGACGACGAGGCCGATCTCCTCAAGCGTTTCGCGGACGGCGCCCTCAATGGCCGTCTCGTCGATCTCCAGGAAGCCACCTGGCTGCGCCCACGATCCGTAGCCGGGCTCGATCCCGCGTCGCAGGAGGAAGACCTCGCCCGCGTCGGTGACGGGGAGCGTCGTCACCACGACCCGCGGGTTCACGTAAGCGATGTAGCCGCAGCTTCGGCAGGCGAGCCGATCGCGTTCCTCGCCCACCACCGGACCGAACTCCAGATCCGCTCCGCACCGCGAGCAGTAGTTCAGGCTGGCATTCAGCCAGCCGGGCACGCCCCCACGACCAGCGTGACGGCGCCGGTCGCGAGCGCCGTGGTCCTCCATGGCGGCTAGGCCCGGATCACGATGAGCATGGCGCCCAGCACGAACACGAGGCTCAGCGCCAGCGTGGCCACCCAGACCATGCGGAACCACGCCCGGCCTCGATTGACCGGCATCCACGCG
>JBBRYO010000041.1:0-21095 GCA_038237595.1 Candidatus Limnocylindrales bacterium | reverse complement strand
TTGTTGGTGACGGCCACGCGCTCAGCATCGTCAGGCAGCTGCTCGCGGACTTGCTCGGTGTTCTCATCTGGATGTTGCCCGATCCAGGCGCCACCCTCGCGGCGTTCGGTGTCATTGGCCATGGCTCTGCCTCCTGTGCGCACGGGTGCATGCAAGTTGCGCGCCTCCACGGGACGAATTCTGGCGCACAGGGCATGCATTTGCGTTCGTCGCCTTGCTTTGAACTCAGGCGAGCCGTAGGGTTGCTGTCCTGTCGCAAACTGAGAAGGATATGTCTGAATTGAATCGCTATAACAGCCGCAGCAGCGGCGCCATGACTGGCGCGAGCGGGTCGCTGACCCCAGATGGCGATGACGCCGAATTCATGCCAGCCGAGTTGCGCGCCATGCTTCATCCCAACCTGGGTCAGGCTATCACCGCCAAACAACGTCGCCATTGGCCGTCAGATCAGCCTGACGCCAGTCGCCCCGCATACGTCCAGCAGATGGAAGCGGAGCGAAACGCGCAGAGCCAGCGCGATCATGGCCATGACGCACCGCGCGGCGCACTCGCCGACGAGCCCGCTCATCAATTTGAGCAAGCTCAGCGACAAGGCTCCCCGGCTTCGCATTCCGGCGTCCAATCACTGGGCGGTGACACGCTCGCCCGACCGCAGGACGATCGTTTCTAGCGCGTCGCGATCACGCCTCGGCAGGGCCGCGCTCCACATCCTATCGTTGGGCAGCTTCATACGGAAGCGGGTGCGATCGCCCACCTTCGGGCCGATGAGCAAGCTACGCCGATCTCGCGGCTGATCGGCGGATAGTGCCTACCGTTTCTTCTTGGTCTCGCCCTCCTCGCTGCGCTCCTTGTTGACGGTCCGCGCGGCGCGTTCCTCGGCCTCGTCGGTGCTCACGTCACGGTCCTTGTACGAATCCTTGATGTGCTCATATTGGCGTTCGCGCTTGTCGCTCCGGGCTTCGGGCATCGGTTATGCGCTCCTTGGGCCAGGCGAATGGTGGCTCTGCTCGTTGCAGAAGCCGTGCCTGCCTCGGACATGGCCCGGTCCTTGCAGTCTTCGGGCATACCCATTGATGAGCATGAGGAGGCAGCCGTGGCAACCGTCGAGCAGAGCATCGACGTGAACGTGCCGGTCCACGTCGCGTACGACCAGTGGGCGCAGTTCGAGGAGTTCCCGCGCTTCATGGACGGCGTCAAGAACGTCCGCCAGATCGACGACACGCACCTGCACTGGGTCGCCGAGGTCGCCGGCGACGAGAAGGAGTGGGACGCGGAGATCACCGAGCAGCATCCCGACGACCGAGTCGCCTGGCATAGCACCTCCGGCGCTCGCAACGCCGGTGCCGTGACCTTTCACCGCCTGGACGACGACAACACGCGAGTCACCCTGCAGCTCGATGCCGAGCCGGAGGGCGCGGTCGAAACGGCGGGGGAGGCTCTCGGCTTTCTCGATCGGCGGGTAAAGGGCGACCTGAAGCGCTTCAAGGAGTTCCTCGAGGAGCGCGGTGCCCCGACCGGGGCATGGCGCGGCAGTGTCGAGAGCCCCTCGTCACGCTAGATCGATGAACGATCCGCTGCGGCCGGCCGGCGAACAGGGTCGCGGCGCCACCGGGGCGCTCACCTCCGAGACGACCGACGAGGAGTTCATCCCTGCAGAGCGGCGCGACGCCGTCGACCCCGATCACAAGGCGTCGGTGACCACGCAGCGCCACGAACATCAAGAAGACTCAGAAGGCGGCCCGCGCGAAGCGGACGATCTCCAAGCCCAAGGCGACCAAGACCGCACTTGATAAGCAGGGGCGCCAAGACTGCCAATGAGAAGCGGAAGTCCTAGAGGACCGGGTCGGGTCCACCCAACGGCCCAAAGCTGACCCGGGACCGCTGGACGCCATGCGGGGCCGGACGCGCGAGGCATCCGAGGTCGACCGCCCGCGTGCGAACCAGTTCGGTCAGGGTTCGCTGGCCGGCCCGCTCGCCACCGAGCGTGCGAGCGGACTGACCGGCAAGCAGTCGCAGTCGTCGCTCGGCGGCAGCGCCACGCCGTCGGCCCGGCACGGTCCGAGGGCGGACGCCACGAACCAGCGTGAGGGCGGTTACGGCTCCGCCCACGGCCTCTCCGAGACCGATCCGGCCTACCGCATGGAAGATTCAGAAACCCGCCGATGAGGTGGACCATTGATGTCCGATGACGAGAAGCGCGATCCCGGCGCCTACATCGGTCGAGAGCCGGAGCTCGCCGCGGAGACGATCCCGGGCGGGATCGGGCCCGACGACGAGCGCGTCGCCGCGGGCGACACTCGATCGAGCGGCGAGGGAGCCGCGAGCGACCGCGTCCAGGGCCGCGAATGACGATTGGCCAAGTGGACACCGCGACGGCGCGGCACCGGACACTCATGCGGCGCGCTCCCGCTAGATGGGAGCCATTGCCACTGCCATCGCGATGGCGGTCGGCGCAGTGCTTCTCCTGGCTCGCCGCCTCTTCCGGACTGGGCGAGCCGGAGAGTTCCGTGCATGGCGAGGAGGACGACCGCCGCTGAGGCTCTGGCAGCTACTGGTCTGACTGATGAAAACGACGCGATTTGCCACAAATCCATCGCGCTTATCACTGGCACCGACGCCTGCTGCACGGAACAACCAGCCAAACGTTATTTTTATCGGTAGGGCTGATATCAGCCCCTGGCGAGTCCTGCCGGGCTTTGACGTGCGCCTCCTACAATATGCCCCATGACCGATGCGGCCGAGATCCCCGGCGGACCGACCGACGTTGATGGCTCGGCGATGCCGTACACCGTCTTCTTTCCGGTCGACGGAGCGTACCGGCCGGCCGATCTCGAGCACTCGGCCCCGTTGCCGCGCGTCGGCGACACGATCGAGTACATCGACGGGCGAGGCCGATGCTCGCGTTACGTCGTGCGCGAGGTGATCCACACCCTCCAGCTGGCCGCCGATCGAAGGCCGGTGGTCGGGAGCCAGCACGACCGACCCGGCGCCTTCGCGGCGGGCGACGACGACGCGGCAGAGCTTCCCGGCGACGGCTCGCTGCGGGTAGGAGTGCCGAAGGTGATTCTTGAGCGCAGCCCATCGGCCGATCCGACCGAGGAGCGCGAGGGGTTCACGGTCCGCGTCGAGGCACCCACGCCCGAGGACTGAGTTCAGCCCTCGGAGCCCAGCCGCCGCTTCGTCGCGACCTCGACGATCGTCTTGCGGCCCTCGAGCGCGGGGTGCTCCACCAGCGCCACCAGGCGGCTCGCCATGAAGCGGCCGGTGCGCACCGGGGGTGCCGGAGCGCGTCACCTCGGGCACCTCCACGATCCCGCGCGCGGTGGCGACCTCGATCCGCCGGCCGGCGCGAGTGGCGACAACCTCGAAGCTCTGCACCCCGCCCTGGCCGGTGTCGACTACCTGCCACCCTCAGCGCACCGGGTGCTTGATCTTGTCGTCCTCGTCGACCTCGATGCCGTGCTTCTTGGCCGCGGCCAGGATCTTCTTGCGGGCCTCTTCCTTGGCCGATGTCGACTGGAAATCGGTCTGGTTCCACCGGCTCATGGCATTGCGCACGTGTGACTCGTCGTTGATCGGCAGGTGCTCGCCGCCTTCTCGATCGACGTAGGCGAAGTCATGCTTCCGGAGCTTGTCGCGCCGCTTGGTGTCGAGCTCTGCCATCACTGGTCTCCAACTGCTGATTGGACCGATAGAACCGCATATCGCATGCCGTGGCCCGTTTTCCGCATGGGCGAAGACGTATGACGGCGCGGATCCGCATCGGTTGCTCGGGCTGGGAGTACGCGCACTGGCGTGGTGACTTCTATCCCACAGACGTGCGCCGGAGCAGGTGGCTGGAGCGCTATGCGGGGGTCTTCGACACGGTCGAGCTCAACAACAGCTTCTACCGCCTTCCGTCCACCGATACCTTCGCGGCCTGGGCCGGGCGCCTGCCCGATGGTTTCGCGATGGCCGTCAAGGCGAGCCGCTACCTGACGCACCTCAAGCGGCTGCGGGATCCCGATGAGCCGCTCGAGCGGCTGTGGCGCCGCGCAGCCCGGCTCGGCGACCACCTCGGACCGATGCTCTACCAGCTGCCGCCGCACTGGCGACGCAACCCGGAGCGTCTGGCCGCCTTCCTGCGGGCGCTGCCCGCCGATCACGACCAGGCGGTGGAGTTCCGCGACCCGAGCTGGTACCACGAGGAGATCTACGACCTGCTGGCGAAGCACCGGGTGGCGCTCTGCCTGCATGACATGCGAGGCTCGGCAAGCCCGCGACAGCCGGTCGGGCCCTTCGTCTATCTCCGCCTGCACGGCAGTGGCGAGCGTTACGGCGGGCGCTATTCGGCCGGCGTGCTGAGGCGCTGGGCGGAGCGGCTGGCCGGCTGGGCGGCCGAGGGGCGGCCCGCGTGGGTCTACTTCAACAACGATACCGGCGGCCAAGCGCCGCGCGACGCCGGGCGCCTCCGCGCGGCGCTCGCACGGTGAGCAAGCGCTTAAGCGGAGGGTCGTCGAGGCACGGCGATTAGATTGGGGTCCCCGTGACATCGACCGAAGCCGCGCCCCGTCATCGTTGCGGACGGCGTGAGCCGCCGCTTCGGCGGCCTGACCGGTGCAGACCTGAGCATCCGCGTGCCGGAGGGCCAGATACTGGGACGAACATCATGGAGGAGCCTGCGCGATTCATCGTGCACCTCCTGGACCCCGATGAGTTCGAGCTGATTGAGAAGGCCATGAGCGCGAGCAACATCTTCCGGAGCCTCGGCGGCGACAGCGTGGGTGGGACTGTCGATGCTCTGGCAGCCGAGCACGGCGCCGTCCTCGAATCGTTGGCGAACCACCCGGACGTCGAAGCAGTCATGAGCGCCGTCCAAAGCATCCTCGACTTCAAGACCCAGGCGGTTCGCGACATCGAGGCCGGCCGGATCAAGAGCATCATCGAGTCCCGCCTGGCCGACCACGTCCGTCGGGAGGCCCTGAAGTTCCTGAACGAACTGAAGCGCTCAGTGTGATGCCGTCGACGACGGGCTGCCCCCAGCGCGGCGCGGAGATGCCGCGGCGAGCCGTCTTCGAGTCCGTGTGGCTGGCCGCCCACGTGGCCGCCCAACGGCCGGCGCCATCGACGGTATGCGCGCGGCGAGGTCGACCGCGACAGCTACCTCCAGGTTCGGCAGGACCTCCGCGAAGCCCGCGGCTCTAGGCTGAGAGCTACATCATTGCCACCAACCCCAAGCGCGCCGCGGAGGTCCGATTCCCAGTCGAGGGGATGACCTGCGCGTCGTGCGTCAACCGCATCGAGCGCCACCTCAACAAGCTCGAGGGGGTTGCGCGGGCGAACGTCAACCTCGCCACCGAGTCCGCCGCCGTCGCCTACGATCCCGTGCGCGTCGGCCTCGACGACTTGGGCCGTGCGGTGGAGGCGGCGGGGTACGAGGCGCGGCTGGAGCAAGCCGAAGGTGGGTTGGCGAGATCAGGGTGTCGATCTGCCGGACGGGTGGTTCCTGCTCGGTCCAGGCGGTCAGCTGTTCACGGACAACGGCGGCAATCCGATGGCCTTCGGGTCATGCGGGTCGAAGATGGCCTGACCATACCGGTTCCCAGCCTGCAACCCGCGCCTCCGTAGGGGTCTACGCGACTGAAGTCGACCGCCGCGCCGCGCTGTTCTCGCGCGCAGCGCGGACAGCCAGACGATCTTGTTGCGGCGTCGGGGCCGACTCTGGCGAGAATGCCGGAAGCCACATGAGCTGAGGGGCATGTGCTCACCAATCGCGTGCCGGCTGTACCCTTATCCGTATCCTGTAGCCGGCCGGACCTGGCTGGATTCGGCCGGAGCTGACCGGATCATCCGTGCTCAGCCGGAGCCCGCCGGACGTTCCCCGCGAATCCGGTATGCGGTACCAAAATAGAACAGAAGGACCCGAGCGAAGTGGCCGGGGCGCCGGGCCGTCGGCCGCAGGAGGATGGCCGCGAGGATGGCCACCGTGGCCCGCATCGGCCCGGCGGTCAGCGCAGCACCCCGCGGAGCGCCGAGCGTGCCGCCCGCCAGCCGCAGATCCCGTGCACCCCTCCGCCCGGTGGGGTCGACGACGAGCAGATGAAGAGGCCCGGATCGGGCGTCGAATACGGGTCCAGCCGGACGGCCGGGCGGGTGAAGAACTGGGCCAGCGACTGAAGCCCGCCGTTGATGTCGCCGCCGACGTAGTTCGGGTTGTACGCCTCGAGCTCGCGCGCTCCCATGGCATGCACCTGCAGGATGCGCTCCCGGAAGCCCGGCGCAAAGCGTTCGACCTGGGCCAGGATCGGCTCGGTCATGTCCGCCGGCGAGCCGTTCGGCACGTGGCAGTAGGCCCAGACCGTGTGCTTGCCCTCCGGCGCGCGGGAGGCGTCGAAGCGCGACTGCTGGGCGAGCAGCACGAACGGCCGCTCCGGCACCCGGCCGCGGCTCACCGCGCGTTCGCTCGCCACGATCTCCTCGAAACGACCGCCGAGGTGCACCGTGCCCGCCTCGCCGACACGTGGGTTGCGCCAGGGGACCGGCCCGTCGAGGGCGATGTCGAGCTTGAAGCTGCCCGGACCGTACCGATACCGACGCAGCTGCGCCGCATACGCTCCGCGGAGCCGATCGCCGGCGATCGCCAGCACCTGACGCGGGGTCAGGTCGAAGAGGATGGCCCGATGCGGCGGCAGCTCCTTGAGGCTGCGAATCTCCAGGCCCGTGCGGATCTCGCCGCCAAGCTGGGCGAGGTGCGCGGCCAGGGCGTCGGGGATCGCCTGGCTGCCGCCGGCGGGCATCGGCCAGCCGACGGCGTGGGCGCTGGCCAGGAGCGAGACGCCGAAGGCACCGCTGGCCAGGGCGTCGAGGGGGAGCATCGAGTGCGCGCTGGCGCCGGCGAGCAGGACGCGGGCGGCGTCGGTCCGGAAGCGGCGGGCCAGCCGCCGGGCCGGCTGGATCGAGCGCCAGCCGAGGCGCAGCGCCACGCCGGGGTGGCGCAGGCCGGCGAGCGGGTCGATGGGGCCCAGGAAGCGGCGGGTGATGACCTCCCAGTCGCGGGCCACCGGGCCGAGCAACCGGGCGTAGGCACGGCCGTCCCGGCCCAGCGTCGAGGCGGTGGCGTCGAGGTCGCGCAGCACGAAGGCCGCTGCGCCATCGTCGAGCGGATGCGCCAGCTGGACCGGCGGCTCGATCCAGGCGAGGCCGTGGCGCTCGAGCGGGAGCTCGCCGAAGACGGGCGACGCGCGGCCGAGCGGATGGATGGCGCTGCAGACGTCGTGGCGGAAGGCGGGGAGCGTCAGCTCCGCGGTCCTGCTGCCCCCGCCGATCGTCGGGCGCGCCTCGACGACCAGCACCGAGCGCCCTGCCCGAGAGAGGGTGATCGCCGCGGCGAGGCCGTTGGGACCGGCGCCGACCACGATGGCGTCGTATCGGTCAGCCATCCCGTGCGAGCCGGTCGAGCGGGAGAGCCGGTGGTGCGAGCACGCCGCTACGGTAGGTGATTCCGGTCGAGGGGTTGGCTGCGATCGCCGCGGCGCACCCAGCGCAGAGGCGCCGATATCGTGTGCAGCGTGCCGCGGATCCCCGCGTTGTGCCGGACGTTGTCGGCGTACGCCCACTGGCGCCGCCGGTCGACGCGTGGCGTTTCTCCGAGTTCCGCAGTTCGGGCGGCGCGCAGCCGGTCGCGTTCGTCGGGCGCGACGCCGAGCTCGGCGTCCTGCGCGACGCGTTCGAGCGCGCGAGGAATGGCAATCGCCACCCTCGCGCTCGTCGCGGGCCCGCTCGGCCAAGGAAAGAGCCGCCTCGCGGGTGAGGCGATCCGAAACGTGCAACGCCCCGGGGCGCCGTTCGCCTCATCCAGGCGCGCGGCGGGCAGTCTCGAATAGGTCGAATCGCGGCGCGGACTGGCCCGAGAAGTGCAGCGGTGGGCTCGTGAACAGCCGTCGCGTCGACCGACGAGAACGACGAAGGAGGACGGGCAATGCCGGCCGGATCGAGCAAGAAGCGCGAGCGCCAGTACGAGCACATCAAGGAGGGCTACCAGGAAAAGGGGGTCTCCAAGGATGAGGCCGAGGAGCGCGCGGCGCGCACCGTGAACAAGGAGCGCCGGGAGGCGGGCGAGACCAAGGACAAGAAGAGCTGAGAGCCGGGAGTACCAAACGATGACGATGGAGCCCGATACCACGACGACCCGCCAGACGGTGGCGGGCGACGCAGAACACGAGCATGCGCATCCGGCTGATGTACACACGCACGACCACTACCACGTGTCGCACCACCATACGGGCGGCCCGCTGGGCGAGTTCGAGCACCGGGCGCACTACCACCAGCACGACCACAACCACGCCCCGTTGGTGCATGCCCACGACGACTACAGCGAGGACAAGGAGCGACAGGACCACGACAGCATGGCGCACGTCCATGACCATGAGGCCCCCCTCGGCGGAGGAGCGTAAAGTCGCTTCGCACCGGAGTCCGGTGTCAATAAGCGCCGATGGCGCACTCCTCATCGACGGGGACAGTCGGGTCCGAGGTCGTTGGGCGTCGGCAGTAGGCTGAAGAGCGGGCAGGGTCTGAAGCCGGCGGCCAGGTCTATCCACATCTCGACGCGGAAGAGGCTCGGCTCATGCACACGACGGCGCCGAATCGGACCAGGGTCTCCAACGTCCTCGTCATCGGCTCCGGCGGGGCCGGCCTCAGGGCAGCGATAGCGGCGGCGATCGCAGGCGTCGAGGTGATGGTCGTGGGCAAGCGGACCCGCAAGGACGCCCACACCGTGCTCGCATCTGGGGGCATCAACGCCGTGCTCGGCTCGCGCGACCCCCAGGACTCGTGGCAGCAGCATTTCGCCGACACCCTTCGCGAGGGCTATTTCCTGGCCGATCCCAGAACCGTCGAGATCGCGGTGCGGGAGGCGCCGGATCGCGTGCTCGAGCTTGCCGAGTGGGGATGCGAGTTCGCGCGCACCGAGGATGGCCGGCTCGATCAGCGCTTCTTCGGGCGCACCGCTATCGCAGGACCTGCTACGCGGGCGATTACACGGGCCGGGCGATCCTCGAGACGCTGATCGACAGAGTGCAGGCGCTCGACATTCCAATCGCAGAGCACCAGTACGTCTCCCGGCTTTTCGTCGACGACGGAGTCTGCTTCGGCGCGCTGGCATTCGACATCCTCAGCGGAGAGCGGATTGCGTATCTCGCCGACGCGGTGGTGCTTGCGACGGGCGGACACACACGCATCTGGCGAAAGTCATCGAGCCGGCGCAATGAGAACAACGGCGATGGGATGTTCCTCGCGCTCGAGGCCGGCTGCCGGCTGGCGGACATGGAGCTCGTGCAGTTTCATTCGACCGGCATGGTGGCTCCCGAGGAAGCCGCCGGAACTCTCGTAACGGAAGTGGTGCGGGCAAAGGGAGGTCGCCTCTACAACGCGCTCGATGAGCGATATATAGAGCGCTACGACGCCGATCGCATGGAGTTGTCGAGCCGTGATCGGGTCGCGCTTGCCAACTACACGGAGATCGCCGAGGGCCGGGCGGTCCAAACGGTGGCGTGTACCTCGACATCACCCACATAGGCAAAGACAGAATCCTGGAGAAGCTACCCCGCATGTACCGCCGTTCATCGAGTACCAGATGCTCGACATCTCGAGACAACGAATGGAGGTCGCGCCCACGGCCCACTACTCGATGGGCGGAGTCGTCGTCGATCCCGAAACCCACGCAACCGATGTCGAGGGGCTGTTCGCAGCCGGTGAAGTGACCACCGGCTTGCACGGCGCGAACCGGCTCGGCGGCAACTCTCTGGCCGAGATCCTCGTGTTCGGCAAGCGGGCCGGCGAAGCTGCAGCAGACCTGTCGCGCCGGCGCGACGTCTCACTCCGCTCCCGGAAGGTCGTGGCCGCAGCCTCCCGAGAGCTTGACGAGTTCATTCACGAGGGCACCGAGTTCGCACGTCCCCTTCAACGCGCGGTGCGCGACGCGATGTGGGAGCCCTGCGGAGTGGTGCGGGACGCGATCGGGCTCGAGGCGGGCCTTGAGAAGCTCGCGCAGATCCGTTCGCTCGTTCCCGAGATCGATGTCAGGCCGACGTCGGAAGGCTTCGGAGACCTCGCGCACGCGCTCGATTTGCGGGCCACCCTCGTGAGCGCCGAGGCGTCACTGCGCGGCGCGCTTGCCCGCACCGAGACCAGGGGCGCACACAACCGGTCGGACTTCCCGGACAGGGACGAAGAGCTGCGAGTCAACTTTGTGTTCGACCGTGGCCCCGACGGCGCTCTGCGCTTGGAGCCCAGCCCTGTACCCAGCGGAGGCGACGATGTTTTGGCATTCGTCGACGACCAGCAGCTCGAACTGGAAGGCCGGCTCCTCGAGTAGCTTGGGGGCCGGGATGGGCGAGGGTGTCTCTGTGCTCGCTTCCATCGGGGGATATCCTCTGGGGTGAGATAAGTTGGTGATGCCTTGGGGGGGATGCTTCGAGATAGCTCTCCCACGGGCCGTCGGCGAAGGCACACTCAAAGGGATTGTCCCCTCCTGGGCCCTTCGGGAAGGAAGTGCAGGAAGCGGAGCGACGGGAAGAGCTGGCAGAGGCTCTGGTCACCGGCGAGGTGTCAGCGCATGCTTCCGCGGCGGAGGCAGTTCGTGTGATCACGGTTCCGGAGACCGAGGTCCTTTTGGACGCGGTCGCTGAACCGTGCGACACAGACGCCGGAGCTGCCATAACGATCTCCAACTGGGACCTCGCAGCGAACAGCGTCCTGCGATACCTAGACGAGGGTGATCCGCTGCTGCTCGAAGTGGCGGCCGACTTCGCGACGGACGCTGTCGCCTCGGCTACCGAGTGGCGTCGTGTGGACGGCACTGCGTGCTAGCACATGGCGGCGAGCGACGGGGCATGCGGGCCTGTCGTGCAGATGCTCGACGCGCCGATCAGGACGCCGGCGTTCCCGCCCAACGGCGCAACGCCTCTCGACCGCATCGGGTGCTGATCCTGGGCGGCGGCTTCGCGGGCGTGCTCACCGCCCAGGAGCTCGAGAAGCGCACCCGGCGGCGCGACGACGTCGAGATCTGGCTCGTCAATCGCGAGAACTTCATGCTCTTCACCCCGCTCCTGCCCGAGGTCTGCTCAGGCACGCTCGAGGCGCGGCATTGCGTCAGCGCGCTGCGCGCCATGCTGAAGAAGGGCTCGAGCTGGCCGCTGACCGCCACCGTGCAGCGGATCGACCTCGAAGCTCAGGTGGTGACCGTCCTCGGCGGCGACGACGAGCAGCATCGGCTCGGCTTCGACACGCTGGTGATTGCGCTCGGCGGCGAGACGAGCACGTTCGGCATCCCGGGAATCCACGAGTACGCGGTCGGCATGAAGACGCTGGCGGACGCCTTCGCCCTGCGCAACCGGGTGATCGAGATGCTCGAGCGCGCCGACCTCGAGCCCGATCCGGCCGAGCGCCAGGCGCAGCTCACCTTCGTCGTCGGCGGGGCCGGCTTCAGCGGCGTCCAGACGGCGGGGGAGATCGAGGACTTCATCCGCAAGGTCCGCAGGCGCTACTACCCGGCCATCGCGGAGGGGCAGGCGAAGGGCTACCTGATCGAGCTGAACGACCGCGTCCTGCGCGAGATGCCCGCCGAGATGGGCGAATACGCCGCCCGCAATTTGGCCAGCCGGGGCTACGAGGTGCTCCTCGGGACGCCGATCAAGGAGGTGCGCGAGGATGCGGTGGTGATCGGCGCGGAGCGCCGCGAGATCCCGACCCGCACGGTGATCTGGACCGGCGGCGTGCGGCCTTCGCCGCTCGTGGCCCAGAGTGGCCTGGAGTGCGACCGCGGCGGGCGTGCGATCACCCAGCCGACCATGCAGACCAGCCACCCGGCGATCTTCGCCATCGGCGACTGCGCCTCGATCCCGAACCCCGAGGACCCGGACGGTCGGCCCCACGCCCCGACGGCGCAGAACGCGGTGCGCGAGGCTCGGCGCCTGGCGCAGAACATCCTGGCCCGGATCGACGGTCGACCGATGCAGGCGTTCCGCTATTCGCCGCTCGGCACCCTGGCGAGCATCGGTCACCACACCGGTGTCGGTGTCGTGTTTGGGGTCAGGGTTCGCGGGCTGCTCGCCTGGTTCATGTGGCGCGGCTACTACTGGACCCGAGTGCCGGGCTTCAACCGCAAGATGCGCGTCGCGCTGGACTGGCTGCTGGCGGCACTCTTCGGGACCGATCCGGTCCAGCTCAAAGTCGATTACGACGCGGTCGGCATGGGCCCCTCCGGGAAGCGCCGGCCGACCCCGCGCCGCATCGATCCGCGCGCCTGACGCTTCGCTAAACTGCGCACGATGTCACGCGAGGAGCGACGCAACTACGAGCGCATGACGCGCAACATGGAGCGCGGGCCGTCGCTGCCGCCCGCCGCCCGGGGGCGGGCCGAGCGTAACGCCGCCCGACCCGCCGCGCGTGCCTCTGCTCCGCGCGCGTGGGCTAGGGCGCGCGCGACGCGCGCGCGGTCCTCGTCGCTGAGGGACGCGGGGGACGGCGTGGCCCGTGACGCAGCGCGCTTAGTGCGAGGACCCATTCCAATGCGCTCCCCTGGGCGTGGAGCGCGGAGTGGGCGCGGATTGCAAGCCTCAAGTCGGGCTGCTGGCCGGAGCGCTGGCCCGCTTCTTCGTCCACGGGCGCGAGCGGAATGGGTGCATCGGGACGACCCTGATCGGGATCGCCGGTGGGCTCATCGGCGGATTCATCTGGACCAACCTGCTCGGGCAGAATCAGGCAGGTGGCTTCTTCTCGTGATTGCCGTGCTCGGCTCAGCCGTGATTCTCGTGATCCTGCGTTCGTTCCGACGCACCCCATAAGGTGAGTGCCCTGCATGTCGTCGGAGGCTGGGGGGTGCTCGTCGGCGCCGCGCTGCTGAGCGCCGTTTCGGCGGGCGCCGCAGTCGTCGACCGTGGTGGGCCGTGGGTCGAGCGGCTTCGGCGGGCGGTTCTGGCGCTCGTCGCGTCAGAGGTGCTGCTCGGAGGCGTGCTCTGGCTGAGCGGTGCGCGCCCGGCTGAGGGCCTGCACCTGCTGTACGGGGCGCTGATCCTTGGGCCCCTGCCGCTCGCCTCATCGTTCGCCGCGGAGGCTCCGCCGCGAGCGCGCAGCTGGGTGCTCGCCGTCGCCGGCGGCCTGCTCCTCCTGTTCGCCTGGCGGCTCTTCGCCACGGCGTGAGAGAGATGCGCGCGCTGGGGATACTCGGCATCCTGCTCTTCGCCATCGGCGCGGCGGCGCTCGGAATGCGCCAGACCGCCGCCGCCCCGCAGCGCCCCGGCGACGCGGCCGCCGGAGGGCGGCTCTACGCCGCATCGTGCGCGTCCTGCCACGGCGCCGAGGGCGGCGGCGGAGAGCTGGGGCCGTCGCTGCAGGGGGTCGGGGCGGCCGCCCTCGACTTCCAGTTACGAACCGGGCGCATGCCCTACGCCCAGGGTCCGGGCCAGCAGGCGCTCCGCAAGCCGCCGGCATTCGACCCGCAGCAGATCGCCGACCTGGTCGCCTACCTTGCCGGCGGCGTCGCGGCCGGCGGTCCCGAGATCCCGGCGGTCGACGTGAAGGACGACCTGCTCTCGCGCGGACAGAAGCTGTTCGTCGCCAACTGCGCGCCCTGCCACGGCGCCACCGGCAGCGGCGGCGCGGTGGGCGGAGGTGCGCTGGCGCCGTCGCTCGATCGCAGCCAGCCGGTGGTCGTGGCCGAGGCGATGGTCATCGGGCCCGGCCAGATGCCGGTCTTCCGCCTCGCGGACGAGGATCGCAACGCCGTCGTCACCTACGTGGACTATCTGCGGACCGCGGCAACCCCGGGTGGCTTCTCGATCGGGAGCATCGGTCCGGTGCCGGAAGGGCTGGTGGGCTGGCTGGTGGGGATGGGCCTGATGACGCTCATCGCGTTTCTGATCGGCCGCGACTGGGGCACGGGCGAATGACCGGCAGCCGCGCAGTCGTGCTCAGCCTCGTCGCCTCCAGCCTGGCGTCGCTGGGACTCGTCGCGCTCTACGTCATTGGCGGCAATCCGCAGGCCGAGGGGATCCTGCTGGGGCTGGCGCTGGGCGGGCTGGGGGCGGCCTTCGTGATCTGGTCGATCACCCTTCTGGACGCGCCGGTCGAGGTGGAGGAGCGTCATCCGCTCCGCAGCGACGGGGCGAAGCCGTCGACCGCCGAAGCCCGCGAAGCGGGTGACGTGACGCGCCGCACCTTCCTTACCCGGCTGCTGCTGGGCGCCGGGGGCCTGCTGGCCGCGGCGCTCGCCATTCCGGTCCTGTCGCTCGGGCCGCAGCCGGGCCGCAGCCTCTTCCGCACCGCCTGGTCGGCTGGCGCCCGCCTGGCCGGGCCCGATGGCGCGCCGATCCGGCCCGACGACCTCGTGCTCGACAGCGTGCGGACGGTGTTTCCGCAGGACCGCGTCGGCACCGCCGATGCCGCCACCCTGCTGATCCGCGTGCGGCCCGAGGACTTGCGTCTGCCCGCCGAGAGGGCCGCCTGGGCTCCCGGCGGGGTGATCGGCTACTCCAAGATCTGCACCCATGCGGGCTGCCCGGTTGGGCTGTACCGGGCACAGGACCACGCGCTGCTGTGCCCGTGCCACCAGTCGACCTTCGACGTGCTCGAAGGCGCGAGGCCCACCTCCGGCCCGGCGGCCAGGCCGCTGCCGCAGCTGCCGATCACGGTGGATGAGGAGGGATACCTCGTTGCCATGAGCGACTTCCCCGAGCCGATCGGCCCCAGCTTCTGGGACGTGACCCACGATGCTTGACTGGCTCGACGAGCGGCTGGGGATCGCCGACTGGGCGCGCACCGGGCTGCGCAAGGTCTTTCCCGATCACTGGACCTTCCTGCTCGGCGAGATCGCGCTCTTCTGCTTCGTGATCCTGCTGGCCACCGGCGTCTTCCTCACCCTCTTCTATGTGCCCGATACGACCGGGGTGGTGTACGACGGTCCGTATCGGCCCCTGCAGGGTCAGGCGGTCTCCGCCGCCTACCGCTCGGTGATGCAGATCAGCTTCGAGGTCCGGGCCGGCCTGCTGATGCGCCAGATCCACCACTGGGCTGCGCTGCTCTTCGTGGCGGCGATCGTGGTGCACATGCTGCGCATCTTCTTCAGCGGAGCCTTTCGGCGCCCGCGCGAGATCAATTGGCTGGTCGGGATCAGCATGCTGCTGCTGGCGCTGGCGATGGGCCTGACCGGCTATTCGCTGCCGGACGACCTGCTGTCCGGGACCGGGCTGCGGATCGTCTACTCGGTCGTCATCAGCATCCCGTTCATCGGTCCGTACATCGCCTTCCTGCTCTTCGGCGGCGAGTTCCCGACGGCGACCATCGTCAGCCGCCTCTTCGTCTTGCACGTGATGCTGCTGCCGGCGCTGATCATCGGCCTCATCACCGTCCACCTCGCGATCCTGGTGCGGCAGAAGCACACGCAGTGGAGCGGGCCGGGACGCACCGAGCACAACGTGGTAGGCAGGGCCTTCTGGCCGGCGCAGGCCTTCCGCTCGACCGGCCTGCTGCTGCTGACCGCCGCCGTGCTCGCGCTGATGGGCGGCCTGCTGCAGATCAACCCGATCTGGACCTACGGGCCGTTCGACGCGACCACCGTCAGCGCCCCCGCACAGCCGGACTGGTACCTCGGCTGGCTGGACGGGGCGCTGCGCCTCTTCCCGCCGATCGAGTTCACCCTGCTCGGGGTGACCCTGCCGTCCCCCTTCATCCCCGGTGTGCTGCTGCCGGGGGTGGCGTTCGGGATCATGACGCTATGGCCATTCATCGAGGCGCGACTCACCGGCGACCATCGCGAGCACCATCTCCTCGAGCGTCCGCGCGACGCGCCGCTGCGCACCGCGGTCGGCGTGGCCGCGCTGCTGGTCTTCGTCCTGCTGACGCTCGCTGCCGGCAACGACGTGGCGGCGGTCATCTTCAACATCGGGGTCGAGACGCTGACCAACGCGATGCGCGTGGCGGTGCTGGTTCTGCCGCCGCTCGGCGCCCTCATGGCGTACCGCCTCTGCGGCGAGCTGCGGCGCCGCGAGGGCGATCCGCGGCCCGACGTGGTGCGCCTCCGACGGACGGAGGACGGTGGCTTCGAGGAGGTCGAGTAACGGGCACGCCATCTGCAGCGCGTGCGTGGCATGAGCACGAATGACATTGGGGCAATTCAGCCCGGCTGGGCCGTGCGCGCCAGCGACGGCGAGGAGATCGGCAAGGTGCACGAGGTCGGATCCACCGCCTTCGAAGTCGAGCATGGCCTCCTCGACAAGCAGACGATCTTCGTTCCGCTCGCGCGCTTGGAGCACGTCGGCGACAAGGAGATCGCCCTCGACGTTTCCGCCGAGGAGGTCCGAACGGCGGACTGGAGCCAGCCGCCGGCCGAAGGCCCGCAGAGACACGGCGCGCCGCTGAACGCGCCCGATCGCAATGCCGCCGACCCCGCCTACGATGCGGCCTACGACGAGACCGATCCGCGCCGCTGACCTCAGCCCGCAGGGTCGAGCTGGACCAGCCAGCCGAAGCCGGTGATCGCGATCAGCACGATCCCCGGCGCCAGCAGCCACGGCCCGAAGACGATGCCCAGCGCCAGGAGTAGGGCGGCCACGCCTCCCAGCAGCGGCCACGGGCTCGAGCTGGGGATCGGCTCCAGACCAGCCGTCAGGGGCTGATCGTGGGCGGGGCCGCGATCCTCCTCGAAGCCGAGCAGCCGGTTGACGATCCCCGCGACATGCCACGGGCCTCCGCGCGCCACGGGCACCAAGAGCGCGGGCACGGTCACCGCCAGGCCCGCCGCCAACACCACGAAGACGAGCAGCACCGTGCCCGCCGTCTCGTACGAGGCGAACCAGTAGATCGCGGCGATGACTGCGGAATAGAGCGCGGTGCGCAGGAAGAAGCGCAGCTCCTCGGCCATCAGCGCTCCTCGCCGGCCTGGCGTGTGTCGAAAACCGGGCGCTCGCTGCGGACCGCCGGCAGCGCGGTGAAGTTGTGGTGCGGTGGCGGCGAGCTGGTCGCCCATTCGAGCGAGTAGCCGCCCCAGGGATCGTCGCCTGCCACGGCGCCGCGGCGCATGAAGACAGACGCGATCACGTTCCAGACGAAGACCAGGATCGAGAGCGCGATCAGGACCGACCCGCCGCTGATCAGCAGGTTCAGGCCGGACCAGCCCGCGTCGGCCGGGTAGTCGGCGACCCTTCGGGGCATGCCGTCGAGCCCGAGCTGGTGCATCGGGAAGAAGGTGAGGTTCATCCCGACCAGCATGAGCCAGAAGTGGACACGCCCAAGGCCCTCGGAGAGCAGTCGGCCGCTCATCTTGGGGATCCAGAAGTAGAAGCCGGCGAAGGCGGCGAAGACCGAGCCGCCGAACATGACGTAGTGCATGTGGGCGACCACGTAGTAGGTGTCCTGCACGTGGAAGTCGATCGGCGGCGCGGCAAGGAACGGACCGGTCAGACCTCCGATCAGGAACATGAAGAGGAAGCCGATGGAGAAGAGCATCGGCGTCGCAAAACGGATCCGGCCGCGCCACATGGTGGCGATCCAACTGAAGAACTTCACCCCGGTCGGGATGGCGATCAGCATCGAGGTGACGGCGAAGAACAGGTTGCTCACGACCCCGGTGGTGAACATGTGGTGCGCCCAGACGCTGAAGCTGAGCGCGCCGATCAGCAGGGTCGCGAAGACCATCGCGCGGTAGCCGAACAGCGGCTTGCGGGAGAAGACCGGGATGATCTCGGTCACGATCCCGAAGAAGGGCAGGATCAGGATGTAGACCTCGGGATGCCCGAAGAACCAGAAGAGGTGCTGCCAGAGGATGGCGCTGCCGCCCTGCGTCGGATCGAAGAAGCCGGCACCGAGGGTCCGGTCCAGGAAGAGCATGGCCAGCGCGGCGGTCAGGATCGGGAAGGTGAGCATGATCAGCAGCGCGGTGACCAGCATGTTCCAGGTGAAGATGGGCATCCGGAACATCGTCATCCCCGGCGCGCGCAGGGTGAAGATGGTTGCGATGAAGTTCACCGCGCCTAGGATCCCCGAGCTGCCGGTGAGGAGGAGCCCAGCGATCCACAGGCTGGCGCCAGCGCCCGGCGAGTAGGTGGCGTCTGACAGCGGGACGTACCCGGTCCAGCCGAAGGCGGCCGCTCCGGTGGCGGTCAGGAAGGCGGAGAAGGCGACCAGCCCGCCGAACAGGAAGAGCCAGTAGGTGAGGGCGTTCAGCCGCGGGAAGGCGACGTCCGGCGCACCGATCTGCAACGGGACGAAGTAGTTGGCCAGACCGATGGCGAGCGGCGCAGCGAAGAAGAAGATCATCCCGGTGCCGTGCATGGTGAAGAGCTGGTTGTAGGTGGCCGTGTCGACCACCTGGAGGCCCGGCGCCGCCAGCTCGGCGCGCATCAGCAGTGCGAGCAGGCCCGCCAGCAGGAAGAACCCCATCGCGCTGAAGATGTAGAGGATGCCGATGCGCTTGTGATCGGTCGTCGTCAGCCAGTCGATGATGCCTGCGCGCCCGACAGCGAGTACACGCTGGTCGCTGACGGCAGTCACGAGCCGGCCTCCCGCTGTGTCAGCCAGGCGTCGAAGGCCGCCGGCGAAACGGCGACGATGGTGAAGCCCATCTGGTCGTGTAGCAGGCCGCAGAACTCGGCGCACTGGCCGGTGTAGCGACCCTCCTCGTCGATCGTCAGCTCGATGGCGTTGTTGATGCCGGGGATCGCGTCACGCTTGATGAGGAAGCGCGGAACGTAGAAGGAATGGATCACGTCGGCGGATCCCAGCTCGAAGCGGATCGGCCGGCCGGTCGGCAGCATCACCTCCGGTAGTGCGCCGGGAGTGCCGATGAGCTCGACGCCGGATTTTGCGTAGGTGAAGCGCCACTGCCACTGGAAGCCCTCGACCTTGAGCGTGAGGGGGTCTGCGGCGGGCGGCGCGTCCACCGCGTTGAGGACCTGCACGGTCGCGACGAAGAGGCCGATCACCAGCAGCGTCGGCAGCGCCCACCAGGCGACCTCGAGCGGGACGTTCGCCCGCGTCTGCGGCGGCAGCTCGTGGCTTCCGCGTGCCCGATAGCGCAGGAGGCTCCAGGCGATGAGGCCGGCCACCATGGCGAAGATGGCAACCGCGGCGATCATGAACAGGTCGTAGAGGCCTTTGACCTGCCGCCCCTCGGTGGTGACCGGTGACGGCGCGCAGGCCGCCAAGAGCAGTGCTGCGACGATGGCGGCTGCGCAACTCGCGAGGATTCGGCGGTCCATTCCGGTGCTCATGGTGAGTCATGGGTGCCCTCCGCAATCGCCGTGCCGCGAACCCGCCGGCCCCTGGGCCTGACGGCGAGGAGCCCGCCTCCGCTAGCGCGCGGCTCGCTGTCCCGGCGAAGATGGCAGGGCTCACGCCTTCCGCCTCCACGAACCGTGGTGCAGTGAGGCGGGGAGGGGGCTCAAGAGGATGCGGCGGCTCCGGAAGATCGGGCGGTTCCGGTGGTTCCGGCAGCTGCCGCGCAAGCACGCTTTACTCGGCCGTGGTTGGCCCCGGCTCAAGCATCGGTCTCGACGTTCGGGTCTCGCGAGGCAGATCCAGTGGCTCGTCTTCAGTACCCGGCGCGCGGTAGTCCGGTTCGTTCGAGTCGGGAAACTCCGGGGGCGGTGGATCAGGAGTGGGCCCGTTCGGCGGGATCTCGATTCCCGGCTCTCTACGCTCGGGGATCTCCGGCTCTGGGGGTTGCTGCGGGATCGTCATGTTTGACCTCCTCACCCCCTAGCGCTGCACGCTTTGTGCCGCTCTGCCCGGCCATGGCCCGAGCAGTCGATTACGTCGTGCCCCGGCCCCGACCCCTGGCGGCTAGTGACGTCCGCTCTCGACGCATTGACACCTGTCGCCCCCTGGCCGGCCTCGGGCCGCCTGACAGCGGTAGCCGCAGGCCATGCGCCTGCATCGCCCGCGCGGATGTACCGCCCGTGCCATGCCCGCTCGCTTGTGAGCGTTCTCTGCATTGCGTCGGATCAGCAGCTCCGCACAGCGGCTCGACCGCGAGTTGGCCCAGATCATCTGAGGCCGGCGAGAAGATGGGCTCCCCCCGGCCGTGATGCCGGTTCGCCGGGCGGAGTCCTTCTCGATCGCCGCTCGGGTCGATACCCTCTTTCGACAGGCCCGGGCAGCTTCTACTGCACGAGTCTAGGAGGTGACGACGGTGAACGACGGACGAGAGATGAACGCCGATGGGCGAGCCGGCTGGAGAGAACTTGTCGGCATTGGTCAAGAGATTGGCCACCCACGTGTTCGAGGGCCGCTGACTCCCCAGGCCGGCATCCTTGTCCTCCTCGGCCGTGAGGCGCATGCGCTGCGCAGTCTTGGGATCGAGATTATCGATCAGGCGCCGCACGACCTCACCAGGCCTGGTCTCCTTGTGACAGATCTCGAGGCTGCCGAGCGCCAGCCTGGATGCGTCGGCAAGGCGCCGCGGGAGCACGGTCATCCGGCCCCCAGCGACTGAGACTGCCGGGGCGACTCCACTCTTCACGCGAGTGGCAGCGCTGAGTCAGCCGCGCGCCGTCACGAGCCGTTCCACCTCGGCGGCGATTACCAGGTCCTCGCGTGCGGTGACCCGCAGCACAGCGGGCGGCCCGTCAGCCAGCACCGCGTCGCCGGCGCCGGCGACGGAGACTTGAGCCGGAACGCCCAGGGTCGGGAGGCGGGCGAGGATGTCGGCCCGCAGGCGTACAGAGTTGGCACCGATGCCGCCCGTGAACACGAGCGCGTCGAGCGCTGGCAGGCTGATGGCTGCGGCGGCGATGCCCGCCGCGGCACTGCGGGCGAAGACGGCAAGGGCGAGCACGCTGCGTTCGTCGCCGGCCGCCGCCGCCTCCTCGACGGCGCGAGCGCCGCCTGCCACGCCTGAGAGGCCGTGCAGGCCGCTCTGGTGGTCGAGGACGTCGGCCAGCGCCTCCGGCGAGAGGCCGCGGTCGCGCAGCGCGGCGAGCAGGATCCCCGGATCGACCGAGCCGGAACGACTGGCCATCATGATGCCTTCGAGCGGGGTGTAGCCCATGCTCGTGTCGATTGAGCGGCCGCCGTCGACGGCGGTCACCGAACAACCGTTGCCAAGGTGGGCGACCACGAGGCGC
>JBBRYO010000040.1:0-21178 GCA_038237595.1 Candidatus Limnocylindrales bacterium | reverse complement strand
TCTCGATGCGCTCGATCCGCAACGCGTGGCGATCGATTTCCGGCCTGACGGCAACACCGTGCCCGGCCGCACCGGTCATGGGCTGACCTGCGCCCGAGCCGCCTCGGCGATCCGCTCGGTCGACGGCAGCACCGCGTCCTCGAGCGGCGGGCTGTAGGGGATCAAAACGTCGTGGGGCAGGCTGACCGCCCGGGGCGCTGCTCGCCAGGCCATGCCGTCCTGGGCCAGCCGGCTGATGACGCTCGCGCCCCAGCCGCCCTCGTGCCACTGCTCTTCGGCGACCAGCAGGCGCCCGGTCTTGCGGACTGAGGCCGAGACTGCGTCCATGTCGAGCGGCCGCACCCAGCGCAGGTCGATGACCTCGGCGTCGATGCCATCGGCCGCGAGCTGCTCCGCCGCGGCCAGCGAGCGCTCGACCATCAGGAGCGTGGCCAGGATGGTGACGTCGCTGCCCTCTCGCAGGACAGCTGCTCGTCCCAGCTCCGCGACCGCACCGCGACGCACCAGGCCCTTGCGGCCGTAGAGACCCTTGTGCTCGTGGAAGAGGACGGGGTTGTTCTCGCGGATGGCCGCGCGAAGCAGTTCATACGCGGAACCCGGCGACGATGCCGTCACGACGCGCAGGCCGGGCTGGGCCATGTACCAGCTCTCGCCCGTGGCGCTGTGCTGGGTGCCGAATCGACCGGTCCCGCCGCTCACCACGCGGACGGTGACGGGCACCGCGAACTGGCCGCCGGACATGTAGCGGTACTTCGGCAGCTGGTTGACGATGGCGTCGCCGGCCGTCGGCAGGAAGTCAGCGAACATGATCTCGACGACCGGCCGCAGGCCGCTGACCGACATGCCAAGCGCGACGCCCATGAAGCCGTTCTCGCAGATCGGTGTGTTGATGACCCGCTTCCCGTATTTCTCTGGCAGGCCCGCATTGGTCTTGAAGACGCCGCCGTCGGAGGTGACGTCTTCACCCATCAGGATCACCGAGTCGTCGGCCGCCATCTCGTCGTCGAGCGCCGCGTTGATGGCGTCGCGATAGGTCAGCTCGGTCTCGGTGAACCCGGACTCCGCGGGCGCGGCTTCAGCCAGCGTAGACATAGCCGCGGGTCTCCTCGAGCGTGGGATAGGGGGACTCGGCGGCGCGCTCGGCCGCGGTATCGATGTCGGCCTGTGCCTGCTCCCGCAGCGCGCCCTGCTCGGCGTCGCTGAGCTTGCCCTCGGCGGCGAGCTTGGCGCCCAGCAGGTCGATCGGGTCGCGCGACTTCCAGAGGTCGAGCTCGCCCTCGGGCCGGTACTTGGCAGGGTCGGAGCGCGAGTGGCCGCGGTACCGGTAGGTCTTCATCTCGAGGAGGCTGGGGCCGCCTCCGCCGCGCGCCCGTTCTACGGCCTCGCCCACGGCAGCATGGACCGTATCGATGTCCTGCCCGTCCACCACCACTCCCGGCATCCCGTATGGATCCGCTCGCCGAGCCAGGTCGTCGATGGGCGTGGTGGTGCGCAGCGGGCTGTACTCGCCGTAGAGGTTGTTGGTGATGATGAAGACGACCGGCGCGTTCCAGACGGAGGCCATGTTGAGCGCCTCGTGGAAGGTGCCGATGTTGGTGGCGCCGTCACCGAAGAAGCTGAGCGCGACCCGTGGCTCATCGCGCAGCTTGAAAGCCATCGCGGCGCCGACAGCAATGGGCAACCCGGCACCCACGATGGCATTGGCGCCGATGTTCCCCTTTTTCGTGTCGATAAGGTGCATCGAGCCCCCGACGCCCCCGGAGCAGCCGGCCACGCGGCCCATCAGCTCGGCAAATGCCGTTTCCGGCGCCATGCCCAGCGCCAGCGCCTCGCCGTGGCCGCGGTAGGTGTTGGTCTGGACGTCCTTGGGCCGCATCGCGGCGATGGCTCCGACCGAGACGGCCTCCTGGCCCTGGCAGAGATGCGTGGTGCCCTGGATCAGGCCGCCCATGAACAGCTCCTGGACCTTGTCCTCGAAGAGCCGGATCTCGACCATCTGGCGGTACCAGCCGACCCGTCGGTCGGCGCCCGCCGCGTCTTCAGCCATCGCCCGTTGCCCTCCCCGGCACGCTTGGTCCCCGCATCGGTACCGTTTCCAGATACGATTACGCATGTTCGCATCGGGGGCCCGGAAACGTCAACCGGCAGGGGAGCGATGCTCACGATCGAGTCCATCGAGACGGTCCCGATCCGGGTCCCGCTGCCCTTCACGTACTCGGGCAGCTACTACCGCATGCGCAACCGCTGCACGATCATCACCCGGATCCGGACCGCCGAGGGCATCGTCGGCGAGGCCTACACCGCCGACGAGGACGAGCCGCTCCAGTCGGAGATTCGGAAGATCCTCCACGAGGAAATCGTCCCGCGGCTCCTTGGCGAGGACGCCATGGCCGTCGAGCGGTGCTGGGAGCGGATGCTGCCCGTCACCTTCGACCAGCTGCGTCCGCGCTGGTACGCGATGCAGGCGATCGCCTGCGTGGACACGGCCATCTGGGACGCGGTCGGCAAGGCGCTCGGCCAGCCCCTCTGGCGGCTCTGGGGCGGCTATCGCTCGTCCGTTCCGATGATCGGGATCGGTGGCTACTACATCCCCGACACCAAGGCGGCGAAGAAGCAGGACATCGAGCGCGAGATCGACTTCTTCAAGGGCGAGCACGGCATGGTCGGCATGAAGTTCAAGGTCGGGGCGCGCCCGCCCGTCGAGGACGCCGCGCGCCTGGGTCGTGCGAGACGACACGCAGGTGAGGACTTCCTGTTCGTGGTCGATGCCAACCAGGGCTACACAGTGAGCGAGGCGCTGGCGTTCCTGGCGGCCATCCGTGCCGAGGGAATCGAGGTGCGCTGGTTCGAAGAGCCGACGCGTTGGCATGCCGATTTCCGTGGACTGCGCGACGTGCGCCTTCGCGGCAACGTGAACGTGGCCGCCGGCCAGAGCGAGATCAGTCGCGTCGGGATGCGCGAGATGATGGCCGCCGGCGCCATCGACGTCTCCAATTACGACTCGTCGTGGGGCGGCGGCCCGACCGAATGGCGCCGCGTGGCCGCGCTGGCCCTCGCCTTCGACGTGATGCTCGGCCACCACGAAGAGGCGCAGATCGGCTCCCATCTCCTGGCGTCCCAGCCGCACGGCACCTACGTCGAGGCGTTCTCGCCGGCTCGCGATCCCATCTTCTGGCAGCTGCTGGCGAACCGGCCGGCGCTCGTTGACGGGCACTTCCCTCTATCTGATGCCCCCGGCCTCGGATGGGAGCTGGACGCGGACTTCATCGAGCGATACCGCACCGATCGCTGATCGGGCGTGGGCCGGCGCCGATCCTGCCTGTGCTACGGTTCTGCAACCGTTACTGGAACGTCGTTGCATGACCATGCGAGACGGTTCCGGCCCAGAGGTGACCGTGTCTGACATGTTCGGCGGGGACGGATCGTCGGGAGCACGTCGCAGGGCGAGCATGCGCGAGGTGGCGGACCTCGCCGACGTCGCCATCTCGTCGGTCTCCAGGGTGCTGTCGGGCCATCCCGACGTGAGCGCGCCGATGCGCGAGCGTGTCCTCGCCGCGGTGACGCAGCTCGAGTACGAGCCCGATTTCCTGGCGCAGAGCCTCCGACGCGGCATGACGCTATCGGTCGGCTTCGTCCTGGCCGACATCTCGAACCCGCTCATGGCGGACATCGTGCTCGGTGCCGAGGCTGCCCTACGCGGCGCCGGCTACTCGCTCCTGATCATGAATTCCGAGAACGACCCGCAGCTCGATTCGACCCACATCCGCTTCTTCCAGAGCCGCCGCGTCGACGGCATGATCCTGTCGCTCGCCAGCGAACAGGACCCGGCGACCCTCGAGATGCTGCGCCAGGTGGACGTGCCGATTGTCGTCGTCGACCGCCGTCTGCCGCCCGAGATCAGGGCCAGCGCGGCGGTCAACGACCACGCCGCGGGCATGACCGCGGCGGTCCGCCACCTCATCGCCGTTGGCCACCGCCGGATCGCCCTGATCACCGGTTCGATCGAGACGCTGCCCGGTCGCGAACGCATGAACGCAATGCGGCGTGTCATCGAGGCACAGCAGGAACACGTCGACCCGATCTACCTCCCCGGATCCTTCTCGGAGGAGCACGGCGAGGCGGCCACGCGACAGCTGCTCGACCGGCCTGCGCCCCCGACCGCCATCATCTGCGGTGGGAACCAGCTGCTGGTGGGCTGCCTGCGCGTCTGCCAGGAGCGGGGTGTGCAGGTCGGGATCGACGTCTCCATCGTCAGCACCGACGACATTCCTCTGAGCGAGCTCTACCAGCCTCCGATCGCCTCGATCGCGCGCGACACCGTGGGCCTGGGACGCACGGCGGCGGAGCTCCTGCTGCGGCGCCTGACCCACGACTCAGGGCCTGAAACGGTCGTCCTTCCCACGGTGTTCACGCCTCGCGCCTCGGCGGCGCCGCCCCCGGAGCAGAGAGGCGGCTTGCCGCCAGGAGCTGGCTGAAGGCAGGCTCGGGAGCCGCCGAGCCGGGTCGCAGGGGCGGGACGAGCGCCAGTCGCAAAGCATTCCAGAAACGTTGACAACCGGTGAACGGCTGGGGATACTGGGCCCCCCGCCGGCTGGACAAGGAGTTGGTCCCGCCCGCGAGTTGGAGGAGGATCACCCCGATGCGGACAGGACCGCGGCCGATCTCGGACGTCCTCGCGACGCTGAGCCTGGCCATCGTCGGCTGCTCTGGAGCAGCCCCGGCCTCGGCGCCCCCGACCACAGCGGCAACGGCTGCGCCCCCGGCCGCGACCGTCGCCGCGACCGCGGCGGCAGGGCTGCCGTACACGGCCATGCTCAAGGACGGCAGCACCTTCACGCTGAAGAAGACGACCGCCGACAAGCTGGCGGCCGGGACCAAGATCAACTACGTCTTCAGCTACCAGTCGCCGAGCATCCCGCTATTCTCGGCGCAGTACAAGGCCGGCTACGACAAGACCCTCGTCGACGCGCAGGCCACGCTGCCGATGAACGGCCAGGCCATCGCTCCAGTGTCGGACAGCGGCATCGACGTCACCGCACAGATCGCACAGATCGAGGCGCTGATGAACACGGACCAGATCGACTGCCTGTCAATCGAACCGCCCGACTCGAACGCATTCACGGCCATCACCAACAAAGCCATGAGCAAGGGCATCCCGACGTTCACTGTCGGGGTGACTTCGAACGGCAACGAGTTCACCAACTTCACGCAGATCCCCGAGAAGGAAGGCACCCAGGCAGCCCAGATCGTGCTGCAGTGGGCCAAGGACAACAACGTCACCCTCAAGACGTTCGCTGTCTCAGGCGGCGACCCGACCGCCTTCTGGGCGCAGGGCCGCATGAAGTTCTTCAAGCAGACGATCATGGCCGCCATGCCCACGGCAGTCTTCGTGAACGACGAGACCAACGCGCTGGCGACCACCTTCGATGCCGCCAAGACCCTTGACGCGTACAAGGCGTTCATCGCCGGCAACCCGACAGTCGACTTCATCGAGAACGTCGACATCGGTGCCGAGCACGCCTACCGCGCCATCAAGGAAGCGGGCAAGGAAGGCAAGATCCACACCATCGGCTGGAATGTCAGCCTCGGCCAGCTCGACGCCATCGACGCCGGCACCCAGGTGGCGGCACTCGACCAGAAGTGGTCCGAGCAGGCCGGGTTCGGCGCCCTCGCCTGCGCCGAGCTCCTCAGGAACGGCAAGATTCTGCCGAACACGCAGGTTCTCTTCCCGGTCACGAAGGCGAACTCGGCCCAGGCACGGATCGACCTCCAAAAGATCCTCGACAGCCAGAAGTAGACCGCGATCAGAGAGGCGGAGGGCGGCCGTACCGCTACTCCGCCTCTCTTCGCGTCCGTGCGCCGGCGTGGCAACATTCCCGAACCTGAATCCAGCTTGAGTTGACGGAGCGATGTCGAGCGAATCCGATCGTCTCCAGTCCCCGACCGTGCCGGGCCGCCCGGACGACCTGCGGGCACGCCTCCGCTTCGTCGGCACGAGCGTCGCCCGGATCGGCGGGCTCCTGATCGCGGTGCTCGTGATCGCCGCGATCTTCGCGGTCCTGTCCCAGGGCAGGTTCGTTGGCTTCGCCAACCTGCTGGGGCTGATGCGGGCCATGAGCACCATTGCCATCGTCGGCATGGGCCTCACGCTGGTCATCGTCGTGGGCGAGATCGACCTCTCCTTCGGTGCCCTATACGGCCTGTGCGCGACGGTCCTCGCGGTGGCCTGGATGGAGCACGGCTTCCCGGTCTACCTGGCCATCGCCGTCGCCTTCGCCGTGGCTATCGGCGTCGGGCTTTTCAACGCCTTCTTCACGACGGTAATCAAGGTGCCCTCGTTCATCGCCACTCTCGGCTCGGGCACCCTGATCTTCGGCTTCACCCTGGCCGTGGGACGGACCCAGACGTTCAACCCCGCGTATCCCACGACGGGGCACCCGCTCGATCCGGGCGAGCTGGCCTTCTTCACGGGGCTCAGCAACCAGGCGCTCCCCTTCAACATCCCCATGCAGGGCCTGTGGATGATCGCGGCCGCCGTGGTTTTCGGCTTCCTGCTGGGGCGCTCGCTCTTCGGATTCCGGCTCAAGGCCATCGGCGGCAACGCGCAGGCCGCCGTCCTTGCTCGACTGCCGGTGCGCAAGTACAAGTTCGTGGCGTTCATCCTGTGCGGCGTCATGGCCTGCCTCGCGTCGGTGCTCGACTTCGCCTTCGTCGGGTCGGCCTCACCCAGCGGGGGCAGCTCGCTGCTCTTCCCGGTCTTTGCCGCGGTTATCATCGGCGGCGCCAGCCTGTCGGGCGGGCGCGGCACGATCATCGGGACGCTTACGGGAGCACTGCTGCTGGCCATCCTGACCAACGGCCTGGCGGTGCTGAATGCCGGCACGTTCGCGCAGCAGATGCTGCTCGGCACGGTGACCATCGGCGCGGTCGTGCTCGACCAGTTGACGAGGCGGTTTCGCCGGTGACCGAGCCGCTGCAGGCCGCGGAACCCCTCGACGTCGCGTCCGGGCCTTCGGCGGCACAGCCCCCGCCCGGCGGCGTCTGTCTGCGGGACATCTCGAAGCGCTACGGGGACACGATCGCGCTCGACGGCCTGGACCTCGATGCGCGGCCGGGTGAGATCCTGGGCGTCGCCGGCCCGAACGGGGCCGGCAAGAGCTCGATGGTCAAGATCCTCGCCGGCGAGGTTCTCGCGGACGAGGGCGAGATCCACCTCGATGGGCTGGCGTGGCAACCGACGCTCGACCGCGACCGGGTCGCCGCGGTTCACCAGGAACCCCAGCTCTTTCCCAACATGTCCGTCGGCGACAACCTGCTGGTCGGGCGCGAGGACACGCGCATCCTGCGCCCCAGGCTCGATGCAGCCGAGCGCGCCCTGATGACCGACCTGGCCATCGCCGAGTTCGCGGAGCGAACGCTCGGCACCGTGCCGCTCGCCGTCCAGCAGCGCACCGAGATCTGTCGGGCCCTGGCGCGTGACGCTCGCGTATTTCTCTTCGATGAGCCCAACTCGGCGCTCACGCCGGACGAGTCGCGCGACCTCTTCCGCCGCATCCACCTCCTCGCCAAGGCGGGCAAGGTGGTGATCCTCGTGTCGCATCGCCTGGCGGAGCTGGTGGCGCATTGCGACCGGGTGGCCATCATCCTCGACGGCCGCTGTGCCGCGCTGCTCGAGGGCGAGGCTCTGACGCAGGAGGCGATCGCCTCCGAGCTGGTAGTCGGTCAGGCAACCCGTGATGCCAAGGGGGCGGTCCGCGGGGGTCCCGCGGAGGAGCGACCCACGGCGCTCAGGTTGACCGGCTGGGACCACCAGGACGGCGAGTTCGTTGCGGTCGACCTGCACCTCCGGATCGGTGACATCGTGGCGCTCGTCGGGGTGGAGGGTTCGGGTGCGCGCGAGCTCGTGCGGTCGATTGCCGGGTTCGAACCGGCGAGCGGCCAGATCGAGGTCCGTGGCCGTGCCGGCCCGGCTGGCATCGCGTCCGACACCGCCTTCGTCTCGGCCGATCGCCAGCAGAGCCTCTTCTCGAACTTCACCGTGCGGGACAACGTCGTATCGCGGCTCGGGAGGGAGATCGCCGGGTTCGCCGGCGCGCTCCGCCGGAGGCGGATGACGCGCATCGCAGCAGCCGCGCGCGAGAAGTTCCAGATCCGCGCGAGCTCACTGAACCTCCCGGTGCGGACGCTCTCGGGCGGCAACCAGCAGAAGGTGGCGATCGCGGCCGCGATCGTGAAGCGCCCCGAGGTGCTTGTCCTCGAGGAGCCGACCCGCGGCGTCGACATCGGGGCCAAGGCCGAGATCTACCGGCTCATGCGCGAGTACGCGCAGGACGGCCACGCGCTGATCATCTACTGCACCGAGGTACCCGAGGTGTTCGAGGTCGCCGACCTCGTCTACGTGGTCGCCGACGGCCGCCTGTCCGATCCGATCGTGGTCATGGCGCAGCCGGACGTCGAAGCTCTGGCGCGGGCGATCACGCGCCTTGAGCGCCACTCCACGCAGCCGGCAGCCGCGTAGCAGGCAGAGCGTCCAGGCTCAGGCCCCGGCGTCGACCCGGGCGATGGCGGCGCCGGGCGGGAAGACGAGCTCACGCCCGGGCGTCGACCCTGGCCACGGCGAACGGGCTCAACTGCAGGGATAGGCGCCCGTCAAGGACGTCTGCGGCTGATCCTGGGGTGTCGCGCCATCCCGCCGGGTCGTGGAGAGCCGACGCGCACGCGGCCTCGTCCAGGACGCGCACCTGGGCGACGTCCGCGCCATCGAGCCCGGCCAGGACCACCCGCAGCGGCGCGGGCGTGACGTTCGCCACGAGCAAATGCCGCTGCCCGCCGGCGTCGACGGCCAATGACACGACCCGGAGCGGGTCGCTCGACGCCACGTCGCGCAGTGTTCCGTCGCGCCATTCGGCGACGTCCGCGAAGACGTGGTAGAGCGGGAAGACCTGGCCGGGCTGGGACGGAAACTTCTCCGGCATGGGCGATCCCCGACCGGTCTCGACCAGGCCTCTCCAGCCCGTAGTCTCGTACCAGGTCACCGCGGCCGCGCCGCTCGTGGAGAGTGCCGCAATGCTGCCGACGGTCCAGGCCGCGCCGAGCAGCGAGGCCTGCCGGACGTCGACCGGCGGTGGTAGGTCGCCCGGTCCCGCGGGGCCCGCTGGGTAAGGCCCGAAGCGCGTGGCGATCGTGACCGGGGAGACCACGATGGCGCGGTCGCCGGAGAAGGATCGCGCCATGGTCACGACTTCGGCCTGTCCGGCCAGGTTCTCGACGATCGACCGGTCATCCGCGGCGTGGACGGTGGGACTCACCGAAAAGCAGACCCCTGTCAGCTCCGGCGATGAGGGCCGGTCGCGATTGATGTCGGCGAAGTTCTGGTTGGTGCCGCCGGCGAAGACAACCTCCCCGACGACCGGCTCGAGATGGCGCCGGACCAGGCCGACGAGGCGCGCCGGCGTCGTGGTCACGAAGGCGTTGAAGCCGTCTGCGGCCGCGTAGACGAGCACGCGCGCGACTGGGGCGCCGGCAGCAGCGAGGCGCGTGGCCAGGTCGGACAGGGCCGGCGCCTGCGACTCGTTGGTATGCAGCGCGAGCTCGAGCCCGCAGCCAAGTGCGCGCCGGTCGGCTGACGCGCGATCCAGCGCGGCGCGATATCCATCGTCAGTGAGGTGCAGGTCAACGCGCAGGTGCGCTGGATGGAGCTGGCGCAGGCGATCTGCCTCCGCGCTCGTCAATGGCTCATCGTGGCTGGGCATGCCGAAACCGATGGCCGGCAGGCGCCGCTCGCTCGGAGCTCCCATGCTGACGACCACATCGGCCGGCGGTGAGGGCGCGGGCTGCCGGCCACGAAAGCCGATGCGCAGCACCTGCCGGATCCGCTGGCCGAGAGCCGAATCGAAGGGGAAGCCCAGGGCCAGCGGCGTGCCGTAGGACTTGAAGTTGGCGTCGGTCCAGTTGCGGTGGTCCTGCAGCTCGAGCAGGTCGCCCTCGAGGGCGACCGTCGCTTCCGTCCCGTCCGCGACCTCGATGGCGATCTCCGAGTACGGATCGAACATGCCCGAGAGCGTGCCGTCGACGACGCGTTGCGGGTCGATCGCACGCGGCAGGCGACCTCGCAGCTCACCCTTGGCGGTGCTGGCCCGGTACGGGCGCTCGACCGCGCCCTCCAGCGAGTGGTGGACGTTGAAGCCGATCTTGCTGTACTTGAAGCTGCCCTCGCAGACCCCGTCCATCTCGTAGGTGATGGTCCCGTCCGGCGCACCGCGGATCGTGCCGTCCCAGGTGAATGCGATGTCGTCGTACCGGTGTGTCGCACGGAAGGTGACCTCGAAGCGGTCGGGGCCGGCATCGATCGCAAGGTCGGCGATCGTCGCCGGGATGGTGTTCCACGGCGCGTCGCGAACGGCGACGTAGACGCGCTGGACCAGCTCCACCCCACCGAGACGCACGTGTCGCAGATCGACGCCGTCCAGGAGCGCCGTCACCGGTCCCGCACGCAGCTCGGGCCGGTCCGCGGGCGGCTCGTCCCGCCCGTACCAGAAGGCATACCTCGGCGCCTCGGTCATGTCGCGACCTCCGTCTGGTGCCACCTCAGTACATCACCAGGCCGCCGGTGAAGTTGATGGCCTGGCCGGTCATGTAGGCAGCCGCATCGCTGAGCAGGAACCAGATGACCCCGGCGCATTCGTCAGGCGATGACGTCCGTCCGAGCGGAATGAGCGCCTTGCGGGCCTCGGTCAGCGCCTCGATCGTCGTGCCGCGAGCGGCGGCCATGCCTGCCAGCACGAACTCCTGCATCGGCGTGTCGACGATGCCGGGGCAGATGGCGTTGACCCGCACGTTGCGTGGGGCGAGGACATACGCGAAGGAGCGGGTGATTCCGAGAACGGCGGCCTTGGTGGTCGAGTACGGCGCCACCTCCACCGAATTCGCCAGCTTTGCCGAGCTCGACGAGAGGTTCACGATCGCGCCGCCCGACCGGATGCGCTGGCCGAGGCCCTGGCACAGGAAGAAGGTGCCCTCGACGTTCACGGCGTAGATCCGCCGCCAGTCCTCGAGCGTGACGTCCCAGATCGGCTTCACGAAGAGGATTCCTGCGGCGTTGACCACGTAGTCGATCTCGCCGGCAGCGGCCACGATGCGCATCCGGTCGCCCGGCTCCGCGACGCTCCCCACGAGCGTCTCGGCGCCCTCGCCGCCCAGGGCGGCCAGGCCATCGGCGTTGAGGTCGACCGCAAGAACGGACGCCCCCTCTTGCAGCAGCCGTCGTGCCACGGCCTGGCCGATGCCGCTGGCGGCACCGGTGACTACGGCTCGGCGCCCGTCAGCATCGCCCACGAAGTCCCTCCATCTGCACGGCATCTCGAGGCCGTATCCTCAAGACCGGAAACGGTTTCATCCTGCGGCATCCGGCGACCGTCGACAAGCCCGGAGCGGAACGGAGGCGCACCTTGAGCAGTCGATTCGAGGCCCAGGTGGTGCTCGTCACCGGCGGGGCACGGGGCATCGGCGAAGCGATCATCCGAGCCTTCGTCGGCGAGGGCGCTCGCGCGATCTCGATCGACCTCGATGAGCCCGAGGAGTCGGTGGAGCGCACCCGCTACCTGGCCGCCGACGTGGCGGATCTCGACGCCGTCAAAGCCGCCTTCGCGGACGTGCAGGCGACGGAAGGTAGGCTCGACGTGCTCGTCAACAACGCCGGCATCCAACGCGTTGCGCTCACAGAGGCCTTCGATCCGCAGACCTGGCGGCAGGTCGTCGACGTGCACCTCTTCGGGACCTATCACTGCAGCGCAGAGGCGCTGCGGATGATGAAACCGCAGCGCAGCGGCTCGATCATCTCGATCTCGTCGGTGGCGTCGCTCATCGCGCTGCCCGGACGCGGACCCTACTCGGCAGCCAAGGCAGCCATCTCCGCGCTGACCCGGGTGATGGCAGTCGAGGTCGCGGAGCTTGGGATCCGCGTCAATGCGGTCGCCCCGGGATCGACGCGCACCAAGCTCGTCGAACAGGCGTTCCTGGACGGCTCGTTGAGTGAAGCCGGCATCACGTCGGAGATCCCGATGCGCCGCCTGTCGACCACCGACGAGATCGCCGGCGTCGTCCGGTTCCTCGCCAGCGACGAGGCGTCGTACATCACCGGCCAGACCATCGTCGTTGACGGCGGCTGGACGATTCAGGGCATCCACGAGCGGCCGGACTGGCTCTCGGGGTAGGGGAGAGTCCGGCCGGCGCTAGATCGGCTGGCGGTCCAGCGTCGCGACCTTCTCCAGGACACCGCTCTTCGCGGAGCGGTATGCCGCGTCCAGGATCTCGACGGTCCTGGCGCCGAGCTCGGCCGGTGAGTTGTTGGCGGGATTGCGCCCGAGCGCGGCGTCGACCACGGCGTCGATCGGCCCGCGGCAGTCATAAAGACCCGCGTCGGCATCCAGGGGCACACGCACGTCGTCGTCCGGCCCGCGATAGCGCCACAGGATGTTGTCGCGCAGGTCCAGGTGGAACTGGCCGCGCGAGCCGATCGCCCGGACCTCCACGGCGTGGCGGTTGCCGGCTCCGCCGAGGTGGCTCGAGCCGCCCGCCATTGTGCCGACGGCACCGTTCGTGAATCGCAGCGCCACCGCGTCGTGCAGCTCCACTCTCGCTTCGAGGGGCGCCGACATGAGTGCGAAGACGTCCTGCCCGCGCAGGTCGGTGAGCCACAGCGCGACGCCCAGGAGGTGCGTCAGCTGCGCCTGGCCGTAGCCGCCCCCGGACGTTTCGGGGCGCGACCACGTATCGGCCTGGGGGATCGTCTCCGGGTCGGCGCCGGGATAGTCGCCGGTCTCGGACAGCAGCTCACGCGTCACCGAATCCATATGCAGGCTGACCTGCTCGACCTCCCCGATGCCCCCGTCATCGTGCATCATCCGCTGCGCCTGCACGACCATCGGGCGGTAGTTCCAACCGTAGGCGATGAACAACGAACGGCCGGTCCAGTGGGCGACCTGGTCCAGCTCCCAGGCATCGGCCGGATCGATCGTGAAGGGCTTCTCGCACATGACGTGCGCGCCCCCCTCGAGCGCCGCCCTGGCTTGCTGGAAGTGGTAACCGGGCGGACTGCCCACGACCACGATGTCGGGCCGCTCCGCGATGACGTCCTGCCAGTCGGTCGTTGCCTTTTCGAAGCCGAACCTGTCCTTGATGCGGCCAAGCAGCTCGGGATTGCGCCGGTTCACGATGGCGAACTCGACCTCGCCCTCGTCGCGCCGACGGACGAGGTTCGGTAGGTGGGAGCTGACCGTCCACGAGCCGGCACCGATGACGCCCAGGCGCAGCTTCGCCATGGGTGCGATCCCTCCTGCGGCAGCGCTTCGGGTCACGCTTCCGGAGCCGCCGGACGTTGACGGTCCGAGTGCCCGGCGACTACGATTGCGACGGGTGGAAACGAGTCTGGAAATGATATCACCCGCGCTTTTCCAGGAGTTCCCAACGTCGTGCCGATTGGCTCCGCGCGGCAGCGAGTCGGGCTCTGTGTCCGTGCGGTTCATGCCCATCGACGCCCAGGAGGTCCCGCCCCAATGAGCAAGGTCGCAACGGTCGAGGCGATCCCCGTCAGCTACCCAGAGCCGAACGACTTCAACGCGCTGAGGCACCTCTGCCTCGTCAAGATCACGACCGACGACGGCGTCGTTGGCTGGGGTGAGTCGATCACCCAGTTTCCCGAGGCGAACTTTGCGGTCAAGGCCATCATCGAGGGCATGGCCGAACGGGTGGTTGGCAGGGATCCGCTCGAGAACCACGCCATCTGGCTGGCCATCAAGGACAAGGCCTGGTGGTACGGGTACGGCGGCGGCATCGCCAGCTATGCCGTGAGCGCCATCGACATCGCCCTCTGGGACATCAAGGGGAAGCTGCTGGACACTCCGGTGGTGAAGCTGCTCGGCGGCCCGGTCCACGAGCGGCTGCCGGCGATCGCCTCATGCCACGCTCACTACGAGGACATCGGCGCCATGGTCGAGGAGGCCCAGGAGTGGGTTGCGCCAGGCATGCACGGCGTCAAGGTGGGCTTCGGCAAGCGGGGCGACGCTCGACTCGGGTACGACCACGATCGCGATGTCGAATACATGCGCCGCATGCGCGAAGGCCTCGGGCCCACGGCCTGGCTGATGATCGACTGCGGCTGGAACGTGAAGTGGGACGTCATGACCGCCGTGCGACGGACGCAGGCCTTCGAGGAGTACGGCCTGACCTGGATCGAGGAGCCGCTCGGCGCCTGGGACCCCGAGGGCTACGCCAACCTGCGCAGCAAGACCACGACCCTGATCGCGTACGGCGAGAAGGAATGGAACCTGGAGGGCTTCGAGCGGGTGCTGGCGACCGGGACGGTCGATGTCGTTGGCATCGACCCGGGACGCGCCGAGGGCATCACCGGCTTTCGGCGTGCCGCGGACCGCATCGAGTTCTACCGACGCCAGGCCAATGCCCACGCCTGGTCCTCGGCCATCTGCTCGGCGGCAAGCCTGGCGATGAGCTTCAGCTCGCCGGCCTTCAAGCTCTTCGAACTCAAGCCTCTGCGCAATCCGATGCAGCACGAGCTTGTGACCGAGCCGTTCGAGCACAAGGGTGGCTACATGTACCCGCCCGACAAGCCGGGCCTCGGCATCGAGGTCATCGACGAGGTAGTGGACCGCTACCGCAGCGAGAAGGTACTGGCGGGGGTCTAGTCGGGCGGCCACAGGCGGAGGGATACGACTATGGCATGGCAGGTCGGCGCGGGGCTCGAGGGCAAGGGCGTCATCGTGACGGGAGCGGCCGGCGGCATCGGACGGGCGGTCACGCGCGCGTTCGCCACGACTGGCGCCAGGGTCATGGCGGTCGACCTGGACCAGGTGAAGGTCGATGAGGTGGTGGCCGAGCTTGAGGGTGAGGGGCATATCGGCGTGGCCGCGGACCTCACCGACCTCGGGGGGCATGCAGCGCTGATCGCGCATGCCCGCGAGAAGCTCGGCAACCTGTACGTGCTGGCCAGCCTGGCCGCGGTGCTGCGGCGGCGGGGCAGCATCGCCGAGGTCACGGAAGATGACTGGGACTTTCAGCACAACATCAACCTCAAGGCGGCTTTCTTCCTGTGCCGCGCGGCCGGGGACGCCATGGTGGAGCAGGGCAAGGGCGGACGGATCATCACCTTCAGCTCGCAGGGCTGGTGGACCGGCGGCTTCGGGGGCTCGGTGGTCTACGCCGCTTCCAAGGGCGGCGTCACCAGCATGACCCGGGGCCTCGCCCGTACGTACGGCCAGCACCAGATCACCGTCAACGCCGTCTCGCCCGGCCAGGTCCACACGCCGATGCTCATGACCGGCCTCGCCCCCGAGGTCTACGAGGACATGAAGAAGCAGACGCCGCTCGGCTACGTTGCGGAACCGGAGGATCTGGCTGGGCCGGTCGTGTTCCTGGCCAGCGACCACGCTCGCTATATCACGGGATCGACGCTCAACGTCTCGGGCGGATTCCTGATGTATTGAAGGGCGGACGGAGCGTCACCCATGCGAGCCGCCGAGCTACCCGCCCCGCACGCGCCGCTGAGACTGGTCGAGCGGCCGATCCCCGAGCCCGGGCCGGCCGAGGTACGGGTGCGCGTCGAGGCCCGCGGCGTCTGCGGCTCCGACGCGTTCCCGCAGAAGGGCGGCTTCGGTGAGGGGTCCCCATCCCATCGTCCCGGGCCATGAGGCGGCCGGTCGCGTGGATGCCGTCGGCAACGCCGTCGCCGGCTTCGCGCCAGGCGACCAGGTCGCCCTCTACTACATCACCGCGCCTCCGAGCGACCCCTGGGCGGCAGGCGGCCGCCCCAACATCAGCCCCTACGTCACGCGCATCGGTGTCGACGTGGACGGGGCATTCGCCGACGGGGATTCGTGCCCGACGATATCCGCGATGCTATGGACCTGTACCTCGACGGGACGATCTCCGTCGAGCACCTGGTCGGACACGTGCGTCCGCTCTAGGAGGCGAATGAAGCGCTTGACGACCTCAACGCAGGCCGGGTCCTTCGCTCCGTGCTGACTCTCTGACCGTGCCACTTCTCCGATCCGGGTCTGAGGCAGCGTGACCCTCGCGGAGGCGACCCCGCCCGCCGCTGACCCCGTTTCGCCCACGCCGGTGATCGAAATCCGGGGCGTGCGCAAGCGCTTCGGGTCGACGCAGGCGCTTGACGGTGTGGCCATCGCCCTGGTCCCGGGCGAGGTCCATGCACTGCTCGGCGAGAACGGCGCCGGCAAGTCGACGCTCATCCGCATCATGACCGGGGTGGAGCAACCTGACGAGGGCCAGATCCTCGTCGACGGGCGCGAGACGCGCATCGCGAGCGCACTCGACGCCCAGCGCCTCGGCATCGCCGCCATCTACCAGGAGCCGATGACCTTCCCGGACCTGACCGTGGCGGAGAACATCTTCATCAGCCATCGAGATCGCGGCCGGCTCGTGGACCGTGCCGGCATGCGCCGCGACGCGGAGGCCGTGCTGGAGCGGCTCGGCGTCCAGCTCGATGTCAGCCAGCCCGCGCGTGGCCTGACCCTCGCCGAGCAGCAGACGGTCGAGATCGCCAAGGCGCTCTCGTTGGACGTGCGCATCCTGATCATGGACGAGCCCACCGCTTCACTCTCCGCCCACGAGGCCGCCCGGCTGTTCCGCATCGTCGAGACGCTCAGGCGCGACGGGGTCGCCGTGCTCTTCATCTCCCACCGCATGGAGGAGGTCTTCGACATCGCGAACCGGATCACGATCCTCCGCGACGGGAAGTGGATCCTGACCGCGCCGCGCGCCGAGGTCACGACCGCCTCCGCCATCCGCCACATGGTCGGCCGGCGCATGGACGACTTCTTCCGGCGCACACCGGCTGAGCTCGGCGAGGTCGTGCTCCAGGCACGCGGCCTTGGGCGTGAAGGCATCTTCTCGGACATCTCATTCAGCGTGCGCGCCGGGGAGGTGGTGGGGTTTGCCGGACTTGTCGGGGCGCGTCGCACGGACGTTGGCTTGGCTCTCTTCGGGGTCGAGCCGGCGACCTCGGGCGAGATCCTGCTCGACGGCGCCCCCGTGACGATCCGGAGCGCGCAGGACGCGCTCAGGCTGGGGATCGCGTACACGACCGAGAACCGCCGCGAACTGGGGCTGGTGCTGCCGCAGTCCATCGCCGCCAACATCTCCCTGCCCTCGCTGCGGCGCTACCTGAACGCGCTGGGCCTGCTGCGGGTGAGCGCCGAGCGAGCCACGGCGGTTGCCTTCAAGGAGCGTCTGCGCATCCGCGCCGCGAGCGTCGACGCGAGCGCGGCGTCGCTGTCGGGCGGCAACCAGCAGAAGGTCGTGCTCAGCAAATGGCTCAACGTCGCGCCGCGTGTGCTGGTCCTGGATGAGCCCACTCGCGGCATCGATGTCGGCGCCAAGGCGGAGGTTCACCAGATCATCGACACGCTCGTCCACCAGGGCATGGCCATCATCCTCATCAGCTCCGATCTGCCCGAGGTGCTGGCCATGAGCGACCGCATCCTGGTCATGCGCGAAGGCCGCCAGACCGCAGTGTTCGACGCTGCCGAGGCGACCCAGGAGATCGTGCTTGGCGCCGCCATGGGCCAGCCGCGCGAGGCGGGCCAGCCGCCCCAGCCGGACCCGCGGCCGGAGCCGGACGCATGACGGCGCTGCTGCAGCGCATCCGGCCGGAACGCTTCCGCGAGCTTGCACTCGTGGTCATCATCCTTGCCCTGATCGCGTTCTTCGGGTCGCAGATCCCCGACTTCGCGTCCGGACTCACCTTCACGCGCATCAGCACGAGCGTGGCCGTCATCGCGGTGCTGGCGGTCGGCCAGACGATGGTCGTCCTGACCCGCAACATCGACCTCTCGGTGGGCTCGATCGTGGGCCTCGTGGCGTACTTCGTAGGCACCTTCCTGACCCGCGATCAGGGCATCAATCCCATCGTCGTGATCGCCATGAGCATCGGCATCGGCGCGGCGCTCGGTGCGGTCAACGGCCTGCTCGTCGCCTGGGGCCGCGTGCCGGCGATCATCGCCACGCTGGGCACGCTCGCGATCTATCGTGTGTTTCTCGTCGAGGCCTCGGGCTCGCGCACGGTGACCACGGACAAGCTGCCCGACTGGCTGCTGCAGCTCCCGCGCGTCTCGCTGTTCTCGGTGGGAGATTTCGACATCCTGCCGCTGGCTGTCGTGGCGGTGGTGGTGATCATCGCGTTCCAGCTGATGTTGCGCTACCTGCCGTTCGGACGGCGCCTGTTCGCCATCGGCTCCAATCCCGAGGCGGCGCGCGTGGCCGGATTCCCGGTGCAGCGGGATGTATTCGTGGCGTACCTGCTCAACGGCGGCCTGGCCGGCCTCGCAGGCTTCATGTTCCTCGTTCGATTCGGCAACATCACCGTCACCGCCGGACAGGGTCTCGAGCTCCAGGTGGTCGCCGCCGTGGTGGTGGGAGGCGTCAACATCTTCGGCGGCAGCGGCTCGATGATCGGCGCCTTCCTCGGCGCGGTCCTGATCGACCTGCTGCAGCAGAGCATCATCCGCCTGCCGGGCATCAGCGAGTTCGTGCGCGATGCCTTCCTCGGCCTCCTGATCCTGCTCGCGGTGGCGTCCGACAAGGTCATCCTCGGCCGGCTGCGAGCGCTCGCGGCGCGCGCCAGGCGTCAGCAGGAGGAGGAGCGCCTGCACTCGGACGCGACGGGAGGCCTCGGCAGTGGCCCGTGACCTGGTGAGGCGGCTGGGCAGCTGGGAAGGGCTGCTGCTGGTGCTGCTGCTCGCGATCGTGGCCGTGAATGCGGTGTCCGTCCCGGGCTACCTCGGCGTGCAGAACCAGATCAACCTGCTCCAGCTCAACGTGGAGAAGGTCATCGTCGTGCTGGCCATGACCATGGTCATCATCGCGGGCGAGATCGACCTCTCGATCGCGTCCGTGATGGGGCTGGCAGCGGTCCTGGTGGCCTGGCTCACGGAGAGGGGAGTATCGATGGAGCTCGCCATCGTGATCGCCCTGCTGGCCGGCGTCCTGGCGGGTGCCTTCAACGGCTTCTGGGTGGCGGTGGTCGGGCTGCCGTCGCTGGCGGTCACGCTGGCGGGCCTCATAGGCTTCCGCGGCGTGGCGCGGCTTTTCATCGGCGATCGCTCGCTGGGGGGCTTCCCCGACTGGTTCACCGGCCTCGGCCAGCACCCGCTGCTGGGCCCGATCCCGTTCGCCATCCTTGCTTTCTCCGTGCTCCTGGTTGTCGCCGCCATCGTGCTCCAGGCGTCGGGCTTCGGACGTCTCCTCTATGTCGTCGGCAGCAGCCCGGATGTGGCGCGCTATTCGGGTGTCCGCGTGCGCCGCGTGAAATGGTCGATCTTCATCATCAGCAGCACGGTCTCCGCCTTCGCGGGTATCCTGCTGGCCGCCCGCCTCGGCGCAGTCCGGGGGAGCACCGCGGAAGGCTTCGAGCTCGACATCATCACCATGGTGCTGCTCGGCGGGGTGAGCATCTTCGGCGGTTCCGGGCGCATCCTGGGCGTCTTCCTCTCGATCCTCCTGATCCTCAACCTGCGCAACGGACTGGGCCTGCTGAACGTGAGCGGCAACGCCCAGACCGGGGTGCTCGGCGCGCTGCTGATCCTGTCGGTGCTGGTCCCCAACGTGGCGCGGGGCGTCCGCGGCCGGCTGCAGGCTCGCGGCGGTCGCTCGCTGCCGCCGCCCGGGCGGCTGACCGAAGGCGCGGAGCCCTCGCCGCCGGTGGGCGGCTGACGGAAGGCACACGGCAGACAAAGCCCCGGCCCCGGCCCCACCGCGGCTGAGGCAAACAAGAAGCCCCGGCCCGCGAGTGCGGACCGGGGCTCTCTGCGGCGAGGCTACTTCGCTTCAGCCTGCACGTTGGTCTTGTCATAGACCTTGAAGGGGCCCATCAGGACGCGCAGGGCGCCGGTGCGCCCCGGGTCCGCCTCGACGGACTTGGTGCCGAGCCGGCCGGCCTCGAACTGCTCGCCTGCGACGCCCTTGATCGCGCCGGTGGCGAGCAGGTAGGACGTGTAGTAGGTGAGGTAGCCGAGGTCGACGAAGCTCCACAGCGCGAACTGCGGCGCGCAGCCGTTGAGGGTGTAGGCCACCATCTCGGCTGGCAGGCCGAGGCCGGAGACCTTGACCTTGTCGCACAGCTTGTTGTCCTGCATCGCCTTGGCGGATGCCGCGATGCCGACCGTGGTGGGCGACATGATGACCTTGAGGTTGGGGTACTTGGTGGTCAGGGCCACGGCCGCGGTGTAGCTGTCCTCGGACTTGTCGTTGCCGTAGACCGTGTCGACCAAATTCAACTTGGCGTACTTGGGATCCTTGAGCGCCGTCTTCATGGCGGCGATCCAGGCGTTCTGGTTGGCGGCGTCGGGCGAGGCTGAGAGGATGGCGAAGTCGCCGCCCGCGGGGCCTGCGAGGCTGAGGGTCATGTCCGCCATGACCACGCCGATCGAGCCGAAGTCGACCTGAGCCACAAAGAGGCTCTCGCCCTTGGCGCTGGGGATCGGTGAGTCCCAGCTGACGACCTTGACGCCGGCCTTCTGGGCCGCCTCGGCCACGGGTGCGATCTGGTCACCTGCGTTGTTCGAGATCATCACGACCTTGAAGCCCTGGGTCGAGGCGTTCGTGAGCGTCTCGATCTGGCCGGTCACGCTGTTGTCGGCGGTCGGGCCGGTGAAGGTCAGCTTCTCCGGATTCTTGAGCTCAGTCGCGGCCTCCTCGGCGCCCTTGTCGGCCTGGTCGAAGGGCAGGATGCCAAGGAACTTCGGCAGCAGCATCATCTTCACGGACTGCCCTGGTGTGGCCTTGATGACGCCGCCCCCGCCGGTTGATGGCGCCGGCGTCGTGGCCGGCGGCACCGCTGTGGCGGCGACCGTTGCAGCGGTCGTCGGTGGCGCCGTCGACCCGGTTGACGAACACGCGCCCACGAGCATGGCCACGCTTACCAGGAGCGCAGCCCACTTCATCGAACCTGATCTCACGTCGTTCCTCCTCCTCGTCAAGCGGTCGTGCGCCGTGCGCCGACCTGCCCACGCGCCGCTGATCATCGCATCGGGCGCAAGGTCGTCAACGGTATTCGCGGGAGCGTAACCGATCGGGGGGTTCAATTGCGTCACGTTTCCGCTATCGTTTCCAGTGAGGAGGGACCCACCATGCACCTCGCCCTGGCGAC
>JBBRYO010000039.1:0-21569 GCA_038237595.1 Candidatus Limnocylindrales bacterium | reverse complement strand
GTGGCGCCCATCATCCGGACGTGTCCCATGTACTGGATCGAGCGTTCGCCGTTGACCGGCTTGAAGGCGCAGTCGAAGACGGTCAGGTGCTCCGCCTTGAGGCCGGGCGCGCCCTCGATCGTCTCCCGCTCGTCGATGTACCTGATGATCTCTTCGACCTGGCCGGGTGTGTAGCCGAGCTTCTTGAGCGCGGCGGGCACGGTCTGGTTGACGATCTTGAGGAAGCCCTCGCCGACCAGCTTCTTGTACTTGACGAGGGCGATATCGGGCTCGATTCCGGTCGTATCGCAGTCCATCATGAAGGCGATCGTCCCGGTCGGGGCGAGCACGGTCACCTGGCTGTTGCGATACCCGTGCTGCGTGCCCAGCTCGAGTGCGCCGTCCCAGGTTGACCGTGCCGCCTCGATCAAATCGCGCGGCGCCTCAGCCTCGGGGATGGCGTAGGCCGCGTCACGGTGCTTGGCGATGACGCGCAGGAACGGCGCTTCATTCGTCTTGTAGTCGAGGAACGGGCCGCCGTGATCGCGGGCGATGGCGGCCGACTGGCGATAGGCCTCGCCGGTCATGATCGCCGTCAGCGCCGCGGCGTAGGCTCGACCCTCGTCCGAGTCGTAGGCCAGGCCCCGGCTCATCAGCAGGGCGCCCAGGTTGGCGTAGCCCAGGCCGAGCGGTCGGAAGCGGTGGGAGTTCTCTTCGATCCTGGGCGTCGGGTAGCTTGCGTTGTCGACCAGGATCTCCTGCGCCGTTATCGTGACCCGGCAGGCGAATCGATAGGCGTCCACGTCGAACTCGCCATCGTCCCGTACGTACTTCATGAGGTTCATGGAGGCGAGGTTGCACGCCGTGTCATTCAGGAACATGTATTCCGAGCACGGGTTCGATGCGTAGATGCGGTCCGTGTTCGCGCTGGTGTGCCAGTCGTTGATGGTGGTGTCGTACTGGATCCCGGGGTCGCCGCAGATCCAGGCGGCCTCGGCCATCTTGCGGAAGATGTCGCGCGCCTTGTAGGTGCCGGCGGGCTCGCCGCTGGTGACCTCGTGGGTGGTCCAGTCGCGGTCAGCCTCGACGTCACGCATGAAGTCGTCCGTCACGCGAACCGAGTGGTTGGCGTTCTGGAAGAAGACCGAGCCGTACGCCTCCCCGGTGAAGGAGGGGTCGTAGCCCTGCTCGATGAGGGCCCAGGCCTTGCGCTCCTCGCTGGCCTTCGACTCGATGAAGTCGAGGACGTCCGGATGGTCGGCGTCGAGGATGACCATCTTGGCCGCACGACGCGTCTTGCCGCCCGACTTGACCACGCCGGCGAACGCGTCGTAGCCCTTCATGAAGCTGACGGGTCCGCTGGCGATGCCGCCGCCCGACATGCGCTCCTTGGAGCCGCGGATGGGGCTCAGGTTGACGCCGGCGCCGGAGCCGTACTTGAAGAGCATGGCCTCGGTCTTGGCGAGATCCATGATCGAGCCCATGTTGTCCTGCACCGAGTTGATGAAGCAGGCAGAGCACTGGGGCTTGGGCTCGACACCGACGTTGAACCAGACCGGCGAGTTGAAGGCCATCTTCTGGTGCAGCAGCAGATGGGTGAGCTCGGCCTTGAAGGAGGCGAGGTCCCCGTCCGTGGCGAAGTAGTGCTGCGTCGCCGCCCAGGCGGTGATGGTGTTGACCACTCGATCGATCAGCTGGCGGACGCTGTTCTCCCGCTGCGGGGTGCCGACGTGGCCGCGGAAGTACTTGCTGACCACGACGTTGGTGGCGAGCTGGCTCCAGAAGGTTGGAACCTCCACGTCCGTCTGCTCGAAGACGGTCTTGCCGGACTCATTCGAGATGTTGGCCGTGCGGAACTCCCAGGTCACCTCGTCGTAGGGATGGACACCCGGCGTGGTCCAGCGGCGCTCGAACGGGATCCCGCGCGTGCTGATGCCGGTGAAGCGTGCCTGGTCATCGATCGCGGGCGGGACGGGGCGGACGGCGTGGCCGTGGGTGCCGGTCGAGTGGAAGGGAGTGGCGGTGGGGGGAGTGCCGGCGGTGTCGGCGGGGGCCGTGCCTGCGGTGGCGGCGGTCTGTGCCGCGGCGGCGTTCTTCGCTGTGGCCTTGGCCTCCGCCTTGCTGGCGGCCTTGGCTGCCTTGCCGGCGCCCTTCTCCTTGCCCTGCTTGCCTGAGCCTGCCCGGGCGTCCTGGCGGGCGGTTCCGCCCGCGCGCTCGAGGTCGACGCTCTTGTCACTCACGACTGGGTGGCTCATGTGTTGCTCCTCCCTTGGCCTACCGATCGGCAATCGATCCGATCCGTTTCGTCTTCTTCTCCTCAGTGCAACGGCCGTGGTTGGTGCCGCGCCTTTGGTGGTCATCCGTGGTTTGCCCGGGGCGCCCTAGGCCAGGCTCCCGGTGGTTTGGCGGCCCCGGCATGGCGACCCGCGGCGACGTTCCACAGACCTTGTATCGTACGCCGCGCCCCGGACCATGTCAAGGCGAAAAACACAAGATGCTGTGGGTGGTCGGTAAGGCGCGGCACTACATCTTGGGGCGTCACCGTATGCGTGGCGGGCCGTGTGGATGGGTTTGGGGACAATCCATGGGTCGTTTGGGGACGGCCTGTGGGGAACAGGATAGAACAGCTGTTCTGATGGCGCGAGGCCGCCCGGGAGATGCTGTGGACCGGCGGTTGCGTCAGCTATTCGCCACACGGATATCTCGCGGGACGATCGAGAGCCGACGAGCGGGTGCCACGCATAGGCAATCGAGTTCCATGCTCACATCGCCGTCACTTCAGTCACGCGGGGGCATGGCCCGGGGCCCTGGCCGCCTCCGGCCACGCGTTCTATCCGCCACAGGAATATTTGACGCAGTGGCTGCCGCAACCACGGCATTCGGTCAGGCTCCGCGGCCTGCCGCTACGATCGGCTGAATGGTCAGCCTCGTTCGCATGTCCGACGCCGCATTCGAGGTCTGGCGCGCGCGGAGCACGGCCGAGTACCGCACAGACGCACGTCGACGACGGTCTGTGGCCGGCGGACGAGGCGCTCGGCATGGCCATTCGCGAGATCGGGGAGATCCTTTCCGCCGGCCGTGATACACCCGGTCACCGCTTCTGGACTGTGCACGACGATCAATGCACCAGCGTCGGAGTCCTCTGGATCGCCCAAGTCACCGGGCGGGCCGACCGCCTCTTCATCTACGACATCTGGATCGACCCGGAGCGCCGCGGCCAGGGCCTCGGCGCGGCCACCCTTGCTGCGCTCGAGGCATTGGCACGGGCAGAGGGCGTCAGAGATCGGACTGCACGTATTGGGCTCGAATGCCGGCGCTCGCCGCCTCTACCTCCGCAAGGGCTTCATCGAGACGGACATTGCGATGACGAAGCGGCTCTAGCGCCCTCGTCGCACACGCCCATTGGCGGGCTGGATTGGGCGGGCTAGATCGGACCGCTGAAGGTGTCGCAGGCGCCGGGGTCGCCGCCCTGGAAACCGACCATGAACCAGTGGTCGCGCTGTGTGCTCGAGCCATGCGTCCACGTTTCACGGTTGACGCTGCCCTGGACCTGCTGCTGGATGCGGTCGTCTCCCACGGCCGCAGCCGCGTTGAGCGCGTCGGTGATCTGCTGCTGGGTCGGGGCCACGAGGTACCCGGTGCTGGCGGCGTTCTTGACCCACACCCCGGCATAGCAGTCGGCCTCGAGCTCCGTTCGGACCGAGCCACCCTGCGGCCCTTCCTGGCTCGACTGTCGGCCGAGCGTCCCGAGCAGATCCTGGACGTGGTGACCATATTCGTGCGCGATCACGTACGCTTGGGCGAGTGGCCCGCCTGTCGCCCCGAATTGCCCCCGGAGTTGATTGAAGAAGCCGATATCCAGGTAGACGTATTTGTCGGTCGGGCAGTAGAAAGGGCCTGTCTCCGAGCTGGCGACGCCACAAGCAGAGTCCATCTGGCCGCTGAAGAGCTGCGTGTCGGTAGGCTGGTAGGTCCGACCCTCGCGTTTGAGTTCGTCCGTCCAGTAGGCCTGCACGCTGTCGACGACGCCGACGATGAAGCAGTCGAGCCGCTGGTTGGCCTGGGCGCCCGTGTGACAGTCCGCGGTGTTCGAACCCTCCGGTCGGCCGACGGCAGGAGCACCCGTGCCGGGATTGCCCGGTCCCGGGACTGGGGCGCCCTGCGACTGGAGGAAGTAGACCAGCAGGGCGATCACGACCGCGCCGAGCCCGCCGCCCCCGATGGCGAGACCGCGAGTCCCACCTGTCCTGCCTCGCACGTCCTGGACCTGCGAGGGGTCAAGGCGCGCACCTCGTCGAAACGTCATCGCGGGTAAGGCTACGGCACGTGGCCCGGCATCCGTTCGCATCGGGATCGCCCGGTCCATCCAATCGCATATCAACGCGGGCTCGGGCGCTCCCAGGGACGGCAATTCGTGACGACGCGAATTCGTGACGACGCGCGGCTGGACCCATGGCTTACCATCGCGAGCGTGCCTCAGCTGACCTCGGACCGGGCTGAACGATCACGGCGCCGAACCGCGCCGTCCCTCCCGAGGATCCTCGGCATCTTCGCCGCCACCCTGATCGCCTCCACCTCGGCCGCCCCGGCGACGGCCCAGGTAGCGACACTAGACCTCCACCCCGCCGCGGCCGCCCAGGTACCGACGCCCGACGTCCAGCCCACCGCGTCCGCCGCCACCGCACATACCCCCGCAACCACGCGGTCGTGTCCGAAGTACGAAGCGCCGCACTTCACGTGCATCACCCTGACCGTCCCGTGGGACCACTTCCAAGCTGGCGGCCCGACCACGAAGGTCACCTTCACCCTGCGTCGCCATACCGGCCCCGGCCCTGCCAAGGGCGTCTGGGTGACCGTGACCGGCGGACCCGGCACCGCGGGAATCTGGAGCGCTGAGAGCTACACGAGCACATTCGCCGCCTCGATCCGACGCGACTACGACATCGTCTTCCTCGACCAGCGCGGCAGCGGTATGTCGGGCGAAGTCCAGTGCCCGAACGCGGCGCTCAAGTGGTACACGAGCCAGGCCTCGGCCGACGATGCGACCGGCGGCGCCGACCTCAAGACCGCGGCGCGCAACTTCAGCAACCGCTGCCTGGCGGAATCGGGCGTGGACCAGACGAAGCTGCCGTACTACGCCACGCGCCAGGCCGTCGAGGACCTCGAGGCGTTCCGCGTCTGGCTCGGCGTCAAGAAGATGAGCATCTACGGGGAGAGCTACGGCTCGCAGTTCGTGCAGACATACGCCGCCGCGCATGCGCATCGCGTCAAGGTGCTCTTCGTTGACGGGCCCGTCGATCTCGAGCCCAGCGGGGCGGCCTTCTACGTGGAAGGCGCCAGGGCTTTCGACAACGTGCTCGTGGCGACGCTCCTCGACTGCTCGACCCAGCGCGCGTGCAGCTCGGACGTCAAGGGCGGCAATGCGCTAACTGCCTACGACGCGCTCGCCAAGCGCCTTTCGCACGCGCCCATCAGCTACGCCTTCACGAAGTCCGACGGCACGACCGTGCAGCGCAGGTTCACGCTCACGGACCTCCAGAACGCGGCCGCGGACTCGATGTACAGCGAGTTCGATCGCGAGCTCTTCCAGCGCGCCATGGCCGCGGCATCGCGCGGTGACGTGTGGTGGATGGCGCGGCTCGATTACGCGGGCCTCGTCCAGGATCCGGACACGCTCCAGGCGATCCCCGACCCGAGCTACTCGGACGCCCTCTACTACGCCGTCGAATGCGTCGACTACGGCTACTTCACCAACGCCGGCACCCCCGACCTCCAGGCGGACGCCTATTTGAAGTACGGCCACGACCACGGTGTCGATCGGACGCGCCTGGCGGCCGACTTCTACGGCGATCTTCCCTGCGTCTACTGGCCGGCCCAGCCCAGGCGCGACGCGCGGCCCGCGGGGCTACGGAACACGCCCTACCCGCTGGTGGTCCTGGGCGCGACGCTCGACCCGGCGACGCCGTTCCCGAATGCCCAGCGGATCGTCGCGCGCAACCGGGCGAACAGCTGGCTGATCTACGAGCCGGGTGGCCCTCACATCATCTACGGCCGTGGCAACGTGTGCCCCGACAGGCTCGTCACGCGGATCCTGATCGACGGAACCTTCCCCAAGAACCGCACGACGGTCTGCCCCGGCAACGTGGCCGACGCCTACACGCACATCCCCGGCCCCATGGACAAGCTGCACGGCGCCATCCGGGTGCTATCCCGCATCGACGACGAGATCAACGCCGGCGTCGACTACCAGTACTGGGACGCCTCCGCGCCGCTCGTCTTCGGATGCCCCTTCGGCGGCACGATCAAATACACGTACGGCGAAAGCGGCTCACACCTGGCGCTCGACGCCTGCGAGTTCACCGCCGGCGGAGCCGCGACCGGCACCGGCCTGATCAACGACGCCAAGGGCACGTTCCGGCTGCACCTGACCTTCGGTGACGCCTTGTCCGGGACGGTCACCTACGTCCGCGACGCCCATGGCCATCGAACGCTGCGGGGAGGCCTGCACTTCCACAAGGGCGGCTGAAACCCGGGCGACGTTGGTCCCGCGACCGGGGGTCGAATGGGTGGTGTCAATCGCTCGACCGATCGGGGCAGGGTTGCCATGACGGTGCTCCGCAGGGGATGCCGTCTGCACCGCGGGGCGCTCGCTTGACCCACCCGGGCGTCACGCGGTGCAAAGCGCGCCGTCCGCGCGGTCCGGGTGACCGCGGTTTCGTCCGTGGCCGAAAGGCTACAGTCGATGGCGATGGGCAGGGTGGTCGTGGTCGGCTCGGTCAACATCGACTTCATCGTTCGAGTTGCCGACCTTCCGGGGCCAGGCGAGACGGTCACCGGTGGCACCTTTCACCGGCTCGGAGGTGGCAAGGGCGCGAACCAGGCCGTGGCCGCGGCGCGTGCCGGGGCCGCGGTGACGCTGATTGCCGCGGTCGGGGACGACGATCTCGGACGCGATGCACTGGCCGAACTCGAGGCGGATGGGGTGGATGTGAGCAGCTGCCTGCGGGTCGCGGGGGCACATACCGGCGTGGCGTTGATCGTCGTCGACGCGCGGGGCGAGAACCAGATCGCGGTCGCGCCTGGGGCGAACGGGGCGCTCGATGCTGCCGCCGTGGAGGGGGCACTTGCGGCCGGGGAGGCGGCACTTGCGGCCGGGGAGGCGGCACTCCTCGGGGTCGACCCGCGGCCGGGCGAGGAGCCGCTCCACGAACTCGACGATGCGGCCGGCGAGGGGCCACTCCAAGGGGTGGAGGCACGACCGACCGACGTGCTGCTCGCCAACTTCGAGGTATCCGACGCGGCCGTGGTCGCGGCACTTCGCTGGGCGTCGGCTCGCGGGATGACCCCGATTGTGAACCCGGCGCCTGCCCGGCCGATGAGCGACGAACTGGCGGCACTTCACCCGATCCTGACGCCAAACGCGCGCGAGGCGACGAAGCTCTCCGGCGAGCCGGACCCGGAGCGAGCCGCGATCGCGCTCCATCAACTAACCGAGGCGCCGGTGATCGTGACGCTCGGCGGGGACGGGGCACTCGTCGTGGACGGGCCAATCGAGACCCCGAACGTGACGCGCTACCCGGCACTCCCTGTCCAGGTGGTCGACGCGACGGGTGCCGGCGACGCCTTCAGCGGGATCCTGGCCGCCGAGCTGGCAAGCGGCGCCGAGCTTGCAACCGGTGGTCGTTTGGCGGTCGTCGGCGCAGCCCTGTCGACGCGGGCGATCGGTGCTCGCGCCGGCCTACCGTCGAAGGACCAGATCGAGGCAGTGATCGCTGGTCAAGCCTGACGAGGTCGCGATCACCGATCACGTGGCATCGGCGTGCCTTGCGTCACGCGCACGAGTCCGACCGAGGCCGCGGCCAACTCGTCACATCGTTGCGCCAGATGGAAGGAATTGGCTCAAGGGGGAGACGCGACCGAAATTCGTGCCTGAAGCGCAAGAGAACAACCGCCGGCGCGTTCGCCTGGTCGAACTCGTCCGTCAGGTGCAAATGCGCCCCAACGGTTGGCTAGCCGGGTAGCCCGCTGTAGCTGTGCAGTCCAGCGAAGAACAGGTTTCCGTAGTACGTGAACACGACCGCGGCAAAGCCGATGACCAGGATCAGCGCCGCCGGCCGCCCCGCCCAGCCGCGCTGGTTGCGCGCGTGGAGATACACGGCGTAGATGAGCCACGTGACGAGCGCCGAGGTTTCCTTGGGATCCCAGCCCCAGTAGCGACCCCACGCGATCGAGGCCCACCAACTGCCGAGGATGATCAGCGTCGCGAAGATCGGGAAGCCGATGATCACGGCCCGATAGGCGACCTCGTCGAGCACCTTGTGGCTCGGCAGCCAGGAGAAGCGGTCGTTCGGCCCCTGCGCCAGGTAGGCCACCGCCGCCCCGAAGCTCGTCGCGAAAATCCCGTAGCTGATCATCGCCATCGCCACGTGGATCGTGATGAGCGGCGGGTTCTGGAGCGCCGGTACGAGCGGCTCGATTGTGGAGGGCAGCGTCGCGGCGTAGCCGATCAGGAAGAGCGCCACCCCCAGCGGCAGAAAGCCGATCGATCGGATGGGGTAGCGGCGCTGGAGGAAGAGGTACCCGCCGATGATCCCGAACGCGAAGGCGACCGAGAACTCGTACATGTTTCCCCACGGCCCGCGCCCGACGATGTACGCCCGGATCGCCATGGAGAGCCCGATCATGATCGCGGCCGCCCACGTCAGCCCGATGGCGATCGACCCGGCCGCCGTCGACTCTGAGTCCATGGAGGCGGAAATCGACTGCGCCGAGCCCGAACCCATGGCGGGGCCCGAGGCCCCGCCAGCGAAACCGACGCCCGAGCCGCTGCCGACGTAGCCGGAGCTCGCGTCCGAACCCTCGGCCAGGACCGCCGACGCCGGCTGCATGTTCGAGGTCGAAGCCCCACCCGGGCCCTCGAGCGTGATGGCGGTGTCCGTGCCTGCGCCTGAAGCTGCCAGGCGTCGACCGAAGCCGAACGATCCTGTGCTTCGGCGCCCCAGGGCGAGCGCTGTCGTGTGCGCGACGTGCAGGACGAACGCGAGCACCAGCAGGACGGTGCCGGTCGCGAAGATGTACTGCGAGAGGTCGGCGAGGCCGGTCATTCGATAGCTCCTGTGCCTTCGGTCTGGGGGGCGTCGGAGATGGTCAGGCGACTGCCGCGCCGCCGTCTGGCGGATGGCCGATTCGGCGAACGGTCAACGCGGTACGTGCCGCACCGAGGACGTAGCGGGTGCCGCACACGCGACAGACCTGTTGGCTGGCCACGCGACTCGTGTGGTCGACGGGGCACGTGACGGTGAGCTCGTCGCCGTCAACCTCGCAGGTCGTGGCCGCGGCCGGGTAGATGAGCGCGTGCGCCTCGCAGAACGGAACGTTGGGAGCAAACACGGGTTGGCCGTTCGCGTCGAGCTGGGCGGGCATCGCCTCCGGTTCGGCGACCTGCACGCGGCCCCTGCGGCGGTGGAGGAAATGCCAGACCCACATCAGCATGATCAGGCTGAAGATCGGGCCGACCACGCCGATCAGCAGGAAGAACGGCAGCATCGAGATGAGCTCGCCCCAGTTCGGGGAAACGAGCGTCTGGAGGAAGTTCAGGAAGGCTGTCCACGGATCGGGAGCCGGCACGGGCGCATCTTAGCGCGGGCCGCGCACGGCGGCCTTGCCCGTCCGGCGCTCTCCTTCGTGGCGCATGCCGGTAGGGAAACAAGCACGCCTGCGGCCCTCGGGACCCGCCTACCCAGGATGGCCCCGCTTTGGATTGCCGACCTTGCGGGTGGCGCCCCGACCTGGTCGCCAGGGCGCCGGGCCTCCGGATGGCTCGGGCCGGCCTTCGGCTCTGCGCACCGAGGGACCCCGACCAATCCCGATCGGAGGACCGCCGCCCGGCCCCATGCCCCGACCGGCATTGCCCGCACCAGACGATCCCCCGTGGCCGTGGGCTTCTCGGTCGCCTGCGCCCCGCCCGCCACCTTCGCCCATGTCCTTACCGGACTGGCCCGTGCCAGTGGAAGGCAATCCCGTCGCGCGTGCGAGCTGGACCGTGAGCCAGTCGAGCCGGCGCGTGAGCCCGCCGACGTGTCGGGCGCGGTCGGTCAGGGCTCTGTCGTCGGTCACCAGGAGGGTGCGGGCTCGGTCGGCGTAGGGTCGTGCGCCCAGGATTCCAACCAGCGCCGTGTCGGCCTCCACATTCCCGGAGTGCTGGAAGTCGATCCCGGGCGCGACGCGTCGCCGCAGCACCTCGCCGGGATCGGGATGACCATCCAGCATCACGATGATGTGCGCACCGGCGGGCAGCCAGGCGCGGAGGCGAGGCAGGAGCCAGCGCAGTCCCGCTTCGTCCCGGGTTCCGCGAACGCGATGGAGCAGGTTGTCGCCGTCAATCAGCAGCAGCTCGAAGTCGCCCGGAGAGCCCTGCGGCGACCGGCGGGGAGGCGGGGAGCCGCGGCTCATCGGGTGGACCGTGCCTCGCCAGGGAGGACCGCTCCGCGGCTCACTGGGCCCCCTCGAGCGGCGGCCGGGCAGCCGCACGCCATCGGGTGGACCCGGGCGCGGCTACCATCGCGCGGTGCTGCTTCTCGTCGATCTGGATGGGGTCGTGTATCGCGGTCCGGTGCCCGTTCCGGGCGTGCCGCAGCTGCTCACCCGTCGCGTGGCGGCCGGCGACACGGTGGTCTACGTCACGAACAACAGCCGGTGGCATCGGTCGGAGTATCAGGCGCGGCTCGAAGGAATGGGAGCGCCGGTCGCCGCCGATCACATTGTCACGGCTGCGCGCGCGACGGCGCTGGCACTCACCGAGGACGGGGAGCAGCCGCGCACGACGATGGTGTTCGGTGGCCCGGGCCTCAGCCGGGAGCTGCGTGACGTCGGCCTGCGGACAGTCGCGCCGACGGAGCACGGCCTCGCGCAGCAGCCCGATGCGGTGGTCGTCGGCATCGATTTCAGCCTCAGCTACTCGCGTCTCAGCATCTCGGCCGAGGCAGTCCGCCGCGGTGCGCGGTTCGTGGCGACCAACCGCGATCCGATCTACCCGACGCCCCACGCGATGAACGCGGGCGCCGGCGCGATCGTGGCCGCGCTGGCGGCCGCGGTCGGGCGGGAACCCGACCTCACGATCGGGAAGCCCGAGCCGATTCTTTTCCACGAGGCGGCCCGCGTGGCCGGCATTCCCGTGCGGGAGGCGATCGTGATCGGCGACAGCCTGCTCAGCGACATCGCGGCCGCCCACGCCGTCGGCGCGCGCTCGGTGCTGATGCTCACCGGGGTCACGAGCGAATTGCACATCGACGCGACGCCAGTCGATCTCCGACCCACGGCGGTGGCGAAGGACGCCGACGAGCTCGCGACCATCCTCGATCGATTCGCCTCGGCCTGATCGCCCGGTCGGTCCGACAGGGACGCCGGCGAGCTCGGGCCCATCCTCGATCGATTCGCCTGGCCCGAGCGCCCGATCCGTCAGCCAGCTGCTGGGGCTCGGAGCCCCGGCTCGGAATCGGCGAAGGCGTCGAAGTCGGACAGGAGGTTCGTGCGGAGCAGCTCGTCGTGGTGGAGGAAGGCCGCCTCGAGGCCGTGGCGGTTGATCGACCAGAGCTCGGGCAGCGTGAGCCCGAGGATCGCGTGGGCGCGGGCGTACTCGCGGGGGAGGGTCAGGTTGGCGACGGTGCGGTCGTCGGTCGAGAGCGTGACGGGCACTCCACGGCGATACAGCAGGGCCAGCGGATGGGACGCGAGGTCGGGGACGATTCCGGCCTGGACGTTGCTCGTCGGACACAGGTCCAGCGTCACGGCGCGGGTTCGCAACTCGGCCTGGAGTTCCGGATCGTCGGCCGCCGGCGTGCCGTGGGCGATCCGCGACGGGTCGACGGCAAGCGCCCTTCGGACCTGTGCCGCGCCACCCCACTCTCCGGCATGGCAGGTGATCCCGAGCCCTCCGGCACGTGCCATAGCGAACGCCTCGGCATGAAGCAGCGGGTCGGGGAAGGCTGCCTCCGGACCGGCGCAGTCGAAGCCGGTCAGCCCGTCGCCGAGGAACTGCAGGGACTGCCGTGTCATCTCCGCGTTCAGCTCCGGCGGGTGTGAGCGGAGCGCCACGGCGATGAGGCGCACGGTGATCCCGGTCTTCGCCGCGCCCTGCGTCGCGCCCGCGACGACCGCTGTGATTCCGTCCCTGAGGGAGAGCCCGCGTTCCAGGTGGAGTGTCGGGGCCCAACGGATCTCCGCGTAGCGTGTCCCGTCCCCGGCCACGTCCTCCACGAGCTCGAACGTGATCCGCTCGAGTGCCTCCGCGTCCTGCATGACCGCCACGGGAAGCTCGAACGCACGCAGCAACTCAGCCTGGTCACGACAACGTGTGGGGGCGATCAGGCGGGCCCGGATCGCGTCGAGATCCGTTGCTTCATCGACGCCGCGCTGCCGCGCCAGCTCCAACGCCGTCTCGGGCCGCAGCGACCCGTCGAGGTGCAGGTGCAGCTCCGCCTTCGGCATGCGCCACAGCAGGTCGAGGACGTCGTTGCGCGCTCCCGGCTCCCGTTGCGCGTCGTTCGAGGTCTCCATGGCGCCGCTCATCCGGGCCCGATGGTAGTGCCCCAGCATGGGCGCCATAGACTGCGCTCGATGAGGAGCATGTCGGCGGCGTCCAGGTTCTGGCGCGGCATTCTCTGGCTCGGTGTCGTGATCGTGGTCTCCATCTCTGGTTCTGGGCTCGTGCTCGCCCTCGACCACCCGCAGACCGATTCGAGTCGGCCGGAGCTCACGGCGAAGGGCGATGCGCTGGTGGAACCCCGACTCGCAGCCATGGCACCGGCGCTTTCCGACCTGGCCGACGCGGCAGACGCGCTCGCGGGCCACGGACGCGATGCCCTCGTCCACCTGCGCGGCCAGCAAGTCGACCTGGTCCGATCGGACCTCGCGGCGGGCGACCGGGTGGTGGCGCAGCTCGGCACCATCGTCGCATCGGTCAAGGCCGCTCGCGACGGCCTGCTCGAGGGCACCAGTCCAGGCGGCATCGGCACGTCGAACAAGGATCGGGTGGCGCAGATTGATGCGGCCCTCTCCACGAGCGCGGACATGCCGACCAGCTGGGCGACGCTTGCGGCGGCGACCCCGCCGCCGGTCGCGGTGCTGGAGGCCCTTTCGGCACACGACGCGCTGGTGGTCCAGGCAACGCGGGCGGGACGAACCTCCGACTGGCCGATGGCCCTTCAGCGGTTCAGCGATGCCGCGGCACAACTGGATCGCGTGCGACGCATCAGTGCGCAGCTCAAGGGCAAGGGCCTGGATGTGACGACGCTCGACGGATGGGTCCTTCGACTCTCCGACTACGACGCCGCCGTCACCAGGCTGTACACGCTGCTCCAGGCATCGAACGGGATCATCACGCCCCAGGCCTCACTCGCTCTCGACGACGTGAATCGCACACAGGCTGCGCTGCCGCCTGACACGACCGGCCTCTCGGTGATCGTGTCGGACATCGGTGGCCAGAGCATCACGCAGGCGCTGCTCGAGATCGAGCGCGCGCGCCGGGCCATCCTGGTGGCGGCCGGCCGCTGATCGCCGCGGGCGGGCCGGGCCGCTAGACTGGCCGTCCCAGATCACAGGAGGAACGAGACCCGATGCAGATCCGCGTCGTCAGCTCCCAGCCGTGGGACGTTCAGACCGACGTTCTGGCCATCCCGATGTCGAAGGACGGCGAGCCCGACGAGGCACTGACCGAGCTCGACCGGCGCCTGGAAGGCGCGCTCGGCGACTACCGGTCCGTGGGTGCGCTGCGCGGCAGCGCCTGGGCGTCCGCGCTGCTTCGAGGCCGCGAGATGGGTGCCGACTGGGTCCTCGGCATGGGGATCGGGGATGTCGCGTCATTCGACCGCCTGGCGGCGTTGCGGTTTGGTGCCGCGGTCGAGCGGCGGCTGGCCGGCCATGCCGTGTCACGCGTCGCGATCATGCTTCCGGCGGCGCTGCTCGGCGTGGACGGCCTCGACGCCAGGGGAGCGGCGGAGCTCATTGCGCGCGGCGTCGTTGAGGGCAGCACTGACCCGGCGATGATCTATCGCGAAGGTGTCGAGTCGATGCCGCCCGAGCTCGACGAACTCACGATCATCATTGCGGACACGGACCTGACGGCGGTCCGCGCGGCCGCCGAGCGCGGCGTGATCATCGGCGAAGGCACGAACCTTGCACGACGCCTGGCCCAGCGCGCGAGCAACGACGTCACGCCGGAGGTGCTCGCGGACGAGGCGGCCAAGATCGCCCGCGAGTACGGGCTCAAGACCAAGATCTTCGGCCTCGAAAAGGCGGCCAAGTTGGGCATGGGCATGTTCGTGGCCGTCGGCAAGGGCTCGGACAACGGGCCGCGCTTCATCGCCCTGCGCTCGGGTGAGCCCGACGAAACCGACTCGAACGGCCGGCTCCTGGCCCTGGTCGGCAAGGGCGTGACCTTCGACTCGGGCGGCATCTCGATCAAGCCTGCCGACCGCATGGAAGAGATGAAGATGGACAAGACGGGCGCGTGCACGGTGCTCGCCGCGATCGCCACGGTTTCGCGACTGGCTCCGGGCATGCCGCTGATGGCGGTCGCCCCGGCCGTCGAGAACATGCCGGGATCCCATTCGACCCGGCCGGGCGACGTCGTCAAGGCGCTCAACGGCAAGACCGTGGAGATCACCAACACCGACGCCGAGGGCCGGCTGATCCTGGGCGACGCACTCACCTGGGCCGAGCAGCACGGCGCGACGCACCTGGTCGACATCGCGACGCTGACGGGCGCCGTCGAGCGGGCGTTCGGGAAGCTGATAACCGGCGGGTTCGGCACCCCGCAGGACTGGTGGGACGAGGTCGATGCCGCGGGCGCGCGGCAGGGCGAACGCTACTGGCAGGTTCCGCTCGTCGATGACTACCGGGCCGACATGGACTCGTGGTATGCCGATCTCCAGAACTCCGGTACGGCCGATGGATCGCTGGTCAAGAGCGGCCTCTTCCTGCGCGAGTTCGTGTCGCGGCCTTGGGTGCACCTCGACATCGGCGGCAGCGGCTACCTGCGCAAGGCAACGCCATGGTCGGCGCGCGGGGCGACCGGCACAGGGCATGCCACGCTCGTCGAGCTGGCGCTCGCCGGAGCCGGCGCTCGCGGAGCCGCGGCCGGAGACGAGGCACTCACCGCGGAAGCCACCGCGGATCGTTCGCACGCCTCGGCCGGCAACGGCCGCCGATCGCGCCGCTCGTCGGCTGGTGCGGCCACGACCGCGCGTCGGGGACGCAACAAGTAGGGCTGGGCGCGCCAAAGACCTGAATTCCAGCCGGCCCATGACCATCGGCCGGGTCGACCGCGACCGTCCCGGACCTCACACTTCCACACAATGAAGCTCGAAGTCCCAGCGCTCGCCTGATGGAGACGATGACACTCGTCTTTGCGGCGTCGGGAGCGGTGTTCGGCGCGTTGGCGGACCGGCTGTCGGCGCGATGGCCGAGCCACACCGACGGCGCGTCGCGCTCGCTCGACTGGCGGACGATCGCCGTCCTCGCTTCCGGCCTGCTGGCCTTCGCCGCCCTCGTCGTTCGCTGGCCCGAGCCCCGCGACCAACTCGTCCTCGGCGTCTATTTCGCGGCGCTGATCGTGCTGCTGGCGACGGACCTCGACCAGAAGCTGCTGCCCGATCTTGTGACCCTTCCGCTCATCGTCTACGCGCTGGTCGTGCTGCTGCTCGGCTGGAACCCGGTGCTAGCCGGCAAGGAGCTGGGTGTCTTCAACGGGGTCGCGGCGGGCATCGCCGCGCCGGTCGCGCTCATTCTCACGAACCGGTTGCTCGGCGGAGGCCTCGGAATGGGCGACGTGAAGCTCGCCGTCAGCCTGGGGCTCATGTTCGGGCTCAGCCGCCTCGTTGGCGGGTTCTTGCTGGCCTCGATCGGCTCGTCGGTGCTGCTCGTGATCCTGATCGCAGCACGACGCCTGAGGCTTCGATCTCCCATCCCCTTCGGGCCGATACTCATCGCCGCCGGCATCCTGGCGGGCCTGCTTCCCTAGTCACGGCGGCCCTGACAGGTCGCTCCGACGCCACCCTCCTGCACCTCTCCACAGCGTTGCGTACCACGCTGCCGGCCATGCAGACTTGCCACATCCTGCGTTTCATGCCTATGCTTGCCCTTGCCGGAGTCGTCCAGGCGGACGTGCCAACTGCACGGACGGCGCACCACCGGCGAGACTGATCGACTGGGTGCCCCAGCATCCCAAGGAGCTGGCTCGCGGATGATGCGAACGTGGAAGGGTAATACCGGCCGGGCCGGCCGGATGCTCAGCGTGTTCGTGACGCTGTCTCTGCTACTTCCGCTGTTCACTGTCACCACCGGATCTGCACCGATTGTTCGCGCGGACGATCTCGCGGCGCGGCTCGCCGCCGCCAAGCAGCGGCAGGCCGACCTCCAGCAGTCGATCGCCCAGCAGCAGAACCTGCTCGACCAGCTGAAGGCCGACGAGAAGGTCGCCAGCACCGCGCTCACCAGCACTGGCACCCAGCTCGACCAGATCAACACCGATCAGGCGGCCGTCCGCAACGAGATCCAGACCGCCACGGACGCCCTGCATCGCGTCCAGGCGCGGCGAGACACGCTTGTCGGCCAGCTTCACGAGCTCGACTGGACCCTTTCCCTCCTCGAAGGCCAGATCGCGCAGGGGACCGAAGACCTCCAGGCACAGCAGCGGGCGCTCGGATTGCGCCTCGCCGATGCCTATCGCACTCAGCAGACCAGCCTGCTCGACCAGCTGCTCTCGTCCGGCTCCTTCAGCGACGTGCTGAGTACCGCGTCCGCCTACCTCGCCTATGGCGACCAGGACGCGGCACTCGCGAAGTCGATCGCCGACGACCAGGCCTCACTCGACGGGCTTCAGCTCCAGGTGGTCGCGACGCGCTACCGCACCGACCAGCTGCGCCGTGACGCGGAAAGCGCCGAGGCGGACCTCAGCGCGCAGCAGGCGAAGCTCCAGGCCGCACGACAGAAGCTAGCGACCCTCGAAGCCCATACCCAGTCGATCCAGGACTCCCAGCAGTCCGCCTTCGACAAGATCAACAACACGCAGGCCAAGGTCGACGCCTACCTCGCCCAGGCGGCGAAGGCCGAGCAGCAGCTTCAGGCCAAGATCGCGGGCCTGATCAAGGAGGCGGAGCGGCGCGCTGCTGCGCGCGAGCGTCGCAAGCACCAGCACGACCTCGGCGGGGGTGGCAACGGCTACTTCAGCTGGCCGACAACCGGGACGATCACGCAGGAGTTCGGCTGTACGGGATTCGCGTGGGAGCCGCCCTACGGCAGCTGCGCCCACTTCCACCAGGGCATCGACATCGCCAACGGGACGGGCACGCCCGTCCATGCCGCCGCGAGCGGTGTGGTCGCGTACGTGGGCGTGAACCCGTATGACGGGGCCTTCATCGTCGACATCGGGCACGCCAACGGGCTCGACACGATGTACGTGCACATGGAGGTTATCTACGTCGTGCACGGTGGCCAGTTCGTGCACAAGGGCCAGCTCATCGGGTACATGGGCAACACCGGTCACAGCACCGGCACCCACCTGCATTGGCAGGTCAATCGGAACGGCACGCCGCTGAACCCGCGCGACTACGTGTGATCCCGGCGTGAGTCGAGCGCCGCGGGCCACGGGGTTCTCCCTACCGGCCCCCGGCGTATCATCGCCCTCGTGAAGAGGACTCTGGCAGTGGTCCTTGCGGGCGGTGAGGGCGAGCGACTCTCCATCCTCTCGGGCGTGCGCGCCAAGCCCGCCGTGCCGTTCGCGGGCAAGTACCGGATCATCGATTTCACGCTGAGCAACTGCGTCAACTCGGATATCAACGACGTGATCGTGTTGACGCAGTACAACCCGAGGTCGCTCAACGATCACATCGGCGCGGGCCGGCCCTGGGATCTCGATCGCACGAGCGGCGGCATCCGCATCATGCAGCCGTTCATCGCCCGCAACCGTGCCGCCGAGTGGTATCGAGGCACGGCGGACGCGGTCCTCCAGAATCTCTCGGCCATCCGCAGCTCGCCGGCGGACACGATCGTGATCCTGGCCGGCGACCACATCTACAAAATGGACTACCAGCCGTTCGTGCAGCACCACCGACGCAAGCGCGCGGACGTCACGATCGCCGTCAAGCAGGTGCCCATCGGCGAGGCGCACCGCTTCGGCATCCTGGCGCTCGACGAGAACGACGCAGTGGTCGACTGGCAGGAGAAGCCTCGCCAGCCTAACAGCGATCTGGCCAGCCTGGGCATCTACGTCTTCTCGAAGAAGGCGCTGCTCCAGTGGCTCGCCGAGGATCGAATCGACTTCGGCGCGCACATCATCCCGGCCATGCTCGCCGGCGCGGCGCGGGTGTTCGGGTATCGCTTCGACGGCTACTGGCAGGACGTCGGCACCATCGAGAGCTACTGGCGCGCCCACATGGAGCTCCTCGAGGACCACCCGCAGCTTGACCTCTACGATCGAGACTGGGTCGTGCACACGCGTTCGGAGGAGCGCGCGCCGGCGCGCATCGGGCCGACCGCCAACGTCCACCGCAGCCTCATCAGCCACGGTTGCCAGATCGCCGGGACCGTCGAGCGTTCCGTGCTGTCGCCGGGCGTCCGCGTCGACCCCGGGGCGATCGTGCGCGACAGCGTGATCATGTTCGACACGGTGATCCGGGCGGGCGCGGTCGTGGATCGCTCGATCATCGATAAGGAGGTCTCGGTGGGGCCGAACGCCGTGGTCGGCACCGGGACGGACTACACCACGCCCAATCGCCAGGAGCCGACCCGGCTCAACACCGGGATCACGGTCGTCGGCAAGCGCGCCATCATCCCGGCGGGGGCGCGGCTCGGCCGCAACGTGCGCGTCGCGGAGGGCGTGAGACCGTCGGACTTCAGCTCCCGGACGGTGCGCAGCGGCGGCAGCGTCGAGAAGCGCGCGCCGAAGCCGGCCGCAAAGTCGCGGCCCTCGAACGCCAGGGATCTCGACGAGATCGTCGCGGTCGCGATCGCCTCGCCTGCATCCGGCCGGGGCGGACGCCGGTAGCCATCCGCAACGAGGAGCCCGGCCGGCTGGCGAACACGCACGCCCCGAGGCTCGACCCGACGGCGGTCGATGGCTGGCTGCGTGAGCTGGGGCTCGAAGCGCTCGAGCGTGCCGACCGGGAGGGCGTCGCGAGCTGGGACCTGGTCGTCGACGGACGGCGGCGCCGCGATATCCGCCTGACGCTCATCCTCGATCCGGCCGTGGCCCTCATCGCGTGGGTCCATTTCGCGCCGCCGCTCGCGGACACCTTCCGCAAGAGCTACCACCAGTTCCTGCGCTGGAACGACGAGCTGCCGTTCGTCAAGTTCGCACTCTCGGCAGACGAGCGCCCGGTGCTCTCCTCGGAGGTGCCGGCCGCAGAGGTCGGCCTCGATTCGCTGGGGCTCACGGTCGCCCGCCTCGTGACGGTCTGCGATCTCCTGCTCGACGACTCGGTGCGATGGCTGTGGCCCGGGGCAAAGGAGCCGCCCGAGCCCGCGGAAGGGACGCCGCGCAACCAGAAGCTCCTGGATCGCTACGCCGACGAGCTGGCCGAGCTGTCGGCACCGCCCGTCGACGATGATGGGCGGGGCTAAGATCACGGCGCAAGATCGCAGAGGAGCGAGCGCCAGATCGATGGAACGGGTCGTGATGCAGCGCCGGCGTCCGTCGCGCGAGGTCCTGAGCGGTGAGTCGGCCGACGTCTACTTCGCACGCGCCGAGGAGATCCTCTCGAAGGAGGGCCTCGACCCGGTCGTCGTGATGGAGGTCTTCGCCCGCCAGCAGGGAGTGCTCTGCGGCGTTGACGAGGCCAAGGTGCTGCTCGCGCACGTGCTCGGCGAGGCGCCCCCGCGCGAGGCCGTCGTGGAGGCCCTGGCCGACGGCGACACCTTCTCCCCCAAGGAGGTCGTGCTGCGCATCCGTGCCCGGTACCGGGCTTTCGGGCTGTACGAGACCGCGATCCTCGGGATGATGGCGCAGTCCACGGGCTGGGCGACGGCCGCGAGGGAGTGCGTCGAGGCCGCCGCGCCTGAACCGGTGATCAGCTTCGGGGCGCGGCATGTCCACCCCGACATCACCGACACCCTCGACTACGCCGCGATCGTGGGCGGCTGTGTGGGCGCCTCGACCCCGGCCGGGGCGCGGCTGGCGGGCCTCAACCCCACCGGCACGATGCCCCATTCGCTGGTGCTCATCTTCGGGGACACCGTGAAGGCAGCAGAAGCGTTCGATCGGCACCTCGGCAAGGACGTGCCGCGCATCGTGCTCGTAGACACGTTCCACGACGAGGCCGAGGAGTCGCTGCGAGTCGCGCACGCCCTCGGCGACAAGCTCTACGGCGTTCGCCTTGACACGCCCTCGGAGCGGGGGCGCGTCACCGCGGACCTGGTGCTGGAGGTCCGCGCGAGGCTCGATCAGGCGGGGTTCCAGCACGTCCGGATCATCGTCAGCGGCGGTCTCAGCCCCGAGCGCATCCGCTATTTCAAGGACGCCGGCGCGCCGGTCGACTCGTTTGCGGTCGGCGGCTACATCAGCGGCGCCACCCCCATCGACTTCACGGGCGATCTCAAGGAGATCGAGGGCAAGCCGATCGCCAAGCGCGGGCGCATCCCGGGCATCACGCCCAGCGATCGGCTCCAGACGATCGACCTGTCGAGCTGGCGGGCCACCTGATCTCCCGACGCAGCGTCACGGGCGGCCAGCCAGGCGTGCGCTGCCGGTACGGAAGACTGCCACGCGCCGATCAGGGCTCGCGAGCTAGCATGGCCCTCGTGAGCCAATCCTCAGCGGATCCCGAGCCCGAGCAGGACGACGCGGCCTTCGGCGAGCTGGTCGAGCGCGAATCGGCCTACGGACTGCTCCAGCGCGGCCAGGCCCTGCTGAAGCGCCGGCACCATGCCCAGGCGGCCGTGGTCCTGGAGCGAGCGGCCAAGCTCGAGCCGGCCAAGGGTTCGATCGTGGAGGCCCTCGGCCGCGCCTACTACAACAGCGGGCAGCACGAACGGGCGGTGACGGCCTTCGAGGAGCTGCTCGAGATCGATCCCTCGTCCGCTTACGGCCACTACGGGCTCGGCCAGTCGCTCAAGCAGGTCGGCCGCCGTGACGCGGCGTCGACGCACCTGCGATTGGCCGTTGCCCTCGCGCCCGACTCCGCGCTCTTTCGCGCCGCACTGGCTCGGCTTGGATAAGGCATGAACGACCGCGATTGGCGCCGCGTCAGCCAGGCCCTCGCTGTGGTGCTGGCCGTCCTGGTGGTCGCGGTTCTCGCCATCGTGGTTCTGCGACCGGGCTCTCCCAGCGCCGATGTGACCCCGTCCTCGAGCCTGTTCGCCGCCGCCTCGCCGTCGACTTCGGCCTCACCCGGCATCGGACCGAGCCCGTCGAAGACGCCCAGATCGCCCCGCAGCCCGCGGCCGTCCGGCAGCCCCGGTGAATCGCCAAGCCCGAGAGAAACGCTCGCGCCAGGTGAGAGCCCGTCGCCGACCCCTGAGGCTTCACCAACGCCCGGCGCCAGCCCAACGCCCGGCGCCAGCCCAACGCCCGGCGCCAGCCCAACGCCCGGCGCCAG
>JBBRYO010000038.1:0-21871 GCA_038237595.1 Candidatus Limnocylindrales bacterium | reverse complement strand
TGGGAGCTGGTGGAGGTGCCAACCCTGGAACGCGGCGGTGATCGCGTCTCGAGCGGGCGCATCCGCGCCCTGATCGAGGCCGGGCGAGTGGCCGAAGCCCGGCGCCTGCTCGGGCGCCGCCACGCGGTCATCGGCGAGGTGATCCACGGCGACGCGCGTGGGCGGGCGCTCGGCTTTCCGACGGCGAACCTGGCCTTCGATGCGCCGGTGACGCTGCCACCCAACGGCATCTACGCTGTTCGGGCGAGCTGGAGCGGACCCGATCCGCGTCATCCGGCTCGCACGGTCGACGGCGTGGCCTCACTTGGGGTCCGGCCGCAGTTCGGCGGGGGAGCGCGCCTGCTCGAGGTGCATCTCCTCGACTTCGACGAGCAGATCTATGGGGTCCGGATGCGCGTCGAGTTCGTGCGCCGCCAGCGCGGCGAGAAGCGCTTCTCCGATGTCGACCAGCTTGTCAGGCAGATGCGCCGGGACGTGGCGCGGGCTCGGCGGATTCTCGCGACCGCGGCCTGAGCGTCGGTGCGCTGGTCAAGAGCCCTACAGGATGGGGCAGAACGATGTCAAACGCGGCGTAGTCAGTGTTCGGCTGACTCCCGACCAGCCGCTCAAAGGTCGATCGGCCGACCCCGATGTTCAGCCTGAACACGCCCGGTCGAGCGGTCAGGTTCGACGGCGTCCCGTCGTCGTGTTCGTCGGTCGTGACCATCGTTGCGAAGTTCGGCCAGTGCGTCTCGTCGAGCGAGAAGAAGACGACGCCCATCGAGGTAGCAGCGACCGTTTCGGGATGGCGCTCGAGGACGATGCGGGTGATCGCCTCCGGGTTCGGCCCGGTTGGCAGGGTCTCGAGGCTCATGTTTCGACGGTACATCGTGCATGTCAAGCGCAGACCAGCCCCGACCCGTGTGAGCCGCGATATCGAACGCCTGTTAGACTCCGCGGGAACTGTAGAAGGAATGGATTGGTTGGAGGACCAGGTGCCGCTCGCGCGGGAAGTCAAGGAAAGCACGATCGCCGGATATGCCACCCACGAGGGTGATACCGGCTCGCCCGAAGTCCAGATTGCTCTGCTGACAGAGCGCATCACTGGGCTGAACGGTCATTTGCACAGCTTTCCCAAGGACCATCACTCGCGACGCGGCCTCCTCAAGCTCGTTGGACAGCGACGTCGACTCCTTGCGTACCTCATGCGCAAGGACAACGCGCGGTATCCCACCGTCATCAGCCGGCTAGGCCTGCGCCGCTAGCGCAGACCAGCGACGGGCTGAGCCCCGCCGGAACATACCGAGAAGGAACCGCGGCCCTCGATCGCAGATAGCGAAACGGGGCACCAGCGCGCCAGGTCCGTCCTCCCTTCCCCTGGAGGACTCATGGCTGTAACAACTCTGACCACCGAGCTCGGTGGTCGCACCCTCACGATCGAGACCGGCAAGCTTGCTCTGCTTGCCGGTGGCTCGGTCACGGTCCAGTACGGCGATACGCTCGTGCTGGGCACCGCCAACCGCTCGGAGCCGCGTCCGGGGTTGGACTTCTTCCCGCTGACGGTCGACTTCGAGGAGCGCATGTACGCCGCGGGCAAAATCCCGGGCGGCTTCATCAAGCGCGAATCGCGACCGTCCGAGGCGGCCATCCTGGCCGCGCGGCTGACCGACCGGCCGATCCGCCCGCTCTTCCCCGAGGGCTACAAGGATGACGTCCAGCTGGTCATCACGGTGCTCTCCACCGACCATGAGAACGACCCCGACGTGCTCGGCACGATCGCGGCGTCGACGGCGCTGACCCTCAGCGAGATCCCGTTCCTGGGCCCGGTCGCGGCCGTCCGCATCGGCCGCATCGACGGCGAGTTCATCGTCAACCCCACGTTCTCGGAGCTCAAGGAGTCGCAGCTCGACCTGATCGTCTCCGGCACGCGCGACGCGATCATGATGGTGGAGGCCGGCGCCCAGATCCTGCCCGAGGACGTGATGGCCGAGGCGATCATGTTCGGCCACCGCTCGCTTGCGCCGATCCTGGACCTCCAGGACCAGCTCCGCGAGAAGCTCGGCAAGCCCAAGAAGACCCCCTTCCTCGAGACCGGGACCGATTCGGTCATCGACTTTCTGGACGCGGTGAAGACGGATAAGCCGTTCGTCGTCTTCGATCTCGAGACCACCAGCCGCGACGTCAAGCTCGGCGAGATCGTCGAGATGGGCGCGGTCAAGGTGCAGGGTGGCAAGATCACCGACCGCTGGTCGAGTCTCGTCAAGCCGGCCTCCCCGATCACGGGCGCGCAGCTCCATGGCATCACGGACAAGGAAGTTGCCAAGGCGCCGAAAGCGTCCGAGGCGGCGAAGACGTTCGTGGACTGGGCCGGCGACGCGCTGCTGGTCGGGCACAACGTCGGCTTCGACCTTGGGTTCCTCCACGCGGCGCTGACGGACGGCACTCGCTTCGAGGCCGGCCGGTATTTGGACACCCTGACCCTGGCGCGCGAGGCGTATCCGGACCAGGACGTCTACAAGCTCTCCGACCTGGCGCGTTACTTCGGTCTTGACACCCAGCCCGACCACCGCGCCCCCACCGATGCCGAGGCGACTGCGCAGTTCCTGATCCTGCTTGCCAACGACCTGCCGCCGCGCATCGATGCCTACAAGGCTGCGGTCGCGGACTCGATCCGCTCGCGCAAGAACGGTGGCGACAGGGCCGCAGCCGACGCTGCGCTCGACGTCGCCAAGATCCAGTCGCGGCTCTCGAAGGGCCTGGCCACTCTCGTTCACAAGAAGGTCGTGCGCCAGCTCGTGCTCGAGGAGGGCATCCGCATGGACGGCCGGGACCTCGAGACGATCCGACCGATCTCGGTCGAGGTCGGGCTCCTGCCCCGGGCGCACGGCTCGGCGCTCTTCACCCGCGGTGAGACGCAGGCGCTGTCGGTCGCGACGCTCGGACCGTCATCGGACGTCCAGCGCATCGACACCATCGGCCCGGAGGAGTCCAAGCGCTACCTCCACCACTACAACATGCCTCCCTACAGCACCGGCGAGAACAAGCAGATGCGCGGGCCGGGTCGGCGTGAGATCGGCCACGGTGCGCTCGCCGAGCGTGCCCTGATCCCGGTCCTGCCGAGCCAAGAGGATTTCCCGTACGTCATCCGCGTCGTCAGCGAGTGCGTGACCTCCAACGGGTCGACCTCCATGGCCTCGACCTGCGGCTCGACGCTCGCGCTCATGGACGCCGGCGTGCCGATCAAGGCACCGGTTGCCGGCGCTGCCATGGGCCTCGTCACGGAGGGCGGCAAGTTCGCCGTCCTGACCGACATCCTCGGCAAGGAGGATGCCTTCGGCGACATGGACTTCAAAGTCACGGGCACGTCCGAGGGCATCACCGCCCTCCAGATGGACATCAAGGTCCGCGGCATCAACGAGGCGATCATCCGGGAGGGCCTTTCCAAGGCTCACGCCGCCCGCCTGTTCATCCTCGACAAGATGACGCAGGTCATCCCCAGCGCCCGAGTGGAGATGAGCGAGTTTGCGCCGCGCATCATCACCATCAAGATCAATCCGGAGAAGATCCGCGACATCATCGGCAAGGGCGGCGCGACCATCCGCAAGATCCAGGAAGAGACCGGCACCGAGATCAACGTCGAGGACGATGGCAGCGTCGAGATCGCGGCCGTCAACTCGGACAACTCGCGCAAGGCGATCCAGTGGATCGAGAGCCTGACGCGCGAGGTCGAGGTCGGCGGACTGTACCTTGGCAAGGTCACCCGCATCATGGGCTTCGGCGCATTCGTCGAGATCCTGCCAGGCAAGGAAGGCCTCGTCCGGATCGGCGAGCTGGCCGACTACCACGTTCCCACCGTTGAGGACGTGGTCTCGGTCGGCGACGAGATCATGGTCGTGGTCATCGAAGTCGACCGCCAGGGCCGCGTCAACCTCTCCCGCAAGGCCGCCATGCAGCGGCACCTCGCCACCACGCCCGCCTGATCGCAGGCCGCGCGGCGGCAACCACGGCGGGCTGAGCCGGCCGTCATCCGAGCCACTCGAACGACCCGCCCGCATTGCCCGGCGGGTCGTTGGATTCCTGGCACCCGGCCCCGAATCCGCCGCGCGGTCCCGAGCCGCCACGCGGTCCAACTCCACCCACACCCAGCCACCCACCCCGACCCGCAACATTGACGCGGTATCATCGTCACGTGCCCTCGATGGAATCCGTGTTGAGCGAACCCATGCCCATCGAGACCCCCTCCCGGACCCTCACCGTGGCCGTCGTCGGCGCCACGGGACTGATCGGCCAGACGATGATCAGGGTGTTGACCGAGCGCGAGTTTCCCGTCGGAGAGCTGCGGCCGCTGGCCTCGCGCGCAGACGGCCGCTCGATCGGGTTCGCGGACCGCAGGTGGCCCGTCCGCGAGGCCACGCCCGACGCCTTCCAGGGTGTCGACATCGCACTCTTCTCGGCCGGCGGCGGCCCGTCGAAGGTGCTCGCGCCAGAGGCCGCCAAACGTGGGGCGCTCGTCATCGACAACTCGTCGCAATGGCGCATGGAGCCCGGCATCCCGCTCGTGATCCCCGAGGTCAACCCGGACGACGCCGCCCTCCATGACGGGATCATCGCCAACCCCAACTGCTCGACGATGCAGCTCGCGCCCGTGCTGATGGCTCTGCGCGACAGCGTCGGCCTCGCCCGCGTGATCGTCGACACCTACCAGTCGGTCAGCGGCACCGGGGGCAAGGCCGTCGCCGAGCTCGAGGCGCAGGTACAGGCCCACGTCTCGGGCACGCCCGCCGAGGCGCATGTCTACCCGCACCCGATCGCCTTCAACGCCATCCCCGAGATCGACGTGTTCCGCGACGACGGCTACACCAGGGAAGAGTGGAAGGTCATGGTCGAGACGCGCAAGATCCTGCACCTGCCCGACCTTCCGGTCTCCTGCACGGCGGTGCGCATTCCCGTGTTCGCCTCGCACTCCGAGGCCGTCCACGTCGAGACCCGCGATCCGATCGACCCCGAGCGAGCTCGCCAGCTCTTCGCCCAGGTGCCTGGCGTCGTCGTCGTCGACAACCCGGCCGAGCATCGATATCCACTGGCCATCGACGCCGCCGGACGCGACGAGATCTTCGTCGGCCGGGTCCGCCAGGACAGTTCGCGGTCCGACGGTCGCGGGCTGGCGTTCTGGGTCGTCTCGGACAACCGGCGCAAGGGTGCCGCCACGAATGCCGTCCAGATCGCCGAGCTCGTGCTCAGGCGCGGCTGGCTGGAGCCCGCTGCGCGGCGTCTCGGCCGCGCCTCGTGACCGTCGAAGAGAGACGCCGGGCTCTCGAGGCGATCGCGGCCGAGGTCAGCGTCTGCACCAACTGTCGGCTCTCGGCCGGCCGAACCAACGCCGTGCCCGGCGAAGGCCATCCCGACACGGAGGTTGTCTTCGTAGGGGAGGGGCCGGGCTTCAACGAGGACCAGCAGGGCCGGCCGTTTGTCGGGGCGGCCGGAGGGTTCCTCAACGAGCTGCTGGCGACGATCGGTTGGAAGCGCAACGAGGTCTTCATCACGAACGTCGTGAAGTGCCGTCCGCCGGGCAATCGCGACCCGGAACCGGACGAGATTGCGGCCTGCGCGCCGTTCCTGAAGCGCCAGCTTGAAGCGCTCGACCCCGCGCTGGTCGTGACGCTCGGTCGCTTCTCGATGCAGACCTTCATGCCAGGCGCCCGCATCGGCCAGGCACACGGCACGATGCGACCGGTCGACCCTGCCACGGGGGCGTCCGACGCGCTTGCCTTCGCGATGTACCACCCCGCCGCGGCCTTCCGCCAGCAGTCGCTGCGTGACACGATGAAGCTCGACATGTGCAGCATCCCCGACGCGTTGCTCAAGGCGCGCGAAAAGCGCGCCGACCCCGCGGCCACAGCCGATCTTTCAGCCACGGCCGACGTTTCAGCCGCTATCGGCTTTCAGCCCACGGCACTCGAGCCCAACCTGCCGAGCATCGAGGTCGAGGCAGGGACCTCGTCCGAGCTGGAGCTCCTGGCCAGCATCGAGGTCGACGTTGCGATCATGTCCGAGCCGGAGCCCCTGGTTCCCGTCACGGCCGGCTGGGCGAACCGCGGACCGGCCGGGGCCGATGACCTGGCTCCTGCCCCCGAGGAACCCGATCCCAGCCAGCTGAGCCTCTTCTGATGAGCATTCCTCGCGCGTCCACCGACTCGACCGAGATCCTGCGCATCCTGCCGCTCGGCGGCATCGGCGAGATCGGCAAGAACCTGACCGTCTTCGAGTACGGCGACGAGATCGTGGTGATCGACTGCGGCCTGATGTTCCCCGACGAGGAGATGTTCGGGATCGACCTGGTCGTGCCGGATGTGACCTACCTCAAGGAGCGCAGGGACAAGGTCAAGGCCTTCCTCATCACCCACGCGCACGAGGACCACGTCGGCGGGCTGCCGTACGTGCTACCCAACTTCCCCGGCGTGCCGATCTATGCCTCGACGCTCGCCCGCGGCCTGCTCGGCAACAAGATCAAGGAGCACAAGCTCCACTCCAACCCGCTCATGTCGTTCGAGCCGGGGGTCACGGTCGAGCTCGGTCGCAACTTCTCTGCGCGCCCGTTCCGGATCGGCCACTCCATTCCCGACGCCATGGGCATCGCGCTGCGCACGCCCCTCGGCACGATCGTCCATACGGGCGACTTCAAGTTCGACCACACGCCCGTGGACGGCAAGCTCTCGGACTTCCACGAGCTCGCGCGCCTCGGCGAAGAGGGCGTGCTGTGCCTGATGTCCGACTCGACGCGCGCGGAGAATCCCGGCTACACGCCGTCCGAGAAGACGGTCGGCGAGGCCTTCCGCGACATCATGCAGGGCCTCGAGGGCCGCGTCATCGTGGCCACCTTCGCCAGCAATATCGCGCGCATCCAGCAGGTCTTCGAGGCATCGGCCACGTTCGGGCGAAAAGTCGCGGTCATCGGCCGCTCCATGGAGCAGAACACGCGGATCGCCGCCGACCTCGGCTACCTGAACTACGCACCAGGGACCCTCGTCGCCAAGGACCGCCTCAAGGACATCCCGGACAACCAGCTCACGATCGCGACGACGGGCGCCCAGGGCGAGCCCATGGCGGGCCTCGCGCGCATGGCCAACCGCGACCATCGCTTCGTCGAGATCGTTCCGGGCGACACCGTCATCGTCAGCGCCAGCCCCATTCCCGGCAACGAGGAATACGTCGCGCGGACCATCGACAACCTGTTCAAGAACGGCGCCAACGTCTTCTATCACACGATCAAACGGGCACACGTCTCCGGCCACGCCAGCCAGGAGGAGCTCAAGTTGATGCTCAACCTGACCAAGCCGAAGACCTTCATCCCGATCCACGGCGAGTTCCGGATGCTCGTCCAGCACGGCCGCCTGGCCGCAGAGGTCGGCGTCCTTCCAGAGAACATTTACATCATCGAGAACGGCCAGTCGATCGAGTACCTGCCAAATGGCACCGCACGGCGCGGCATCCGGGTCGAGGCCGGCTACGTCTTCGTGGACGGACTGTCCGTCGGGGAGGTCGGAGACATCGTCCTGCGCGACCGGCGTGCGCTCGCCAACGACGGGATGCTGCTGGTTGTCGTTACGGTCGACAAGCAGACCGGCAACCTCGTCGGCAAGCCGGAGATCGTGACCCGCGGCTTTGTTGCCGCGCCCGACGAGAAGCTTCTGGCCGGCGCCACCGAGCGCATCGCGCGCTCCATCGAGAACCCGGGCGACCACTTCAGTGAGATCGCGCTGCTCAAGGTCCAGATCAAGGATGCCCTCTCGCAATATCTCTACGAGCAGACCAAGCGGCGGCCGATGGTCTTCCCCGTGGTCGTCGAGGTCTAGGCGACGGTGGCCCGCACGCAGCGCACTTCCGGAGGCAGCGGCGGAGGCTCATCGCGCAGTGGAAGCGGAACCTCCCGCTCGTCGAAGGCGCGGACGCGCTCGAGGACCAGCGTCACGCGCCGCAAGGCACCGCGCTTTGCCATCTCGCCGGGGACGCTGCGCTCGCTCGTCGGGATCCTGCTCATGGTGCTCGGCGCGATCACACTGATCGCCCTTTTCCTGCCCGGCGCAGGCATCCTCAACAAGCTCGTCTCGCAGTTCCTGAAGCCAACGTTCGGCCAGGGTGCCTGGCTGCTGGCCGTGCTGCTGCTCGTGGCCGGCGTGCTGGTCGAGCGCGCGCCAAAGGTCGGCAACGGCTGGGGCGTCGCGGCCATCGGCGGCCTGATCCTCTTCCTGGGAGGGGAGGGCCTGCTTGACTGGGCCTCCGGCACACCGAAGGTCGTGCAGAACGGCGGCGGCTCGATCGGCCATGCGCTGAGCGCCTCATTCACCGATCTCGTCAGCTCGCCGGGAGCGCTGATCGTGCTGCTCGGCATCAGCGTCGCCGGGTTCCTGCTGCTGTTCAACATCACCCTGCGCCAGTTCTTTGCGCCAGTCACGGCCGGTGGTCGCGCCGTGGCGAGCGTGGCGTCCGCCACAGTTGCCGCCGCCTCGCGACCGCGATACGAAGACCAGGAAGGGTCGCGGGCCCAGGTTGCCATCCCCGTCGAGCCGCGCCCCGCATCCGGACGCGGCAGCCGTGGCCGTGACCGCCACCCGGCGCTCGAACCGGTCTTCGACGTTGCGCCCGACCTGCCGCGCCCCGTGAGCAGCCCCGCCCCCATGAGCCAGACCGTGTGGGCAGGAGGGTCCGCGAACGGGGGGAGCGGCCGCCTCACCGCGGTCCCGACGCTGGCGACGGAGGCTCCGGCCTCCGCCGTCTCGGTCGCGGACGCGGAGGACGGCGTCGATGAGCTCGGCGTCGACGGCGCGCCGCGGATCAAGCGACCGCGCTTCTGGTCGCTCCCGGACGTCGCGCTGCTGGACCCGGAGACGGAGGCGATCGGCGGGGCCGTGCTCGACCACGCCCGGAACGTCCGGATCATCGAGGAGAAGCTCCGCAGCTTCCAGATCCCGGCCACCGTCGTCGGCACGAACACCGGCCCGGTGGTGACCCAGTACGAGGTCAAGCCCGACGCGCGCGTGAAGCTGTCGCGCATCGAGGGTCTGGCCGACGACCTGGCCATGGCACTCGCGGCACGGAGCATCCGCATCGAGGCGCCGATTCCGGGTCGCGACGTGGTCGGAATCGAGATCCCGAACCACAACTCGGAGGTCGTCGGCATCCGCAGCCTCTACGAGGACGCGCAGATGGCCGAGGCGACCAGCAAGCTGACGTTTGCGCTGGGTCGCGACGTGTCGGGCAAGGCCTATGCGGTGGACCTGGCGCGGATGCCGCACCTGCTCATCGCGGGTGCCACCGGATCGGGAAAGAGTGTGTGCGTCAACGCCCTGATCACGAGCCTCCTGATGCGGGCGCGCCCGGACGAGGTGAACCTGATCCTGGTCGACCTGAAGCGGGTGGAGCTCGCGCAGTACGAGGGCCTGCCGCACCTCAAGACGCCGGTCATCGTCGAGGCGCAGGACGCCCGCAAGGCGCTCGGCTGGGCGGTGCGCGAGATGGAGGACCGCTACAAGAAGCTGGCCTCCCGATCCGAACGGAACATCACCGCCTACAACGCCAGCCCCCGTGTGGCCTCGGATGAACGGCTGCCGTACATCGTGATCGTGATCGACGAGCTGGCGGACCTGATGATGCGCGAGGGTCGCAAGGTCGAGGACCCCGTCGTCAAGCTGGCGCAGAAGGCGCGTGCCGTTGGGATTCACCTGGTGCTCGCCACGCAGCGGCCGTCGGTCAATGTCGTCACCGGCCTGATCAAGGCCAACGTGCCGAGCCGGATCGCCTTCGCGATGTCCTCGAACGTGGACAGTCGCACCGTGCTCGACCAGCCGGGCGCGGAAGACCTCATCGGCCGCGGCGACATGCTCTACCAGCCCGCCGACCTGCCGCGCCCCGTGCGCCTCCAGGGCGTGTTCGTCAGCGACGCAGAGGTCCGCGCCATCACGGACTTCTGGCGCGAGCAGGCGCCCGAGCCGGAGTACGACCCGGATGTCCTGAGTGGGATCGACGAGGACGGCAACGACGCCGGCGAATTCGGCTGGCTGGCCCAGATGGCCGAGGACGAGCTGACGCCGCGCGCCGCCGAGCTCGTGATGCTGACAGGCAAGGCCAGCACGTCGATGATGCAGACCAAGCTCAAGGTGGGCTTCAACCGGGCGAGCCGTCTGATGGAGGAGCTCGAGAACTACGGCATCGTGGGGCCGCAGGATCCGCGCAATCCGGCGGTGCCGCGCCAGGTGTACGGGCCGGACAACTGGCTCCGCAGCCGGTCCGAGGTCGAAGACCTGTAGGCTGACGAACCGCCCTTCCTGAAGCGAGGAAGCAGGAACGCGTATCCTGTTCCGGCCACTCACCGTGGTCGATTTCTGGCGTCCGCGCCGCGTACGAGGCGTTCGATCCGACTCATGACAGCCCGCCACCAGATCCGCGTCGGCGGCCGCGTCGGACGCGGCCGCACGCCGATCGATGCCACGCCGGCGCCCAGCCTCGGTGAGATGCTGCAGGCCGCCCGTGAACGCAAGGGCGTCGACCTCCATCGTGCCGAGCGCGACACGAAGATCCGGCTCAAGCACCTGGCGGCTCTCGAGAGCGACGACTACGCGGAGCTGCCCGGCAACGTCTATGCCCGCGGCTTCCTGCGCAATTACGCGCTCTACCTGGGCCTCGATCCGGACGAGGTGCTGATCAAGTGGCGCGATGAGCAGGACCTGCGCAACGCGTCCCACAACGAGGCGATCCTTGCGCCTCCCCAGCCCATCGCGGAGCCGAAGGGCAGCCTGCGCTTCACCCGCACCGTGTTTGCGGTCGCCCTGTTGATCGTCGTGATCGTGGCGTTCGTGGGCTACGTGGGCCTTCAGCTCGTACGGTTCTCGCAGGTCCCGGCAGTGACGCTTGACGGCTCACCGCGCCGCGACCTCGCTGCCGACGCACAGTCGGTGCACCTGACCGGCACGAGCACGGCCGGGTTCACAATCGTCGTGTCGGGGTCCGGGAACTTCGTCAAGTCTGTCCAGGCCGGCGATGACACCAGGTGGGCGGTCGACGTCCCGGTGACCAAGGGCCAGAACGACTTCGCGATCCTGGCGCGCGACCCCAGCACGAACAAGGAATCGCCGCCGGTGAACGTGATCGTCACGGTGCCGGTCCCATCCGGCCCGACCCCACTCGTGCCCACGCCCTCCGGCCCGCTGCCGACCTCCTCGGCGGGGGTGCCGCTCCCGGCCGCGCGGCTGGCCCTCACCGAGCCCGTGGACGGAGCCCAGATCAACACCGGCACCGTCCGGGTCATCGGTACGACAGACGCCACGGGCGTCACGCTCTCGGCAGCGTACGTGGGACCCGTCGGCCAGACGCCGCTTTCACCCGCGCCTGGCGCAACCTCAGCGCCGCCACCTGCGGGGGGACCTGCGGCCCCCGATCCCGTCCAAGTCGGTGCGAGCTCCGGGAGCTTCAGCGGCTCGTTGGCGCTGCCCGTGGCGCGCTGGACAATCACCGCGACGACGGCCGCCAGCGGCACGCTCGCATCGAACAGCCAGTCGGTCACCGTCGACGCCAGCTACAGCGGCATGGTGCTCGTGGTCGAGGCGCGCACCGGCCCGGCCTGGATCCAGGTCCGGGTCGATGGCGCGCCGGTGCAGTCCGGCAAGACCTTCCGCAAGGGCGAGACCCAGACGTTCACCGCGAAGCAGACCATCGTGGTGCACACGGGAAACGCGGGCGCGACCGCCTACACGCTGAACGGCGTGGACATCGGCATCCCGGGGACTGCCGGCGCCGTCGAGACGTGGCAGTTCGACAAGGGCAGGTCGCAGCCGCATCGCATCTAGTGGGGAAGCCGATGGTCGAGAGCGTCGAACCAACGGACGAGGAGCTGGTCGCACTGGCCGGCCGCATCCACGAGCGATTGACCGGCCTACACCTGACCGTGGCCACCGCCGAATCGTGCACGGGCGGGCTGGTGGGGCACCTCCTGACCGAGATTCCCGGCTCCAGCGACTGGTTCGTCGGCGGCGCGATCTCGTACAGCAATGCCGTCAAGCACGGGGTCCTCGGAGTCACCGACGAAGCGCTCGAGCGGCACGGCGCGGTGTCCGCCCAGGTCGCGGTAGCCATGGCAGAAGGGGCGAGGCGAGCGTTCGGCGCGGATCTGGCCGTCGCGGTGACCGGCATTGCGGGGCCGGCCGGCGGGAGCGATGCGAAGCCCGTCGGCCTGACGTACGTCTCGGTCGCGGACGCGAAGGGCCACGAGGTGCAGCGCCACCACTGGATCGGTGATCGAAGCGCCAACAAGCGCGCGAGCGCCCGCGCAGCCCTGGTCCTGCTGCTGGAGCGTGCCGAGCAGGACGAACCCCAAGAGCCGGCCGAGCCATCCGCGTGACGCAGCCTCGGACGCTGCCATGACCCGAACGAGCACGGAGATCGGATCGGGACTGGAACCTGCCCGCGCCGCTCGTCCGATCCCGCCGGGGGAGCGCATCCACGTTGTCGGAGCCGGCGGCGCCGGTGCCTCGGCCGCCGCACTCCTGGCGCAGACCTGTGGCGCGGTCGTGACGGGCTGCGATGCCGGCGGCCCTTCGCCATACACCACGGCCGTAGAAGCCGCGGGCGTGCCACTGGCCTGGGAGCACGCGGCCGCGCACGTCGCCGATGCAACGGGACCGCTCGTCGATCGACTGGCGGTGACCAAGGCCCTGACCTCGGTGCAACCCGATCACCCCGAGCTGGAAGCCGCTCGTGCACACGGGCTACCGGTCGAACCATGGCAGCAGGTCATCGCGGACGCGGCCGCGACCCACGGGGGCACGCTCGTAGGCGTCGCGGGCACGCACGGCAAGTCGACCTCGAGCGGGTGGCTGGTGCACCTGCTGACGGACGCGGGCCGCGATCCTGCCGCCTTCGTCGGCGCGCTGCTCCCGGCCGGCCTGACCGGCGGACTGCCCTCGACGGCGCGATGGGGGAGCGGCGACGTCTTCGTGGTCGAGGCGGACGAATACGCGGGCAACTTCGATGCCTACCGGCCCGACGTCGCAGTGCTCCTCAACGCGGAATGGGACCACCCCGACGTCTTCGCCGACGAGAACGCCGTCCTCGACGCCTTCGAGGGCTGGCTGCGCGCTCCCGGCGCCGAGAAACGAACACTGGTTGCGAACGTGGGCGACCGGGGCGTGGCCCGGCTCCTGGAGCGGCTGCACGACTGGCCCGGGCGCCTCGTGAAAACGTGGCTGTTCGGTGAGCGCCGGGATAGTTCCCGGCACAGTGACGAAGACGAGGAAGGGGTCATCGGCGCCGTGATTGGCGACGAACTCGCTTTCTCCCTCTACGCGGACTTCTCGATCAGGGAGACGCTCCCCCTGCCTGGGCGTCACAACGCCGCCAACGCGCTGTGTGTCGCGGCGGCCGCGTGGACGCTCGGAGTGCCTGCCTTGGACATCGCCCGGGGCCTTGCCACCTTCACCGGTGTCGGGCGCCGCCTCGAGCTCAAGGGCGAGCCACGCCGAGTGGCCATCCTCGACGACTACGCCCACCACCCGACGGCCATCGCCGCGAGCATGCAGGCCATCCGCGACCGCTATCCGGGTCGGCGGCTGTGGGCGGTCTACGAGCCGCTGACCTACCACCGGACCGCGGCGATGCTCGACCGGTTCGCGGATGTGCTGGCCACGGCCGATCGGGCGGTGGTCGCGGACATCTGGGCGGGCCGCGATCCCGATACCACCATCACCAGCGCGGCCGCCCTCGCGAAGGCCACGGCTGCCAGGCACGGGGCTCCCGCCAGCGCCCCGGGCACCGTCGAGCAGACCGCCGATTACCTCGCCACGGCCGTCGAGCCCGGCGACGTGGTGCTGATCATGGGGGGCGGACGCTCGTACGTGATCGCGGAGCGCCTGCTCCAACGCCTCTCGTCGGCGGATGGACAGTAGACTCTAGGCGTGCCGACACTCACACCTGGCGATGGCCAGGACCTTCTTGACGCCTTCAAGCGCGCAACCGAGCAACGCGATCCGGAAGCCGGGACTGGGCTCTTCAACGAGCACGCCGAGTGGCGGCCCGATCCGTTCGAGGACCCGATCACCGGAGCGAACGCCATCCGCGCGCACTGGAACCTGCTGGCCGCGACACAGGTCAACGTGGAGTTCGATGCCGAGCGCACCTGGGTCGTCGAGGATGCCATCCTGTCGAGCTGGCATGGCGCCACGACCGACCGGGCCACAGGCGCCCGCACCCGGCTGCGCGGCTTCCTGGCGATCGAAGTCGATGGCGAGCGCAGGATCCAGCGCTTTCGGCAGTGGGCGGTGTCGCGCGTGGTGGGGCAGGATTCGACGGTCAAGCTGACGCAGGAGGGCGCACGTGGCCGGTGACGTCTCATTCGACGTGGTGAGCGAGTTCGATCGCCAGGAGCTCGTCAACGCGCTCGACCAGGTCCGGCGCGAAGTCACCACGCGCTATGACTTCAAGGGCGCCAAGGTCGAGCTGGAGCTTGGCAAGGAAGAGATCATCTTGCGCACCGACAGCGAGATGCGGGCGCGCTCGATCAAGGACTTGGTCGAGAGCAAGGCGGTGCGCCGCGGCCTGTCGCTGAAGATCTTTGACTGGGGAGAGATCGAGCCCGCCGGCGGCAACATGTTCCGCCAGCGCATCGGCCTGCGCCGCGGGCTCCCGGACGACCTCGCCAAGAAGATCAGCAAGCTCATCCGCGATGACTTTCCCAAGGTCAAGTCGCAGATCCAGGGTGACGCGGTTCGCGTCAGCGCCAAGAGCAAGGACGATCTCCAGCGCGTGATCACTCGCCTCCGCGAGGACGGCGAGGGCTATCCGGTGCCACTCCAGTTCCAGAACTACCGGTAGCGGGGCGGCACTTCGTGAGCACGGTCGAAGAATCGCTGCCCGCTGCGATGGGCGCGGAGCCCGACGAGGCGTCGATCGAGCCCGCGCAGCCAGAAGACGAAGCGCCGATCGAGCCCGCGCAGCCAGAAGACGAAGCGCCAACTGCGGCACTCGCTGACGACGTGACGCCCGATTACGAGGCGGAGCCGGCCTCGGTTGACGAGGAGCCGGTCGCCGAGGACCTCGCAGCCGAGGAAGGGCTGGCACTCGATCCGGTCCGGGACGGCGAAATCAAGACGGACGCCGATGGAGCGATCGAGGTCGAGCCGGCGGTCAAGTCCGCGCAGCCAGAGGGCGAAGCGCCGATCGCGGCGCTCGCTCACGACGTGACGCCGGACGACGAGGCGGAGCCGGCACCAGCCGCGGACGAGCCGCTCGCCATGGAGGATGGGCTCGTCGTGGAGTCGGCGTCCAGCGCCCAGGAGCCGACCACCGAAGAGCCGCCTGCCGCCGAGGCCGTCGATGCCCCCAACGAACCACCGGCGACACAACCCGAGCCCCTTCCGGCGCGAACCGTCGGACGCGCGATCGCCGATGCCGTGGTCGCTGCCGGTGCTCGGTTCGCGTTCACCGTGCCGGGTGAGAGCTTTCTAGGCCTGATCGACGGACTGGTCGAGGCCGGCGTCCGGGTCGTGCCGGCCCGTCACGAGGGTGGTGCCTCGTTCATGGCTGAGGCTGCCGCCCAGCTGACCGGTCGTCCGCAGCTGGTGCTCGCGACGCGCGCCGTGGGGGCTGCAAATGCCGCCATCGGCATCCACACGGCTCGCCAGGACTCGGTGCCGCTCGTCGCGCTCATAGGGCAGGTCAAGCGCGAACACCGCGGCCGTGAGGCATTCCAGGAGACCGATCTCGCGACCTCCATCGGCTCGCTCGCGCTGTGGGCGGGAGAGGCGCGCGATCCTGCCGACGCGGTGCGCCTCATCGGAGAAGGCCTGCGCCGCCAGGCACGGGGACGCCAGGGACCGATCCTTCTGTCGCTGCCCGAGGACATCCTCGACGAGCTCGTCGACGGTGGCACCGAGGTCTCGCCGGCACAGGCCGCCGGATCGGCCGATCGCTCCGCGGTTCGCCAGGTGCTCCACCTGCTCGCGGCCTCCGAACGCGGTGTGATCCTGGCGGGCGGCGGCGTCCTGCGAGCGCGCGCCAGCAAGCGCCTCACCGCGCTCTCGGAAGCGATGGCCGTTCCCGTGATCGCCGCGTGGCGCCGCCCCGACGTGTTTCCCAACGCCCATCCGAACTACCTCGGCATGACGGGCTACTGGGCGGCGTCCACGGTGCGCCAGCGCATGCTCGACGCGGACGTGATCCTCGTGCTGGGCTGTCGCCTCAGCGAGGTCGCCAGCTTCGGATATTCGGTTCCCGCTCCCACCACGCGCTGGGCCCATGTCGATCTGGAGCCACGCGCGTCAGGCCACGGCCTGAGTGCTCCTTCGCTGGCACTGGCCGCGGACGCGGCACGCTTCCTGGACGCGGCATGGAGCGAGCTGCGCAGCGCCGCGCTCGACGCCGAGATGCGCGGCCGGCGGGAACGTGGCATCGCCGAGGATCGCGCGGCCTGGGAGGCCGTGAGCCGCGTCGACGAAGAAGCATGGGACGGACCCGGCGTGCACCCGGGCCGCGTCATCACCACGCTCCAGCGCATCCTGCCTGCGGACTCGCTGATCTCGATCGATGCCGGCAACTTCGGCGGCTGGGCGGCGCGAGGCTACCGTTTCGTGCGCCCGGGCACCTTCGTAGGGCCCACGTCGGGTGCAATGGGCTACGGGCTGCCGGCCGCGATCGCCGCTTCCCTGCTGCGTCCCGACAGGCCGGCCGTTGCGTTGTGCGGTGATGGCGGCTTCGCCATGACCATAAGCGAGCTGGAGACTGCCGTGCGCGAGCACGCCCGGCCCATCGCGATCGTCTTCGACAACCAGCGGTTCGGCACCATCCACATGCACCAGGAGCGCGACGGGCACAGCGTGGCCGGCACGGAACTGGGCGCCATCGACTTTGCCGCGGCGGCTCGCGCGTTCGGGGCCACCGGCTACACCGTCGAGACCGACGCCGAGTTCGAGCCGGCGCTCGTGTCTGCGCTCGCCGCCAGGGTTGCAGCGGTCATTCACCTACGGGTCGACCCGCGCTGGATGTCCGTCGACCAGACCCCGGGATCGCCTCAGGGAGTCGAGCCGGTCGGGCGGGACATCGCCAGCGCACCGTAGCTGCGGCCAATCTCGGCGTCGGGGGTGTCGTCCTCGACCTGGAAGCCGAGGCGCTCGTAGAAGCGGATCGCGGGCTCGTTGCCGGCGAACGCCCACAGGACGGTGCGCCGCGCACCCCAATCGCGTGCCCATTCGTCGAGTCCATCGATGAGCTGGCGTCCAACACCGAGCCGGCGACTCTCCGGCTCCACCCACATCGAGAAGAGCATCAGCTCGTCCGGTGGGCGCCGGCGGCCGTTGACCAGCCCGATGGCACGCGCCGGCGAGCCCGTCTCCGCGACGAACCAGGCCCGGCGCTCGCCGCTAGCTGCGGCACGGGTCTGCTGGCGCCACTCCTCGTCGACGCGGTTGGCGGCGTCGTCCGCGGACTGGCCGAACGCCTCGGGTGCGTCGGTGAGGCTCCGCAATCGCAGCTCGCGCAGAAGCGCGGCCTCGTCATCCCGGATGCGTCGCACGAGCACGTCGGCCATTCGACGCGGAACGTAGCACGGGCAGCATCGTCAGTGACTGTGACTGAAGTAGCAGCGGCTGCCTCAACATCTGAACGTGTGGCGCGTAGAGTGCCTCGCAACCGCAGCAACAGGAGGTCGGCAGTGAACCAGCTGATCGTGGTCGCCTTCGACCACTTCGACGATGCAAAGACCGCCATGAATTCACTCCGTGAGCTCGAGCATGCGGGCCGGATCCGTTTCGAGGACACGGCGATTGTCCAGCGCGATCCAGACGGAACCGCGCACGTCAAGAACGAGGTCAGTGCGACGACCGAGACGGCGGCCGTGATCGGCGCTGTGATCGGCGGGCTCGTGACCTTCGTCTTTCCGCCAGCGGGAGTGGTCATCGGAGCTGCGGCCGGCGCCGTGGTCGGCTCCCTGCTCAAGACCGGCGTCGACCCTGACTTCGTGGACGCCGTCAAGACGACACTCCGGCCGGGCCGCTCGGCGCTCTTCCTGGTCGTCAAGCAGAGCGACGCGGATGCGGTGATGGGCGCCCTGCGCCCGTTCAGCGGCGACGTGATCCAGACGACGCTCGACTCCGATACCGAGGACGCGCTTCGCGAGGCCCTCAAGTAGACGCCCTTCGCGAGGCCTTCAAGCAGGGCGCGCTATCCGGCTGCCTCTGGCGTCACCGGTCGGATGTGGGAGGCCACGCCGTAGGTCTCGCCTGTTTCGGGGTCGCGCCGTGCCGCGATCACGAGGCGCTTGGGCCCGTCTGAGGTCCTGATGCGGGTCGCCAGCGACTTGCCGCCGCGATAGACGGCGTCCATCAGCAGGAACGCCTCCGACGGCAGGCTGACGAGCGCCTCCCGCGCGGGCTGCCCGACGCAGCCTGCGCCAAACGCCTCCAGGAAGGCGCTGTTGCCGTGGACGATGACGTGCGCCGGCCCGAAATGGAACGCCGCGGGGTTCGCGGGTCGCGCGGGTTGGGACTCGAGCTCCATGCCACTCGCAAGTATCTCGCCGCGCCAACGTTCGCGCCCGCGAAGGACCCGGTGGTAGCCTGTGCGCGCCATGACAGCCCCGATCGGCCGGCGTTCCTGGGACGCCTGGTTCGCCACCATCTCCAGACAGAACGGCTGATCTGCCCCTTCCGGAACGTGCGTCGGAGGAAGGGGCGGGACAGACGCGTGCCGCTTCCACAGCCCATTGGGCTGGAAGCGCCGCGACTTCCGCCGTGATCGAAGGGAGTTGGCAATGCCGATGCCGCATCGAACCTTCGCCCAGGTGGCGAAGCGTCGGCTGACAGGCAAGGAAGGTCGGGAGCGGATCCGCGAGGTTCGCGCATTGCTCGAGGAGCTGCCCGACTACAGGAACGGCCCGTACGCAGACCTGCGCAAGTGGCTCATGTCGGAGATCGACGACACGAGGGTCCGGGCGAGCGCCGTCCACCGCGATTCGATCGCGGTCCGGCGCGAGGGGGCGGCGCAGATCGCGCTCGTCGGGCCGCCGAACGTCGGAAAGTCATCGCTCCTCCAGGCCGTCTCGGAGATCCAGATCAAGACGGGCGACTATCCGTTCACGACCTTGCGCCCGGTCCCCGCGCTGACGCGTCTCGGCGGGGTCCTGGTCCAGCTGGTCGAGATCCCCGGCCTTGTCGAAGGAGCTTCCGACGATGTCGGCGGCGGCCGGGCACTCCTCGGCGTCCTGCGGTCTGCCGACGCGATCGTCTACTGCCTGCGCATCGGCTCGGATCCGGCCGAGCTCGAGGTCGTTCGGGCCGAGGTCGCGGCAGCCGGTATCGAGAAGCCGGCCTTCCTCGCCGCGACGCGCGCAGACGAAGCGCATGAGGGCGACCTCCTGCGACTCACGGCGGCCCTCCTGGACCTGGAGGTCGTTCCGGTGTCAATCCTCGATGAGCGCTCGCTGGAGGCCTTCCGCTCGGCCGTATGGGCGCTGACCAGGCTGATCCGGATCTATCTGCGGACAAACGGTACCGTCGATGTGGAGCCGGCCGCGCTCCATCCCGGTGCGACGGTCGCCGACGTGGCGGATGGCGTGCACCACGAGCTCGGAGCAACGTTCACCGGCGCGCGAGTCTGGGGCGCCTCGGCGCGCTTCGACGGGCAGCGCGTCGGCCGCGACCACCAGGTCGTCGATGGGGACGTGGTCGAGATCCTGCGCTGAAGGGCTCGGGCTGGCACAGGCGCCCGTCGAGGCGACGCAAGGTTTCGCCAATGACTCGCGTGTTACCGTTGCCCGCGAAGGCATGAGCTCAACGACGACGAACGGGGCGCCAGCGCTCACCAACTGGGCTGGCAACCTCGTCTACTCCGCCAAACGCCTCCACGAGCCCGAGTCGATTGAGCAGCTCCAGGAGGTCGTGAGGTCGTCGCCGTCGCTGAGGCCGCTCGGCTCCCGCCACTCCTTCAACGATATCGCCGACACCACCGGTGACCAGGTCTCGCTCGCACGGATGCCCCGGATCTTCGAGCTGGACACGGCAGCGGTGACGGTCACCGTGGATGGTGGAGTGCGCTACGGCGACTTCTGCGTGGCACTCGACAATGCCGGATTCGCGCTGCACAACATGGCCTCGCTGCCGCACATCTCCGTCGCCGGCGCCTGCGCGACCGCGACCCACGGATCGGGCGACCGGAGCGGCAACCTGGCGACTGCCGTGTCGGCGCTCGAGGTGGTCACCGCCGACGGCGAGCTCGTCCGATTCGCCCGCGACGGGGAAACGTCCGAGTTCAACGGCGCCGTGGTCTCGCTCGGTTGCCTGGGCGTTGTGACCAGGCTGACGCTCGATCTCCAGCCGGCCTACCAGGTGCGACAGGACATCTACGAGGACCTGCCATTGGCGAGTGCGGTACATCACTTCGACGAGCTCACCGCGACCGCGGACAGCGTGAGCTTCTTCATGGAATGGAAGGGGCCGACCGTCGAACAGGTTTGGCTCAAGCGCCGCATCCCTGACGGGGATGGGTTCGAGCCTCGGCCGGCCCTGTTTGGCGCGACACTGGCAACCGTCAAGATCCATCCGATCCGGAGGATGCCCGCCGACGCCTGCACGGCACAACTGGGCGTCCCGGGACCGTGGCACGAGCGGATTCCGCATTTCCGGATGGACCACACCCCGAGTGTCGGGGCCGAGATCCAGAGCGAGTACCTCATTCCTCGGGAGGACGCGGTCGACGCGCTGCTTGCCCTCGACGCGATCCGTGCCCAGTTTCAGCCGGCGCTGATGGTTGCCGAGGTTCGAACCGTGGCTGCCGACGACCTGTGGATGAGCACGGCTCATGGACGCGCCTCGGCGGCGTTCCACTTCACGTGGATCCCCGACGCGGACGCCGTGCGCAAGGTTCTGCCACTCGTCGAGGAGGCGCTCGCCCCTTTCAGTCCCCGCCCGCATTGGGGCAAGGTGTTCTCGGTGGCGCCGGAGGCGGTGCGGTCGTCCTACGAGAAGCTGCCGGCCTTCACGGAGCTGCTGGCTCGCCATGACCCCGGCGGCAAGTTCCGAAACGCGTTCCTCGACCGCTACGTGGCCGCGGCCGGCTGAGCGTCTCTGGATGGGTTCGTCCGTCGCCGGGAGTCCGTCAGGGTCCGATCGCCAGCGTGTCGCGCCGTTCGGCTCTGCGGCGGCGACCCCGTTGACCGTGTGGAACCTGAAGCGGAAGAGGTGCCACGGCGGCGGTCCCGCGCTCGGAGCGCTGAACGGAGCCGTGGTGCGTCGCCGGCCACCTCCGCCGGCCAACCGAGGTCGCGGTAAAGGGCGGCCAACTTTTCGAGGATCACTGAATCGGTGACTCGGGTCGCCTCGCCCTCGAGGACGAGGTCGAGGCCCTTCAGGCTCGCGGAAATCGTGCTCGCCGGGTTCGCGCAACGGTGTGGGCTTTGCGCGTGCCCGGCCCGCTCGGAAAGCAGAGGTCTCCCTCGAACCAGAGCGCACCGAAGCCTGCGGCATGCGGGCGCCCGTCCGATCGCGAGGTGCCCAGGAAGTAAGGCACGCCGGGGCCGGCAGTCTCGGTCGCCAGCGCGTCGCGTGCTCGGTCCCACGCCAGTGGCGGAAAGCCATAGCCATCGAGATTGGTCACTTCGATCGGATCACGGTCGGTCATGTCGAGCCTCCTGGCCCGGCGTCGAGGCGGGCGGCCTGCGTCCTACTCCAGAGTCGAAGCAGGGGAGCCTGGAATCGACATGTTCTGCGCCCACTGCATCAGGGCCGGTGATTCGAACGTCGAGGAGATCTCGATCGGTCGTCCGTTTTCGGCCATGGATCTGGCTGCCGACTCGAGGATGTCGACGACGTGGGCGGCCTGCTCGCCGCTCGCGCGGTGCGGCCGACCCTCGGCGATG
>JBBRYO010000037.1:0-22408 GCA_038237595.1 Candidatus Limnocylindrales bacterium | reverse complement strand
GTGCCGCCGTGGCTGACGTCGTTGGGCAGGACGCTCATGACCTCCGCGCTTCCGCCGAACGCTGCCGCCGGGTAGCCGTTGCCCATCGCCTTGGCATAGGTCGCCAGATCTGGCTTCACGTCGAAGAACTCGGCGGCGCCGCCGCGCGCGAGGCGGAACCCGGTCTTGACCTCGTCGAAGATGAGCAGCGCGCCGAACTCCTGCGTGATGGCGCGCACGCCGGCGAGGAAACCTTCGCGCGGCATGATCCCCTGCGCGTTCCCGAGCACCGGCTCGATGATCACCGCCGCGATCTGCTCGCCCTCGCGCTCGAAGAACCGCCGCAGCGTGGCCAGGTCGTTGTAGGGAACCGGGATGACGGTCTCGCTGACCGCCTGCGGGATGCCGCGACCCCAGGCCAGCCGGACAGGATTGTCTCGATCGCCCAGATCCCCGACATCGTTGGGCAGCACGCTGATCAGGGCGTAATCGTGGACGCCGTGGTACTGGCCCTCGAACTTCACGATCTTGTCGCGGCGCGTGTACCCGCGCGCGACGCGGATCGCGTGCATGGTGGCCTCGGTGCCGGAAACGGTCAGGCGCGCCATCTCGCAGAACGTGAGGTCGCATACCAGCTCGACGGCGCGAACCTCGTCCTCGCTGGTCAGGCTGAAGCTGACGCCGAGGCGCATGCGCTCGTTGACGTAGTCGTCGATGCGGGGGTCCGCATGCCCGAGGATCGCGGGTCCGTAGCCCATCCGCAGGTCCACGAACTCGTTCCCGTCGATGTCCCAGACCAGGCCGCCTTTGCCTCGATCGACGTAGATGGTGTCATCGCCCCAGGCGCGGAAATTCGAATCGGTTCCACCAGGCAGCCGCTTGAGGGCGCGCCGGTAGAGCTCGTCCTGACGGGTGCGGCGCACGGTGCCGGTGGTCACCGAAGACATGTTTGGGCTCCTGTCGTGCGAGATTCGTTCGTCAGCACCCAGCTGCGTGCGAATCCCGTTTCTGCAAGTCCGCCAATTCTAGGCGATACGAAGCATGACCCATCAGTCCGGGGCCGGCGTCACCCAGTTCGGCAGCTCGCGCGTCAGCGTGGCGAGCGGCAGAGAGCCGTGCCCCAGTACGGCGTCGTGGAAGGCCTTGAGGTCGAAGCGGGCGCGGTCGCGGGCCTCCAGCTGGCGCCGCAGCAACTCGATCGCGCGCTGGCCGACCTTGTAGGAGAGCGCCTGGCCGGGCCAGGAGATGTAGCGATCGGTCTCTGTTTCGGCCTCGAGCTGCGTGAGCCCGACAGCTGAGCACAGGAAGTCGACGGAGCGTTGGCGGTCCCAGCGGAAGGCGTGCATACCCGTGTCGACTACCAGCCGCGCCGCCCGCCAGGCCTGGGCATCGAGCATGCCGAAGCGCTCGCGGGGATCGTCGAAGAGGCCCATCTCGTCCGCCAGTCGCTCGGCGTAGAGCCCCCAACCTTCGGGATAGGCGGCGCCGGTCAGGCGCGAACCCAGGCGACGGAAGGCCGGCAGGCCCTGGAGCTCCGTCTCGATCGTGATCTGGAAGTGGTGACCGGGGACCGCCTCGTGGTAGGTGGTCGACGCCAGGCGGTGCAGCGGCCGGCTCGACGGGTCGAATGTGTTGATGAAGTAGATGCCCGGACGGGACCCGTCCGGTGCCGGCGGGAAGTAGAACGCCGATGGCGCATCCCGCTCCTGATGCGGCTCGACGGCGCGGACCTGGCACTCGGCCTTCGGCAGGCGCCCGAAGTAGCGCGGGGCGAGCGCGGCAGCACTCTCGATCTGCGCCTGCGCCAGCTCGACCAGCTGGCGGGGCTCGGTCGCGTGGTTGAGGGGGTCCTCGTCGAGGTGGATGCGCAGGGCCGCGATGTCGGGGTAGCCGAGCTCGCGCGCGATAGCCAGCCGCTCCCGGTCGATCTCCTCGATCTGCGAGAGGCCATAGTCGTGCAGTGCCTGCGGATCCTCGTGGAGGGTCGTCGAGGCCAGCACGTTGTAGCGATACAGCGCCTCTCCGTCCGGAAGCCAGCAGACGCCGTCGCCGGCGCGGGCGTGCGGTGCGTAGGTGTTGAGCGTCTCCAGGAGTGCGGACATGGCCGGGCGGATGTCGCGCTCGACGGCCGCGGACAGCGCCGCACGCGTGGCGTCATCGGCATCAGGGTGGGCCAGCAGCAGCGGGTTCTCGTCGAGCGGGGTTTCAAGCGCGCGCCGCACCTGGGTGATCGTCCGCTCGATGACGGGCGCGGCCGCCGTTCGGCCCGCGCGCATCCCCTCCTCGATGTTGGCGCATATCTTTTCGACGTAGGCCGGGTACCCATCGAGACGAGTGATGAGCGCGTCGAGTCGCTCGGGCGTGTCGATGCGCTGGAAGCGTGCCAGCTCCCCGGGTAGGTTCTGGGGCCCCGCGAGCTGGTCGACCTGGTCGAGCTGCCAGACCTTGTGCTCGAAGTGCGTCAGCCGCAGGTCGGCGACGACGCGCAGCATGTCGAGGGTGATGCGGTCCTCCGTCTCGAGGTCCGGTCCGTCCACGGCGTCCGCGTCGGCGAGCAGCTGCCGCAGGCTCGACTCTTCGCGCTCGCGGCCCTCCGCGCTCGGGTCGTCCCAGCGGTCGTTCCAGCGCTCGTCGCCGATGAAGGTGGCCCAGAGCGGCTGGGTTTCCAGGAACCACTCCCAGAAGCGGTCGGCCAGCGCATTGACGGGTGTCTGGGCCAGGGTGGCCATGGTCATCGTGTCTCCTCCGGTGGCGTGCGGCGTGGATTCAGCCGAACAGCGCCAGTTGTTCGCCCTGCTTTTCGATCTCGGGGTCCAGCCCCAGCACGGGCCCGAGGCTTTCGAGATCGGCCTGGTCGCGAGCGTGGATCCTGCGCAGATGGTCCGCTTTCAGGATATGCCAGTTGTCCTCCTCCATCCGAGCGCGAAGCAGCGGCGAACGGGCGAGTTTGAGGCGGACGAGCTCCGTTCGCTCCGGGGGGATGACAAGGAAGCGGACCAATGTCTCGCTCGACTCGATGCGCGGACCTCGACGCAAGACGGCTTCGTCGAGCATGGCCGTCCACTCAACCTCGAACAGGAAGGTCGCCTTGCCGCGGAGGTACCAGATGCAGTCGACGGCTTCGAGGGCCTCCACGGCCCCTGGGGCGATGAGCGGCAGGTAGGCCCGCTGCTCGGCCTCCGAGAGCATCTCCGAGAGTGGTGCGCCGCGGAAGCTGCGACGCTGCTCTCGCCGGGAGATCCAGCACCGCAGCCCGAGGCGATGTCCGTACTCGGCCAGCATCCCGACCAGGCTGCCGTGCTCCTCGTAGCGGCCCTGAAGCGAGTCATCGGTCCGGAGCATCCCGTCGGGCGCGAGCTCGGGGGAGCGGTAGCTCTCGAGGCACGCCCGCACCAGCTCCTCGTCCGGCGTGTCGTGGCCGCGGAACATCCCCGCCACGCGATCGAAGAAGGCACTCTCCGTGAGGCTGCCGCTGGTCGAGAGGAGGCTGAAGACGACCCATTCCAGGCGGTCCGAGAGGGGTGTGCGCGCGGCGGCGATATCGGCGGGCTCGCGCAGCCACCAGCGGCCGGGCTCGAGCTCGCGCAATCGAGGATGGTCGCTGCGGCGCAGCTCGCCCATGACGATCTCGAGAAGCAGCGAGACGGGGTCGGACCCTGAGCCCGTGAGGTCCCAGCGGGCGAGGGGCTCCGAGGTCGCCAGTGGGTAGTCGTGGGGCTCCGGTTCGTCGTGGGGCTCCGGTTCGTCGTGACGCCCCGATTCGTCGGTCAGGGAGGAGTGGTCGCCGGCTGGCTCGGGCTCGAGGTTCGTCGTGTCCAAGGCGGCGTCGGGGTGGATGGCCGAGGGCTCTCGGTCGGCTGTGCCAGTTGGCGATCCGAGGTCGTTCCGTGGGCCGTCTGTCGCGACGGCGGGAGCGTCCGTGCCCAGCCCTGTTCCCTCGGGACGCGCTTCGAGGTGGGCCGGCACGGGCAGCTCGATCGGTACGGCCATGGGTGCGCGCGCGTGGCGGAACGGGTCGCGCCAGGAACTCGATGTACCTGGAGCGCTCGGTGCACGTGGTGCCGATGCGGCGCTCGTCGGACCCAGGCCGGAACCGTTGGTGGCCTCGTGCGGGCTCGTCATCGGGTCCATGGGAGCCGTTCCGGGCGCGGACCCGGCTGCCTGGATTGCGATCGAGGGCTCAGCTACCTGCCCCGGCTCGCGCTCCGGAGCCTCCGCGAACATGCCCCCCGCGGCCGCACCGGCGTCGGCGCGCGCCTCGGTTTCGGTGAAGGTGCGCGTTTCCACCAGCCGGCGCAGGTGGCCCATGCGGTCGAGCCCGATCAGGACCTCGCCCAGGAGTCGCTCGAAGCGGGCGGGCTCCCCGCGCGCCTGGAGCACCGCGACGGCGACGTCGCTGACGGCAGCCTCGACGGTTTCGAGCTGGAACGGCGCGGCCGGATCGAGCGGGGCAGGCAGCTCGGGAAGGTCGCGATCGAGCGGCCGCTCGCTGTTTGGTGGGGCGAATTCGAGCGTGCCGCTGATCTCCTCGCCGGTCTCGGCCAGCACCGCGCGATCGAGGCGGTAGCCGGCGCCGACCCCCCCGAGCACGCCGGACACGAGGCCGCCCGGTCCGGTACGGTCGAGCAGCAGCACCACGCGGGCGTCGTCCGCGAGCACCTTTCCGACGCCGGCTAGAGACCGCCGCAGCGCCGCCGCGTCCCACGCCCACTCCGTGCGCGGCGGCGGCCCGAAGAGTGCCTCGAGCGGGAGGCTGGATGCCTCCTCGGGGCCGAGTGCCATGGCAGTGGCGAGGTACGCGAAGCTCAGGTTCTCGGGCGTCCAGTGGATCGGCGGCTGCGTCAGGACCAGCCGGATGCGCGAGCGCGGATCGAGGTTGCCGGAAATGTCGTGGCGGTGCGGAAGTCGCAGCGCGCCGCCGGGTGCTGCCGCGTTGCCCTGCCGCACGATGACGTTGGCCGTGCCGTCCAGCAGCATGGCGAGGTCGGTCCCGACGCGCGCCCGGGTGTATCCGGTTGCCGCACCTTCGAGCCGCTGGGCGAAGGCACGAACGACCCGGCAGCCCTCCTCGAAGAGCAACCACGGGTTGCGCTCGCGCCACTGCCGGTCCGCGAGCGGTCGGACGCGACCGGCACTGATGCGGAGGGCAGCCCCGCGGCCCGGATAGCTGTTGAGCCGGCTCGACGGCAGCAGGATGTGAACGACCGCGAGGCGGAGAGCCGCCTGGATCGACTGGGCGCGCAGGTCGGACTCGATGCGCTCGATGATTCCCTGGATGGCCACCAGCGTTCGTGGGGTGTACAGGTCGAGCAGCTGGTCGGGCAGGGTGTGTTCGGGATCGGGCGTGGGGAAGCGGCGGCGCAGTGCGGCACTTTCAACCGTGTCGTCGGTCTCCTGCGCGCGCTCGACGTCTTCCCGCGTCACCGGCGCGAGGCGCACCTCGCCCACGCGGCAGGCGGTACAGCGATAGGACTTGCGCGATGGAGCGGGCGCAACGCCGTCCCAGATGAACTCCTCGACGATCACGGAGCGGCCGCAGTTTGCGCAGGTCGAGGTGAAAGGATCATTGACGGCTTGGCGCAACCCTACGTTGCCGCGCGGCTGCACCGCGAGGGCGTTCAATGCGGCGTCGAAGTGCCGCAGATCCGGAGGTCGGAGCACGATCTCCGCGACGAGGCGGGTCAGCGCTGATGCCTCCATGTCATAGACGCGTCGAAGGCGATTGACACCGCAGCGGGCGACCCAGCCGCCGCGGCCATGGAGGTCGACGATGATGTCGCCGGGCGCCGTGCGGGCGTCGATCTCCGCGGCCACGAGGTTGTCAGGCGGCGGCGGGGCGAGCCGCTCGAGGGCCGGCAGGACGGGACCGCGATGAGGCCGGATCAGCGACGAGAGCGGCTCCGCCATCGGGGCAGTCTATTCGGATGTGGAGCAGGTGCGGCGGAGCGACTCGCAAGCGAAGTACGGAGCCCGGCGGTATGCCGGGACCCGGCCGGTTCGCGCGCAGCCGGCGCCCAACGGGCGCCCCGGCGGAGGAGACTCTCCGCGACGTACGGAGCCCGGCGGTGCGCCGGGACCCGGCCGGTTCGGGCGCAGCCGGCGCCCAACGGGCGCCCCGGCGGAGGAGAAACTTCCTTCTAGTTCTCCTCGAGGTCGTCCGATTCCTCGGCCTCGAAGGCCTCCTCTTCGGTGACCTCGGTGGGAAGCACCGAGCCGATGTCCTCGATCTCGTCGTCCTCTTCGTCCAGCTCCAGCTCTTCCTCGAGCTCCATCTCCTCGCGGATGAGGGTGCCCTTGGTGTAGGGGCGCAGGTCGCTGACCTTCGCCGCCGTCGGGAACGAGACCTTGCCGTAGTTGCGCGGGTCCTGGTAGACCTCGCGGATGATGATCCGGACATCCTTGTCGCCGAGGCTCGTGACGCCCGCGGCGTACTTGTTGCCCTCCGCGATGAGCTTCAGCAGCCGGGCCGCAACGCGCGGCTCCACGTAGCCGATCGGCATCCCGTTGCTGATGGCCTTCAGGCGAGGCCCGTCCGGAACGAGCTCGACGGCGTCGCCGGGGTTCACCTGGGCAAGGTCGCGCGGGCTGGCCAGGTCGACCAGGTGCGCGAAGCCGGTCTTGCCGGTCTCCTCGACGAAGATGCTGACCGGTGCCTTGCTCCCCGGCTTGGCAGCGACCGTCTTCTTGCCGGCTTCGACCATCAGGAGGCGCAGGCGGTTGATGTTGCGCTCGGCGATGCGGCTGGTTGGGTCAATGGCGAGGGCGGCCTGGTAGTGCTCGCGGGCGGCGGCAAGCTCACCCCTCTCCCAGTGTGCCTTGGCAAGGCGGTTCTCGGCCTCGCTGTCAGGGCCCAGCTCCAGGATGCGTTCGTTGATGGCGGCGGCCTCTGGCCAATCGGCGGCGGTAGCCGCGGCGATGGCCTGCTCGACCAGCTGGCGCTTCAGTCGCGTGGCCGTGACGGCGTTGCTCGGACCCTGGTTTTCGGTCAGTGAAAAGCTCATGAACTCCTCGGGAGTGGCGGGCGCGCGGGGGCACGGCCAGAGATCGTTTGGTGGGCGAACGGGAAGTGTACCACCGGGCGCCCGGCGCTCCCGAGAAGAGAACCCAGAAGGTGATTGCGAAGCTGCCGGGAGGGTCGTTCGCATCCGGTGGTCGGTGGCGGTCAGTAGTGAGCCCAAATTCTCCGAAGGCGAGTCCCCAGGATCTGTTCCAGCTCGGCTGATTGACCTTCGCGGAGGTCCTGAACGTTGGGTCGACAGCCTCGAGCACGAACTTTGCGAATCCAGCTGGCCACTCATGGCGCAGGTCGTTCAGCGAAGCTGTGGCGCCGCAACATGGCATAACCATCAGAAGGTCCGCGAACTGACTCTCGAGCGCCTGTTCCATGGCATCATGCCAAGCCTGAATTGAGAGCGCCGCCCTCTCTGCCAAGATTCGGTGAGACGCCCCGCCTCCTCTGATCACTGAACCGAGGGCGGGGATGGAGGCTTCCCGGACATGGCGATCTCAGCCGCACTCCCCCGACCGGGCGTGCATCCCTGGCCGATGGATACGATCCCCGATGCGGAGGTCGCCGAGCGACCGACCCGGCGGCGCTTCAGCGCGGCGTACAAGGTGGCGATCCTCGATGCCTACGAGGCCGCCACCGAGCCCGGTGCGAAGGGCGCCCTGCTCCGCCGGGAGGGCCTGTACAGCAGTCACGTCACCGAGTGGCGGAGGCTCCGGGCCGTAGCGGGAGCTGTCCCTCAAGTACCGGCCGGGCTTGCCCGATCGGTTCGGCTCGATCGAGGACGCCAGGCCCTTCTGTCAGGACTTCTTCGCCTGGTACAACACCGAGCACCGCCACAGCGGCATCGCGATGTTCACCCCAGCCGACGTCCACCACGGTCGGGCGAGCGAGCTTCTCAACGTTCGCGGCCACGTCCTCGCCGGTGCCTATGCCGCTCACCCTGAACGCTTCGTCATGGGACCGCCGGAGCCGAAGCCCGTCCCGGCCGAGGTCTGGATCAACCGACCCGTGAAGGAGGTGCCCCAAGCCTGATCTTCGAACGCTGGTGTCTCACCGGGCTTGACAGGTTCCGGTCGCCGAACCTGGTGGCCTTGCCTGACTTCGTCAAGATGTGGCGTCATGACCCAAGACTTCGACCGTGGTCCATCCGCCGATCGGTGCGCGCTTGCCTCCGCCTCTCTCGTCCTCTTCCTTGCGGTTTTCGGAGCCTCATCCTGCAGTGGTCCCAGCACACCGGTAACGCAGGCCCCGGCTCGTCCGCCAGTCGCCGGGATCAGCAAGATCAGGCACATCGTCATGATCATGCAGGAGAACCGCTCCTTCGACTCCTACTTCGGCACCTACCCCGGGGCAGACGGGATCCCGATGGCGAATGGTGTCCCGACGGTCTGCGTGCCAGATCCACGCGACGGCAGCTGTTCGCGCCCATTTCATGACGGGCGATCACGCAACCGAGGCGGTCCACATGCAGTGGAAGCAGCGATGGGGGACATCGACCACGGACGAATGGACGGCTTCATCTCGCAGGAGCTCGCTGCGCGCGATCGGCTCTGTGCCGATCCATTCGACCCACGCTGCACGCAGGTCTCGGGGCAGCCGGACGTTATGGGTTACCACGACGCTCACGAGATCCCCAACTATTGGGCATATGCGAGCCGGTTCGTCCTTCAGGACCGCATGTTCGAGCCGACCCTGTCGTGGAGTTTGCCAGCCCATCTGTTCATGGTTTCCGGTTGGTCGGCCAAGTGCTCAGTGCGGGGGGATCCATTGAGTTGTCACAACGAGAATCGAAACCCTGACGGCACGGGCGGCACCGCGACCAATCCCAGCCTGATGAGTCCCGACTATGGGTGGACCGACGTGACGTGGTTGCTCCACAGTGCCCACGTCAGCTGGGGGTATTACGTCGCAAACGGGACTGAACCCGACTGCGAGGACGGCGAAATGGTGTGCACGCCTGAGCAACAGCAAGCTGGCACGCCAGCCATCTGGAACCCGTTGCCCTGGTTCGAGACTGTACGCGGCGACGGCGACGGTGCCAATGTGCGGCCGCTGAGCGAACTGAAGCATCAATTGAGCGACGGAACGCTCCCGGCTGTCAGCTGGATCGTGCCCGATGGGCGCGATAGCGAGCACCCACCAGCGCTCGTTTCCGACGGTCAGGCCTACGTCACTGATCTGGTGAACTCCATCATGGCATCGCCAGACTGGACCAGCACCGCGATTTTCCTCAGTTGGGACGACTGGGGCGGCTTCTACGATCACGTCGTGCCGCCGGTCGTGGACGAGAACGGTTATGGCCTGCGGGTGCCGGGGCTGGTAATCAGCCCCTATGCGAAAACGGGCTTCATCGATCACCAGACGCTCAGCTTCGATGCCTACCTCAGGTTCATCGAGGACGACTTCCTCAAGGGCTCAAGCATCGACTCCGCAACCGATGGCCGACCGGATCTGCGGCCGGACGTTCGAGAAAACGCGACTGTCCTGGGGGACTTGGCCGCCGACTTTGACTTCACACAGAGCCCGCGACCGCCAGTGCAGCTCGATCCTCGGCCATCGAGCGGCCCATCGCCGCAGGACTCATCCCCGACAGTACCGTTCTCGGGGACGCCATGATGGCCCGATACTTACCTGCTCGCCGAGTCCCGAGGAGAACTCAGTGGAACAGCTCGTTCAGATCGTTGGCAGAACAGCTGTTGGCAAGGCACGGGAGGGCCCACGCGTCCTCGACAGTGCGCAAGAGCGAGTAGTGTGTGTGGGCAAGGCTGGATATCGAACCCATACTTGCCAGTGGGCTTATCGCGATCATCGGCGTCTGGCCGCCACCACCCAGCGGGCCCTCGCCCTCGTCCCAGGTCAGGAACAGGACGCTGTTCGCGAATGCCGGGGACTCGGTGATGCGGGGAATGAAGGTCTCGAGGAAGCTGTCACCCGTACCGATTGAGCAATCGTGCATGTCGTTACAGGCGTTTGGCTTGATGAACCAGAAATCGCCGAGATTCGGGTCGAAATGCGAAAAGTCGGTGATCCGCGCACACCGGCTGGGGTCGCCCGACACACTCGTCCAGCTGATCGCCGGCTCGTGCCGACGCGCGTATCCGCCGCTGGTGCCGTCCGTGCCGCCGGTGGCAGTGGAGCCCGTGAAGCAGGGCAGTTTCACATTCTGGGCGGCTACGTGCCAGCTGAGGCCGGCGGCCTCGATCTGATCGGCCAACGTCGTGCCCGAGGTGAAGTTGTATGTGTGGTCGTCAGTGACGCCCTGCGTAGAGCCCGACCACATGGCCAGGTAGTTGGGCAATGAGGGATGGCGAATTGCGAAGTAGTTCGACGAAAGGGCGTACTGGTTCGCAAGTGAGTTGATGTAGGGCGCTTCGGATACGTTGCCGATGATTTGGCTGTAGGCCTTGTTCTCCATCACGATCACGTAGATGTGGTCGAATCTGGGCAACCCGGCCGGTATAGGGGTCGCCGTGGCCGTCGGAGATGGTGTCGGGCTTGGAGATGGCTTCGGCGTCGAAGATGGCATCCCCGAAGGGCTTGGCGATGCCGTAGGGCTTGGCCCAACCGTCGGGCTTGGCTCAGGCGTCGGGCTTGGCTCAGGCGTCGGGCTTGGCCTGGCGGTTGGATTCGCAGTCGCGCTTGCGGTCGCGGTTGGTATCGGAGACACGACTCCGGTTGGGGTCGGCGTCGGAGTCCCAGCCGCCTGGTCCCAATAAGGGTTGGGCGATGGGTAGTCAACGCCGTTGAAAAAACCGCCGCGCCCAAGCCGGTAATCCTCAGTAATGCGGGTCTCGAGCGGGCCGCGAGGGGCTCCAGCATTCGTCAGCACGTAGTCTCTCGCCGCTGCCGCGGCGATCGGCGTGACCGAAAGCACGTGGCCTGGCGTCGTGCGATAGACACCGGACGGAAGACCGAGCGGTTGGCCCGTCGACCCCTCGAGGATATTGTCGGCCACGTAGACCGAGCCGGTGTAGTAGGTCGGGTTTGCCTTGTGCAGATGGGGTGACCACACCAGGAGCGGACCTGAATCCGGCCCAGCCTTGAGGTAATTGCCAACCATGTTCAGGTCGCGAGGGTTACCTGCGGGACCGTGGAACCCCCAGTCGTAGATCAGATTGTTGACGAGGTCAATCTCCGTGGCACCCATGATGACAGGCATCCGCTCAGACGAGCGCGTTATGAGATTGCGTGTAATCGTGATGCGGGAGGCTGCCTGTACATTCGGGTCGAGCTGGAACATCGACATGCCCTTGGAATGGCCGCCATGTGACGCGATGCCCTCGGGATGCCGCGAATATTTCAGACCCTCACCGATGATGTCGTCCTCAATTGTCACGTCGTGAACGTGCCCGAGGATGGCGATACCACCAATGTCGGGACCCCAGATCAGCGTCGAGTTGCGGACCACCACGTTGTAGACGTCGTCGGTCAGGCCGTTGAGGGTGAGCGCGTCGGCGTCGCCAGCCTCCGTCGCGGTCATCCCCACGTCGCCAATCGCTGCCCGGTAGCCATCAAAGATGACGTCGTGAGTGCGGATCCTGGTCTCGGCGCCCCTGATGGTCAGGTTCGGATCCCCCAGGACGGTGATGTAGGGGTTATGGATGGCGAGCAGCGAACCGAGGTCCCAAGTGCCCGAACCATGGAGCTGGATGATGCGGGCACCGCTGGCCGCGGCCGCGGCACGGTATTCAGTGACCGAGCGTGCTTCGATCAGGCGACCGCCCGCACCGCCGATTGCCCTCGCTCCATAGCCCAGGACATTGGAAGCAGTGGCCACAACCGAGGCAGCCTGGAATCCAAAGCCTGCACCGACCAGCAAGGCAACGGCTACGACCGAAACTGCAGTTCTGGCCTGGAGGCTGGCGACTTGTCGGTGGAGCGGCTGGTCAATGGGTGATGAACGTGGGCGAACAGAGGTCCGAAGGTGATAGCGCATCCCGATAGGCTGGCTTCGAGCCGCACCCAACGGTAGCTGGACAAAAGTAACGGGGCAACCCAGCCCCAATAATCTTCAACCTGCGAGCCGCCAGCTCTCCGGCCACGCCAAGAGGCGGACGAACTTCCCACACGCACCAGGCGCAGATGTACTGCTCGCACGTCGACATACCTCGTGTCCGTCACCGCGCACATCGTGAATGGTCGGGCGCCAAGCACACTACCGTACAGGCCTGGCGCCGGCCCTACCCGGCCGGAGCCGGGGTCTCCGGGCAGGAGCCGGGAGGAGCGTGAGCCCCCCGGCTGCAACTGCCCATATCGCGTCAGCCCAGTACTGGCACGACGTTTCTTACTCTACGGAGCACCGGACAGCCGGGGCTATCGGGAGTACCCCTACGTGACTTTCCTCGCGGGTCGCCACAGCGACGAGGTATCGGGCTTCGTACCTCAGTGGTCCGATCACAAGACGCTGGGGCCGCCATCCATTCTCGTCGCGCCAGACGTCCATCGCTCGACGGCCATCGTCGCTTCATGATTTCTCCGGCAACGAAACAGCGCTATCGGGATCTCCCGAAGCCTGCCCCTAGGGGTATGGCATCAATCGATCTCGGCATATCCCCGACCCATCGAAGGACCTCGCAAGTGTGCATCGGGCAGCGTAAGCACAATGCGAGTCCCTGCCTCTGGCGCTGAGACAATGTCAACAACGGCGCCAACAAGCGTGGCGCGCTCGCGCATGGCCTCTATCCCGTAGTGATCCGGCCGATCACGCGACCAGTCGAAGCCGCGGCCGTCGTCTGCCACTTCGAGTCGAAGCGCACCATCACGAGGCTCGAGCGTCACCACGACCCCGGCTGCACTCGCATGAAGACCCGCGTTGTGGAGCGCCTGAGACGCGATCATTGCTATTTCGCGGGCAACTGCCGGGTTGCAATCCTGGACGTCGACCGCCCTGAACGCAACGGGGATGCCGTAGCGTTGAGTGAAATCCTCGATGTGCGAACGCAACTGAGCGGCAATCGAGGACGTTGGGTACGGTAAGGTTGGGGCAAAGGCAGCTGCCATGTCGTCGCTCGCTCGCCGCAGCGCAATGTCGATCTGACTCACCAGGGACTCGGTGGGCCCGGTATCCGGAAGCGACCGGCGGAGCACGGTCAACCAGAGCCGAGCTGCGGCGAGATCCTCGGTGACGCGATCGTAGATCTCTCCTCCTGCTCGATTGCGCTGCGAGAGTACAGTCGACTGGATTTCCTGCGCGCGCTGCGCACCCATCGCTTTCCGCGACCTACGAATCCAGCGCATCTCGAATGCCAACTGGATCGTGGCTCCAGAGAAGGCGAGAACGGCGCCCACCAAGCGGAGGGCTGTCGCTCCCGTCGGGCTTGGCGTCCCGGTTCCCGTTATCAGAGTGTAAGCGTCCGCCAACGCGAGGAATAGCAGTGCAGATGCGGTCGCCTGGTCCAACACCCTTCCACTGCTCCGGAAGCGCGACCGATACGCGATGGCGGCAAGCGTGAACATCACCGCATCCGCAACTTGCACCACCGTGAGCACGTCCTGGCCGGCGATCCCGAGGTCCGATGTCACTGGGCTGTTGTCTGCTCCCATGCCCAGCACCACACCGATTGCCACGAACAACATGATCGTGGGTGCCAAGACGAGGGTGATCCCCGCGCGAATCTCGACTACGTCTCCCCTCAGCGATCGCAGTACACCGCCGAGCAGCAGCGAAGCCACAATCAGTCGCACGGCAGCGAAACCAAGTGCAACCGGAATTAGGTTCGTCGGCGCACTCGCGGACGGAGCGTTCCCGGTCCAGGCGCTCAGTACAACGAGGAGCGCCACCGCGCAGGCAAGGGCAAGAGCACCAGCCTCATGCACCGGCTGAGCCTCTCCAGTACTTCGATACCTTCCCCAGGCGAATGCGGTCAGGACAGTGCAAAGCACAGCGGTCATCGTGCTGAGAACGAGGGAAACGTCCGGCATATCCGTGCCGTCGGTGGCAACCAGCAGCACGGCAACGGCAATCAAGCCCGCGAGCGGGGCAAGCTCGAAAACGGAGACCAGTCGATGCCGGGTTGATGGAGGCCGGCTCCGCCTGTGTCGAGCGCTCAGTCTCTGGATATCAATCCTTCTCGGATCGCGAATCGGACCAGGCTCGCGACATCGTGCAATCCAAGCCGATCCATGAGCTGCGTTCTGTGAGTCTCCACCGTCTTGACGCTGATGGCGAGCTGGTGTGCGATCGCCTGCGTCGTGAATCCGGAAGCAACAAGAGTGAGAATCTCGCGCTGCCGCGCAGTCAGCTGCCCAATTCCATGCGTGGGTCCGGACCCAGCAGGCTGATTGGCTGACGTTGCGAATTGAGCCACGCGGGCGCTCATGTAGAACGCGCCGCGGGAGATCGCGCGCAAGGCAAGCTCGAGCTCCTCGGCGGCGCTTTCCTTGACTACGAATGCGGCCGCTCCCATGTCGATGGCGCTCCGAACAGGCGCCTCTTCGGCGTGCATGGAAAGGACCAGGCATCGAACACCTGGTTGTCGAGACTTCAGTTCGCGCAATACCTCGATCCCGTCCATGTCAGGCATCGCGAGGTCGACCACCAGGACATCGGGCTGTAGCGTACGAACACGCTCCAAGGCGGCTTGACCGCTTGCTGCCTCGCCCACCACCTGGATCCATGGCATTCGCTCGAGGATGTAGGTCAGACCGCGTCGGAACAGCTCGTGATCGTCGGCGACGACGACGCGAAGGCGCTTGCGCCGCGCGATCGTGACGCTGGGTCTCGCCTCGCGGGATCTTGAGCGGCGGACGCGAATGTCGGTCACGGAAGCAGCGGGCTATGAGGGCTGTTCGCAAGATGATGCACTGCACTCTGCGACGAAGACGCATTGTCATCTGTGTTCAGGTTCTTCCGGAGATCGGGCAGGACCGGAACGGAATCAGTCGTGGCTCGGCGCAACGTCTCGATCGCCTGACGTGTATCGTCGAGCGCCTGGCTGATCGCGTCCTCGGTACTCGCGACGATAGCCTCAAGCCCTGCGTTACCACTCACGGCCCGTCGTAGCGCCTTGATCGGAAGACGAGCAGCAGCCAAGTCCTGGGCGATCCCATCGTGGATCTCTCTGCCAGCGCGGAACCTCTCAGCTCTGACGGCGTGCAGCAGGTCATGGCGGCGCGATTTTCCAATCGCTCGGCTCGTCCTACGCATCGCTCGAACGTCCGAGCGCAATTGAAGTCCATACCCGCTCAGCACGATGGCGTAGAAGGCGACGCGCATGGCCAGATCGCCGGCCAGCTGCCACCTCGCCACCTGCGGAGCGATGGCGATCTGAACCTGACTGCCCGCCACGACGACAAGGCCTATGCACATGAACGCCGAGACGATGCGCCCTTCCGAAATGAACAGCCGTCTGTAGAGCACCGCACCTACCAAGAATGCCACGGCGATACCGAGGTGCATGACGACCTCTGCTGGTTCGTACGGATCGAGGGCGAGCTCGATTCGTTCGGTTCGTGTGTTGACTGCGAGGTATGAAGCCACCACATAGACCAACACCAACGTCAACAGCGACACGACCACCGGCCCGGCCATGATGCGTCGTACTGACGAGCCGGAGATCCTTCGTCTTTTGAGGGCTCGGCTGACTCCGAAGAGGAGCACGGCCCCAACTGCGGCGCTGACGAGCGTGGTGTCAAGCAGGGCTGCTAGGGCCGGCCGACCCACTCCCGACCGCTGCGATTGGAGCATGGGAAGCAGGAGTGCCGCATTGAGCGTGCCTGCGAGGAGGAAGGCGCTCGATTCGTGCAGGGCAGCCACGACGCGCCCATCTCGCGAGCGGATCCAGGCGAGTATGGATATGGAAAGCGCCGAAACAGTGAGCGCAGAAAAGGCGATCAAGTCCGCTGCCGTGGAACGCGTCAGCGACACTACCGCAGCGTTCTGGGCAACGAGAAGAGTGAGGAAGACGAGCATCCCACCAGCGATGAGGATGCTGCCGTCGAGTATTGTCAGGCGCAGAGCGTTGCTGCGAATACGCCTCAACGCACGCGGCTCGGCTGGGAGTTCGCCCACCGCACACCTCTCGGGCCGCCGTGCAGCAAGCATCCCCAGTGCGCCGCTGCGGCCTGTGTTATGTCGCCGACGGGTTCTGGACCCCATCAGTAGCCGAGGTGGTGACCCGCGAACGCTGTCTGGTCAACGTCCGTCCAACCCGGCTATGTCGAGGGTGCTCGATCCCGAGTATCCTTGTCTGCCAGATATGTGGCAGAGGCTTTCGCTTCTCCGCTGATCTGAAGCCCTAGTGAAGGGTGCAGCCATGGCCGCGCCGAACAATCTGCTCGCGCTCCTATCTGGCGAGGATGAAAAGGCTGTGCAGCCTTGGCTTGAGCAAGTGGGACTGCGCAGAGGAGACGTCCTTGGGCGCCCGGGTTACCGGATGGAGTTCGCCTACTTCCCGTCGAGCGGCATGATTTCTGTCGTCGCGCTGATGGCGGAGGGCCTTGTCGCCGAGGTCGGGGCTGTGGGCAAAGAGGGAATGGCCGGCGGTCCCATATTCATGGGTGCAGACAGTCCCCCGTTCCACCTGGTTGCGCAGCTCGACGGAAACGCATCGCGAATCCCCGCGCAAAGACTTACGGACCTGCTCGGCGACCGTTCCGGTCTAGCTGAATTGCTCTCTCACTACAGCCAAGCATTCTTCGTACAAGTCGCCCAGAACGCGGCTTGTAACAGTGTGCATCGCCTACCCAGGCGAGCGGCACGGTGGCTGCTCACGATGGACGATCGCACTCCTGAGGGCGACGATTTCTACCTGACGCAGGAGTTTCTGGCACACATGCTCGGAGCTGCTCGCCAGACCGTGGGCCTGATTGTCGCTGACCTTCAGTCGAGAGGTCGTATCGCCTACCGTCGCGGAGCCATGCACATCGTGAACCGGGAGGCACTTGAAGCCGATTCATGCGAATGTTACGAGATAATACGGGCCGAGTACCGACGCCTGGTGGGGTTCGCGCGTCCTCGGGAGTGAGGCGCGTGAGCGCGACCTCCAGCCACTCCTCGTACTGGTCCCTGACCGGCCCGTAGGCTGTCGACCGTTCTGGTCTCCCGGGCGATCTGCGGAGCCACCTAGGTGCGATTGATGGCCGCTGGGTTCTCCAGGAGGCTGGGGACATGGGACTGGAGACCTGGATTGGTCGATGCGCACCCTCGCGCGGAGGCTGACGAGCTGCACCAGCGCTTGCTCGCCGCCTGCGTTGATGTGCATTTCAAGGGGCCGTGGCTTGCCCTTCTCACCAGAGCGCGCACCGTGACGGTCCTGACCGGTGGACCGGAGGCAAACGTGACGCCATCAGGATTTGAAGGTCCGACAACCCCGAGTCGAACTTCGTCAACGTGTGCTGGCTGCCGCAAGCGACACTGGGCAACGCCGTCTATGCCACGAGCTACTCGAACAAGGCCATCCGGGCCGAAACCACCAGCACGGCGCCATCTTCGCCACGAGCCAGACGAAGACGGGCGTGTTTGGTGCAGCGCCTCGAGCGCCGCCGTGTTCTGGCAGGGCACCTCCGCCAGCGGCCTCGCCGGCTACAGCGCCTCAGGCCCTGGCATGCCGGGTGGCAGCCCTCCTCCTTGATGAAGCTCGTGCGTGGGATGATCGACTGCGGGTCGTCGTAGCTGATGAACGGGCCGACCTACTGGCCGAAGCGCTCGGCAGCGGAATTCCACAGGCACGGCTCGCCGGGTGCGGCGTAGAGGCGCGTGTAACCGCCAGCGCACCGCCCCGCCAACGGCCGAGCCTGCCTTGTTAGGCCCTTGCGTGGATCAGGTTGACGACCTGACTGCGTCGGTGGCATCGCTGGTCGATTGCGTCTCGTAGAGGATCACTTAGCCGACGCCCGGTACGGCCACGCTGGTGTTGGGAGCCACGCTGTCGCCGACCGCGATGCCCCCGATGCCCATGTTCAGGAAGTAGGAACCGGCGGTGGAGTTGCTGCCGGCGGCGCGTCGGCGCGGCTCGAGGAGCGAGGGGAAGTAGTTCCCGTCGCAGAGTTTCGGGATGGGCAGCTCGATGGTCCCCGCGGGTGTCCCAACCGCTCGCGATAGCCGTTGCGGTGGGTGACCCGGCGATCGCGTGCCCGTTCGCCGTGCACGACGCCCACCTGCGCCGAGACCTCGGCGTCCATGAGCGCCTGGGCTAGGACCTTCACGTCCCTCGCGCAGGAGGTCCGTATCGCCGTTCGCTCGCGGCCTTGCCGAGCAGCTCCAAGAGCGCCATCCTGTCCAGGGCCATCGGGTCACCTCTTTGACGTCGGTTGCTAACTGCAACGCCCTGAGGATGGCGCGGTGGTCTTTCACCTACTCGGCCTGCCCGCTGCTACACCACGTCCCTGGACACTACTTGATTTCAAGCGGAGACATGCAAGCCAGCTGGATTCGAGCCCCTCGCAATTGTCATTTGAACAGCTCGCGCAGATCGTTGGCTGGACAGGTGTTGATGAGACATGGCAGACCCCATGCATTCTGGATGGTGTGCAGCAGTGAGTAGTGCGTGTGGGCAGTGGCAGAGCGAAATCCCGTGCGCGCGAGCGGGCTGATGGCGAGCGTCGCCACCTGGCCTCCACCGCCCAGCGATCCCTCGCCCTCGTCCCAGGTCAGGAAGAGCACGCTGTTCGTGAAGGCCGGGGAGCTGGTGATCGTGGGGATGAAGCTCTTCAGGAAGTTATCGCCGGTGCGGATGGAGCAATCGTGCATGTCGTTGCAGACGTTGGGCACGATGAACCAGAACTTGCCGAGGGTCGGATCGAAGTGCGTGAAGTCGGTGATCCGCGCGCAGCGGCTGGCATTGCCCGACACGCTGGTCCAGCTGATAGCCGGTTCGTGCCGACGGGCGTATCCGCCGCTCGTACCATCCTCGCCGCCCGTGGCGGTGCTGCCCGTGAAGCAGGGCAGCTTCACGTTCTGCGCGGCCACGTGCCAGCTCTTGCCCGCATTCTCGAGCTGGTCCGCAAGGGTGCTGCCCGAGCTGAAGTTGTAGGTGTGGTCGTCGGTCACGCCCTGTGTCGAGCCCGACCACAGGGCCAGGTAGTTGGGCAGCGACGGATGGCGGATGGCGAAATAGTTCGTGGCCAGCGCGTATTTGCCGGCAAGGCTATTGATGTAGGGCGCCTCCGACGTATTGCCGATGATCTGGCTGTAAGCCTTGTTCTCCATCACGATCACGTAGACGTGGCTGAAGCTGGCCAGGCTCGTCGTTGTGGAAACTGTCTGAGCCACGCCCGAGTCGGTCGTAACGAGAAGGCTAGGGGTGTCCTGTGCTGGTCTTGAGCCGGCAGCCTGGACGCCAATGATGAGAAGGCTGATTGCGCACAATGCCACGAGGAGCTGTTTCACGGAGGTCCACCCTTGCTTCGTCATCAGGATTTCGGTTGGGCCCCCAGCCCTTTGACATGGCCCATAGCACGCCAGCGGACACGGTCGCCCGGGGAAGGCTGAGCACTCGCGCCGGTCGCAACGTGCTGGGGCACGTTGACCACTGCATTCGGCCGCGGACAGCGCCGGCGTCGCGGGCCGACCGTCGTCGGCGTCTCCGATTGTACGCCGTCGTGGTTCACATGCATCGCCAGGACGCCGTGCGGGAGCTGAGGCGTTGCTCGGCCGTGCACCAAATGCACACATACACAAAGAGATTGACCTGGGCGGGCCCGCTAGTTGTGATTCCCGAACACGTTGTTGACAGACGAGAGCCTCGCTGCATGGTGAGGGGTGTTGAAGCACCGCACCAGCAGGAGGCTCTCGTGGGTCATCGTAGTGCCCGATTGAGCGTGTTCTCTCGGCAGCTGTTGGTCGATCGGGTGATCGTCCTCGGCAAGCCCGTGGCGATGGTCGCGACCGAGCTCGGGATCAGCCGCGCGACCGGCTACAAGTGGTCCGGCGGTACCGCGCCGAGGGTGTCGCCGGCCTCGACGATCGCAGTTCCCGGCCCCTCCGTTCGCCGCGCGCCCTGTCGCAGGAACGCGTCGAGGCCATCCTCGCTGCGCGGGTCGCCCACCGCTTTGGCCCGCATCGCCTGGCCTATCTCACGGGTCATCCCCGCTCGACCATCTCGGACATCCTCGAGCGTGCCGGCATGAGCCGCCTCGACCAGGAAGACATGCTGACCGGCGCTCCCCTGCGCTACGTCGCCTGCCATCCCGGCGTGCTGCTCCACCAGGACCACAAGAAGCTGGGGCGAGTGCCCACCGCCGGTGGCCACCGCGTGCTCGGGCGGGAGCGCGCTCCGAACCGCCACCGAGGCGACGGCTACGACCACCTCGAGGTCTTCGTCGACGACGCCACCCGGCTCGGCTTCGTGGCTCTCGTCGATGATGAACGGCCCGCCAGCGCCGTCGCTGCGCTGAGCGAGGCCGCGGTCTTCTTCGCCGAGCGTGGCGTGCGCATCGAGCGGGTCCTCACCGACAACGGCATTCAATCTGGGTGTGCCTCGATCGCACACGATCCGGCCGGGTCGTGTGAGGATGCCGAGGCCCGGCTCCCGTCCGCCGTCGCTCAGTGACCGATCGGAGCGCTCGTCGACTCCTAGCCTGTTGATGACGTTGGCGGACGGGGCCACCGCCGGAGGATGGATCGCCCTGTTGGGAACCTGGCGACCGTGATCGGGTCCGAACACCCGTCACGGATCCCTGTTAGCGAATGTCTGGTGCCGATCCCCTTCGCACGGCGGCTGGCGGCCGGTCGGTCGTGGTCGCCCATGCACGGGAGGTCGGGATGAAACTTCGACTCGGGATCGACATCGCCTGTCGCGCCGCGCACCAGGCCAGTCTGGCTGATGAACGCGGCGAGTTCGTCTGGTCGGGCCGTTCGTTCCGGACCACGGCGCGCGACCTCGATGACCTGTGGTCGCGGCTGCCGGCCGGCACCGCTCCGGCCGAGCTGACCGTGGTCATGGAGCCGACGCGCAATGCCTGGGTGGCGCTCGCTGGATGGTTCCGCCGACGCGGGGCCACCGTCGTGCTGGTGCCGCCCGAGCGCGCCGCCGACCTGCGCGCCTATTACGCCAAGCACACCAAGAGCGATCGGCTGGACTCGCGTCTGCTCGCCCGGCTGCCGCTGCTCCACCCGGACGGCCTCCATCCGGAGCGCGGTCTCGGACCGGGCGATGCGCTGCGCCGCGCGACGAAGCTCCACTCGACGCTGGTACTGCGACGCGGCAAGTCGCTCGCCCGTTTGGACGCGCTGCGCGAGATCCTGGGACCGGCCTGGCACGCGGCGCTGGGTGGTGATCTGGCCAACACGACGCCGCTGCGGTTCCTGGCCGCGGGCTATGCCGACCCGGATACGGTCCGGCGACTCGGCCGGGCCCGGCTGGCGCGCTTCTTCGCGCGCCTCTCTCGGGGCATGTTCGGCGAGGCCGAAGCCGACCGGCTGCTGGTGGCGGCAGCGGAGACGCATGCCTTGTGGGATGGAGAACTGGACTATCCAGACCTCGCCGAGGACATCGCCATCGAAGCGCGGCTGGCACTGGCCATGAGCGCCGAGATCAAGGAGCTCGACGAGCGCATCGCGGTGATGCTCGATGCGGCCGATCCGAGCGGCATCATCCGCTCGGCGCCGGGCGTCGGGGCAATCACCGGTGCGGCCATCCTCGGCCGGCTGGGCGACCCCGCCCGGTTCTCGTCACTGGCGGCCGCGCGCTCCTTCACCGGTCTCGTGCCCGCGCTCGATGCCTCCGGCCTGGCCGGTCGGCATGGCGGACCGACGAAGCGCGGCGACGCCGTGCTGCGCGAGGCGCTGTTCCTGGCCGCTGACCATGCTCGCCGGCTGGATCCGTCGCTGGCGGCGCGCTATCACCGGTTGATGACCGAAGCCGGCAAGCACCACACCTCAGCCCTCTGCCACATCGCGCCGACGCTGCTCACCCGCATCATCGCCTGCTGGCGCCGTGGCCAGCCGTATGTGCTGCGCGACATCGACGGGCGGACAGTCGACGCGGTCGAGGCACGCGCCATCATCGCCGCCCGCTACGCGGTGCCGGCAGAGGTGCGATCACGCCGGTCCCGACTGCGCCAACGACCGGGAACGGGTGGCCGAGGACAGGGGTCGCGGAGCGCCCCATCGGCCGACCCGTTCGGCAGTCACGCTAGCACCGTCGGGGCTTGACATCGATTGGGAACTCAACGGCAAGGCCTACGCCCAGAGCCGCCTCTACGCCGGCGTCATGGCCGAGCTGGGGGCACGCCACAAACGCACGCGCCCCTACCGGCCGCAGACCAACGGAAAGGATGTCCATCTTTGTCAAGCGGCCTGAAGCGCCCGCTCGGCGCTGAACAGGGTGCCGGCCCGGGGCATCGTCCAGAGCACCCGGAGCTGGGTCCGGGCCAGCGCGATGACCGCCTGGTGATGGGACTTGCCCTCGCTCCGCTTCCGGTCATAGAACTGTCGCGACGCCGGCGTCCTGAGACTGCCGAGCGCGGCCGACCAGCAGG
>JBBRYO010000036.1:0-22533 GCA_038237595.1 Candidatus Limnocylindrales bacterium | reverse complement strand
TGAGCCCGAGATCTCGATGTCGTCGAAGAAGTTCTCGACGATCGGCATCGCACCATCCCCGTACGAGGCGATCGTAACGGGGGACGATGCATTGCCGTCCCAGCTCGCACGCAATGGTCCGGTCCAGCGGCATCCGGCCTTCAGCAGGAGTGAATCCCCGGGCCCGAGGGTTGCCGCCGAAGCGCGCACCAGGCTGCGCCACGCTGATACCTGCGAGGTACCCGGGGCCGAGTCGCTTCCGGCTGAGCAATCGACGAAGTACGTAGTGCCAGCCGCCTCGGCCGAAGTCGGGTGCATGGCCAGGGCCATCGTGGAGGCCGCGAGGAGCGCCAGCGACGCATGAAGCCACCGCGGTCGGTGCCGGCCGTGCGCATCAGGATTCATGGGAGGCCGCGCCGTCAGCGTGTCTCAGGCAGCCGCAGGCCGACGACGTCCCGGTCGGACCAGACTGGATGTGGCGGCGGGCACGCCCGCGCTCAGGACGCCGGGACTGCGAGGGGTGCGACGGTGTCGTCGACGCATCACCGTCCTGCGAAACGCCAGCCCCCGTTCCGGGCGCCAGGGCGATGGCGGCCTTGACAAAGCCGCTGAACAGCGGATGCGGCCGATCGGGCCGGCTCCGGAACTCGGGGTGGAACTGGCTGGCCACGAACCACGGGTGGTCGCGCAGCTCCACGATCTCGACCAGGCGGCCGTCTGGCGACTGCCCGGATAGGACCATGCCCGCGCCTTCGAGCGCGTCGCGATATGCGTTGTTGACCTCGAAGCGATGGCGGTGGCGCTCGTAGATGACCTCGGTTCCGTACGCCTCGGCGGCACGGGTTCCGGGCGTCAGGCGGGCGGGGTAGAGGCCCAGCCGCATCGTTCCGCCCTTCTCCTCCATCTCCCGCTGGTCGGGCATGAAGTCGATTACCGGCGCATTTGTGAAGAGGTCGAACTCGGTCGAGTTGGCATCCTGTGCACCGACCACGTCGCGCGCCACCTCGATGACGCCGCACTGGAGGCCGAGGCAGAGCCCCAGGTACGGCACCTTCCGCTCGCGCGCATAGCGGGCGGCCAGCACTTTGCCCTCGATGCCGCGATGGCCGAAGCCGCCCGGCACCAGCACGCCGGCCACGCCGGCCAGATGCTCGGCGTAGTTCTCTGCCGTCAGCTGCTCCGAGTCGACCCAGCGGATCTGGATGGCGCGTTCCTGCGCCCAGCCGGCGTGCCGCAGCGCCTCGCTGACCGAGAGGTAGGCGTCGGGTAGCTCGATGTACTTTCCGACGAGCGCGACCTCGAGCGTGGGCTTGGGGCGCTTGATGCGGTCCACGAGGGCACGCCACGCGGTGAGGTCAGCGGGCCCGGCGACGCCTTCGAGCCCGAGTTCGCGGACGATCAGGTCGCCGAGGCCCTGCGCCTCGAACTGGAGCGGCACCTCGTAGATCGTCTCGGCCGTCTCCGCCGGGATGACCGCCTCGGATGCAACGTCGGTGAACAGGGCGATCTTCTCGCGGATCTCCTGGCTGACGGGGTGATCCGAGCGCAGCACGATGACGTCCGGCTGGATACCGATTCCCCGCAGCTCCTTGACGGAGTGCTGCGTCGGCTTGGTCTTGAGCTCCCCGGTCGCGGCGAGTGCCGGCAGCAGCGTCACGTGGACGTACATCACGTTCGTTCGGCCCACGTCCTTGCGCATCTGGCGGATGGCCTCGAGGAACGGCAGGGACTCGATGTCGCCCACGGTGCCGCCGACCTCCACGATCACGACATCGGCGCGACCATCGCGGGCCACGCGACCGATGCGCTCCTTGATCTCGTTGGTGATGTGCGGGATGACCTGGACCGTGCCGCCGAGATAGTCGCCGCGCCGTTCCTTTGCGATCACCGCCTGGTAGATGCGGCCGGTGGTGACGTTCGACAGCTGGGTCAGGTTCTCGTCGATGAATCGCTCGTAATGACCGAGGTCGAGGTCGGTCTCGGCGCCGTCATCGGTGACGAAGACCTCGCCGTGCTGGTATGGCGACATGGTCCCCGGATCGACGTTGATGTAGGGATCGAGCTTGAGGATTGAGACCGAGAGACCACGACTCTTGAGCAGGCGACCGATGCTTGCAGCGGTGATGCCCTTGCCCAGGGAGCTGGTGACGCCTCCGGTCACGAAGACATACTTAGCCACGGGACAGAACCTCCGGGGGTTTTTCCAATGGTAGGCATGTCGGCGTTTCGCTGCAAGCCCGACGTGCGGGAACCCTCGCCCCGTGCCCCGGTGCGGAGGGCGGGAGGGTTCAGCGCGTCGGCTGAAGGAACGCCGCGTAACCGAAGCCGAGCCGGTCGCCGAACCAGGTGAGTGCTGCCTGGTTGATGTGCGCCGCGCGCCCACCGTCGCGGTCCATGAGCGCCCAGGAGCGGTAGCCCCAGAAGAGGATGTGCTCGCCGTCGGGCGTCCAGCTCGGCGCCGAACCGCCGTTGAGGCAGGTGGTGCAGACCTGCCGCAGGTCCGTGCCGTCCGGGCGGATGGTGTAGATGCCGCCCGTAGGACCGTCGGCCCAGCCCTCGGTCTCGCGGTTGGGTGCGCTGCTGAAGACGATCAGCGAGCCATCCGGCGACCAGTCTGGGTCGGCCGCCCAGCGGTGAAGCGGCTGAGGTAGCTCGCTGATGGCCGAGTCGTCGGCGGCCACCACGAAGAGCCGCGTGTCGGTCACGTGCTCGTCCGGGTTCGGCTGCAGACTTCGGTAATAGACGATCTGCTTCCCGTCGGGCGACCATGACGGCTGAGCGAGGTAGCCGCGGGACAGCGAGATCGCCGTCGATTTCAGGTATGTCACCTGACCTGATGAAAGGTCGCGGATCGCGATGGCGGTCTCGGCACGGGCCCCGTCGAAGTGCACGAACGCCAGCTTCTTTCCATCCGCGGAGTACGCAGGGTCGTACGCCTGGCAGTCGTTGAATCGTCCGCTGCAGTCGGTCGAGATCAGGACGGGATCGCCGCCCTCGATCGGCGCCTCCCAGAGTCTCACGAGCGGGTCATATGACGAGAACGCCACCTGCGACCCGTCGGGGGAGATGTCAGGCGACACCTTCCCGTCGACCGGCTTGCCCGCCGCGAGTTCGTGGAGCCCGGAGCCATTGGCATGGACGAGCCAGATCATCCGGTGGTGGAAGTCGAGCGTGCTAGTGGACCCATCGGGCGCCTGGCCGAAGTGCTCGAACACGATCCAGCCCGGAAGGTCTGCGTAGCCCGCGGAGACATCGAGCCCCGTCGGGGTAGCCCCCGCCGAAGTGCTGCTGGTGGCCGCCGGGGAAGCGAGCGGTGTGGCCGCCGACGAGAGGGCTGGCGAGGTCGTCGACGTGGGTACCGCCGACGTCGGCTGACTGATGGACTGGCTGGTCGTGAGCGGCGGCTGGCTGGTGGCCGGCTGGGCACCGGAACAGCTGGCAGTTGACGCGACAATGGCGATCAGTGCAGCTGCGATGCGGATTCTCATCTTCGATCTCCTTCCCTGGGTGTGACGGTGCGTTCGGGCTGGCGGAGTTCCGCCGGCACGGTCCTTCATGGCAACGGAACCCAGACCATGGGCCAGTAGGAGTCCGGGCAAGGGCATCGGCATCGCCGGCCGCGGCACTCGCCACGGTGGCCGCCATTCCGCCCGGGATCGTCCCTTCTGCCACCACGCCCCATAGATGCCGGTAGAGGGTCGAAGTGTCCCATGCAGATTCAGCGGATGATCCGAGAACCAGAAAGGCTCGGCCCCGCCTCGCGCGCACGAACCGGTGCCGCGATGCCGCGGAATGGGAGGCGCCGGAGTCGTCCGACTGGATCGTCGCCATGGTCGGTCGCCGGAGGCGAAGCGACAGAGCGGCTCAGGCGGGCAGAAGCTCGATGGTATCCCGGTGGCGCGGCCGGAGAAGGCCGAAGTGCCGGCGATCGAGCGTCGCGAGCTTGGGTTCGTTCATCCGCTCGACGATGGCTAGCACGGCCGCATCTACGAATCCGACATCGGCGTCGGCATAGCGATCGCACACCTCGCGGACCCGCGCATAGTCGGCGCGGGTCAAGTCCGCCACAACGTAAGCGCCGGCCTCAATGTCCGCGAGCAGCGCAACGAGCGCACCCGGGTTCAAGCGCTGGTGGATCCAGTAGTCCACCTCAACGAGGACGGGCGCGGGGATGAGCAGCGGCTCATTGGCCGCCTCGATGAGGGCCCTGCACGCACCGTGGTCCTGGTCTGAGCGATCCAGCGAGGCGTAGAGCGGTCCAGTGTCCAGGATCAGCGCCACGCGCGTGCTTCGGGACGTTCGTCGCCAGCTCGGCGCGCCGTGTCGCGGGCTCCGGAGGCGGCCACGCCGAGGCTCCGCGGCTTGGGGGCGTGCCCCTCGATCGTCTCGTCGATCGCCTCGCGGATCAGCGCCGCCATCGAAATGCCGCGCTCGCTGGCGATCCGATGCAGCCGTTGGCGCATCTCCTTGTCGAGCGTGATGGTGGTGCGTTCCACGCCATCATGCTATCACTTTCGATGGCAGTTCCACACGATGCAGTTCAGGCCACGGTCAGGGTTTCACGGTCCAGTCGTCGAAGCTCACCAACACGGGGCCGTTGCTGGTGTTGCCAGCCACATAGGCAAGCAGCGCGAACGAGCCACTTCCCTGGAGCGAAGCGGCGGAGTCGGTGGCGCTGTACTGCCACGAGTTCGTTTCGGCGGCACCGTCCGCCCAGGCTCGCGCGGCCAGCGTGGTGCCGTTGGCGCCGGTGACGCGGAAGCGGACGTTGATCCAGGTGTTGGCCGAGTGCGTCAATCCATCGCTGCACGGATTTGAGCGTGAAGTTGTTGCGGCCGTCGGCGTGGATCTGCTCGAGGTATGAGCCAGGGCAGACGAGCACGGTGTCGCCGCTCATCGAGGCGTCGATGGCCTTCTGGATCTGCTTGAAGGCGAGCCCGGCCGTTGCAATCGCCAGACGACGCATGGCCGTCGACGTCGACCATGCGAGGTGGTGCCACCGGCCGCGAACGCGGCAGGCGCGCCGAGGGCAAGCGCCATGATCGCGAGCATCAGAGCAGCAAGACTTCGTTTCATCGGTGTTGCCCTCTCCCATCAGCGATCCCGCCGGACCTCGGGCGGTCTCCGGGACCACGCCGCGGCGACCGTACGCGATCCGCAGGGGGCCGGCGAGGGCTGCGCCGAGGCCACCAGAGGCAACGAAACGGGCCGGGGATCGCTCCCCGGCCCGTCGTGACTGCGCGCTGCTGTTGCGATACCGCTAGACGACGGCCTGCCCGCAGATGCCCCACGGATCGGACGAGTTGTCCTCTGCCGTGTTACCGCTCCAGGTGTCGTCGGTCCCGTATGAGCCCGTTCCACCGGTCGTGTTGTCGAAGCAGCTGTTGATGAAGTTGCCCAACACGTGGTTGCCCGTGACCGTGTTGTCATGGCTGAGCACGCTGTTGACCGGGAAGGCCTCGTCGTTGATGCCGATGCCAACGGCATTGTTGTGCGCGATGTTGTCATTGACCGTCGCGCCTACCGTCGAGCCGAGGAAGACGCCGAGGATGTTCTCGTGCAGGAAGTTGCCCGAGATCGTGGTGTTGTCGGCTGCGAGGCCACCGACGCCGGCCAGGGTCCGGAAGACGGCGTTGTCGGTCACGCTCGTGCGACCGACGCCGGTTCCCGGGACCAACTGGAGGATGCCCACGAACAGCGCGGCCGTCGGGTTGGTGGTGCCCGTCGTGGACACCGGCCTCGGGGTGCCAAACGCCGAGTGGGGCCCCGAGAGCACGCGGTTGTTGACGATGTCACCCGTTCCGCCCTCGCCCTCGATGATGCCGAAGGCGAAGCAGATGCTGCTGGTGGTCCCGCCTGGGACGACAGTCTTCATGGCCGACTTGAGGCGACCCATCAACGACGGCACGCCCATCCGCGGAATTCCCGCCGTAGCAGCGATGCCCGGCGCCAGCGGAATCGATCCGCACGTGCTCGCGTCGGCGGTTTCGTGCAAGAAGCGCACCGAGTTGCGGGTGATGAGGGACCTCGCATGCGGGTCTCCTCCGACCACGATGCCCGCGCCGATGAAGTCGCGCACCGCGTTGTAGTCGACGGTGGCTCTGGAGGCAGGCGGGGTCGGTCCTGCGGGCGAGAAGCCGGTGCGGTGGGCGAGCGGCGGCGAGCCGAACGGTCCGTTGAGCCCGACCTGGATGCCGACCACGTATCCGCACGGCCCGAGCGTCAGGCCCCCGGTTGCGCGGATGCGGTTGGCGCGGATCTCCGAACCGACCGTGTCGGCGACGAGGATGGCTTCTCCGAGCTGCTGGCAGTTGATGCCGTCGCCGGCCCGCACCGCGAGCGTGAAGCCCTGGAAGGAGATGTTGTTGCCCTCGCCCAGTCCGACGAGGTAGTCGGCGGCGAGCACGCTTGGCGTCTTGATCGTGGCGGCCCCCTGATCCACTGACTTGAGCGTGAAGTTGCTCAAGCCCAGGGCTGCGACCTGCTCCTCGTAGGTGCCGGGGCACACCAGGACCGTGTCGCCGCTGGTTGAGGCGTCGATGGCCTTCTGGATCTTCTTGAATGCGAAGCCGCTGCCGGCGCAATTGCCCGCCGAGGCGCGGCCATCCGTATCGACCATCCGCGTGGTTCCGCCGGATGCGAACGTGGGCGCGCTGACGAGCACCATTGCAAACGCCGAACACAGCATGGCGGCTACTGCCCGCCTGATCCTCATATCCCTCTCCCTCTGCCGGTCATTCCGGCTACAAAAAAGATGCCGGCCCCAAGCCGGCATTGCCCTCCGCTTCCCCGACCGTACGCGATCCGGGAGGCCGCCGCAAACTGCCCGCCGCGCTCAGCCGCCGGCAACGGCAGGGATCACATGCACCACCGCTGCGTGGCCCAGCGCGGCATCGAGGGCCACCCGCTCACCGTCGACGAAGACGTTGATGTGCTCGCGCAGGCGAGGACCCGGCTCACACAGCCGGTCCCACATTCCCGGCCAGCGCGCTTCCAGCTCCCGGACCAGCGCCTTGACGTCCCCGGCCTCGACTACGACGACGCGCGGCGGCGGTTCGGGAAAGAGCGCCACCAGCGACCGGGGCAGGTGCACCACCGCCATGTTCAGGCGTCGTGCAAGACGGTCTCGACCGACCAGATCGGCGGCAGGTAGTCGGCCAGCAGGTTCCAGCTGGCGCCCTCGTCTGCACTCCCGAAGAGCTGCCCCGTCGACGTGCCGAAGTAGACACCGATCGGGTCAAGCTGGTCGACGGACATGGCCTCGCGGAGGACGCCGAGGTACGCGTCGCTCGTCGGCAGGCCGCTGTCGAGCTGCTCCCAGGCCTCACCCTCGTCGCGCGATCGCCAGACCGCGGCGTGGCCCTCGGGCATGTAGCGGCCCTTGTCGTCGCCGTTCAAGGGGATGGTGTAGATCGTCTTCGGATCGTGCGGATGGATGACCAGGGGGAAGCCGAACTCCGACGGCAGGCCGGCCGTGATCTCGGTCCAGTCCGCGCCGGCATTGTCGGAGCGGTAGACGCCACTGTGGTTCTGCTGGAAGAGAACGTCGGGGCGATCGGGGTGCAGGCGCAGCTTGTGGACGCACTGCCCGAACTCCGGAGGCGGCTCGGGCAGGAAGCCGGCTCGCACGCCCTTGTTGCGCGTCTGCCAGGACTCGCCGCCGTCGGTCGTCTCGAACGTGCCGACTGCCGAGATGCCGACCCACATCCTGTCCTTGTCCGAGGGATGCGCGGCGATCGAGTGGAGGCAAAGGCCGCCGTTCCCGGGCTGCCACTCCGGCCGGCTGGGATGGTTGCGGAGTCCGCTGACGTGTCGCCAGGTGTCGCCGCCGTCGTCGCTGCGGAAAAGGCCCGCGGGTTCGACTCCCGCGTAGATCGAGCCGTTTGCGGGCGTGACGTTCCAGATCGTGGCGATCTTCGGGCCCTCGTCGCCGTAGGTCAGGCCTTCGCTCGACTGGGTCCACGTCTCCGCGTTGTCCATGGAGCGCCACACCGAGGGGCCGAACCAGGGACTGCCGCCGGCCGCCAGCAGCGTGCCGCGCGAGGCGTCCCAGGCCAGGTGGTGGATCGGCCAGGTCTCGCAGTAGGGACCGCGGATCTGCCAGTCCTTCCGGGATGCGTCAGCGTCGAGGATGAATGCGCCCTTGCGGGTCCCGAGCAAGATCGATACGCGTTGCGCCATGGCACCACCTCCTCCGTTCCGTCGTCTCGGCCAAAGCGTAACGCCCGCGGGCGATGGGCGGGATGTCGCGGACTATCCTGTCAGGTTCGACCCGGGGCCGGGCGTCGTTCGGCCCTCTCCCCACACTTCGGGGCCACAGATGAAGGCCCGCGGCGCGGGCGCGTGACGGGCGCGCCAACCCGCGAGCGCGTCGCGCGATGATGGGAGCCGCCCGTCGGCGAATGCGGCCTCGATCCAATCCGTGATCTCGCCGAATCGATCCCACGGGTGATATGCCCAGCCCTCGCTCTCGCACATGCGCGCCAGGCTGGCTTTGGCGAAGACGACGTCCGCGTGGGCCGCCGCGAATCGGTCGCTGACGCCGTCTCCGATGAAGACGACCGCCCGGTCGGCGGCGCGATGCTTCAGCACGCGCTCGCGCTTGCACGTGCCGCACACGAAGCAGCGAGGGTGGCCGTACGGGAAGCTCATCTCGGGCGGCGGGTCGTCGGCTTTGACCGGGAAGCGCGCCCGGTTGGTCGCGATCGGGAGCCCGCCAACCCCCAGTCGCTCGAGGGCCGGCTCGAGGTAGAAGCCGAGACCATCGCTGACCACCTCGATCGCGCCACCGTGCCGGTGCACCGCGGCCACGAACCCGGGAAAGGTCTCGTCATGGGGTTGGGCCGCGGCCTCGGCCTCGAGGGTCGGGACGTCCGCGGCCAGGATCGTCAGGTCCCAGGCCAGCAGGTCACGCGACCCCACCAGCCCGTCGACATATTCGTTGTCGCGCGCGCGCCACGTCGGATCGTCGGAGAAGTGCTCGAGCAGGTGATCGGTGACGTCCTGGCGGGCGATCGTCCCGTCGTAGTCGACCAGGAAGCTGACCGGCGCGCCACTCGCCGGAAAGGAGGGAATCAGTTCGGCAGCGGGCACCCGGCGAGGATAGTCGCGACCAGAGGCGGGGGCTGGCACCTGGGGCCCAGCTCTCAGATGACGGGCAAGCCCCCAAATGCAGCGAGCCGGGTCAGGTGACCCGGCTCGTGGTGCGGCGTTGAGGGACGCGGCAGGTCAGGCGCTCTGCTCCTGCTCGAGCTCGAGGGCTTCCTCGTCGGCCTCTTCGGTCAGCTTCAGCCAGACGAACAGTCCGGCCAGCACGACCAGGGGAATGACCACAGCGGCTGCCACCAGTACCCCGATGGCTGCCCCGATCACCTTTACGATCTTCATGTTCCTGTTCTCCTTGGTCCGGCTCGGGTGCGCAAGTGTAAGACCTCTTGCGCGGGGACTCTAACGAGTGGTTTCGGCGCTCGATCCGCGCCAGCCCGGTGCCTGGTCGACCATCGTCTGGAGCTCGTCGGGCGTGAACTCCGCGAGGACGTGCCGCGCTCCCGCGCGCGTACCCATGAGCAGGCGCACCACGTATGAGCCGTCCTGCTCGAAGAAGAAGATGTCGCGCGGTTTCTGCTGGTCGATGTAACGGCCGAGCACGCGGAGAGCCCGCTCATAGCCGCCGGCCCGGACCGAATCGGGCGCCGGACCGCCGCCCGAGCGCCGGGTTATCGCCTCCTCCATGAAGCGCGCAATGTCATCGTCGAGGAAGGTGTACGTCTCCTTCTCGATCTTCATGCTCGGATCGGCCGAGGCAGACGTATCCGACGTGGCCCCGATGAGCCCCTGGATCACGAAGCCGTCGGGTGCCTCGGTCAGCAGGATTTCCCGCATGCCTCGCTGGTCGATGAGGGCCCCGATCGATCGAAGCACCTCTTCGTAGTCCTGGCGCGGCGTTCCTTCGTAGATGCGCATCCGGTCTCCCGCTCAGGAACCGGTCGTCTGATCGAACAACCCTCGTTCCTTGGCGCGGTGCTCGCTCCAGCGGTAAGCCGCAACCGCGGCGAGTGTAGCCACCGCCGTTGACCCCAGCAAGGCGAGGATGAGTGCCGCGGTCCCCGGTACCGGGGTACCGCTCACGGTCAGCCACAGGGAGCCCGGGCCGCCGACGCCGCTCACGCTGCCGGGGAACAGGGCATGGCGAACACCTTCGAGCCACCAGGTGAGCGGGTTGATCAGGCCGAGGACCTGCGCGGGCATCGGCAGCACCGAGAGCGGGAAGATCGCGCCGACGACCAGGAAGAGCCCGCCCGCGACGGCCTCGGGGTACGACCACGAGTCCTGCCGCGTCTGCATCACCACGCCCGCGAGCACGATTCCGAGGGCCACGATGGCGAGGAGGCCAAGCGCCATGGAGATCACAAGCAACGGCCAGTCGACGGTCGACACGTCGAAGTGCACGCCGAGGAACAGCACGCCCATGAGGAGTGTGATGAGCGCGCCCGAGGCGGCGATGCCGACGCGCGCAGCGCCCCGCCCGAGCAGCACGATCAGGAGCGAGTTCGGGCTCACGTAGAGGTACTTGAGCATCCGATAGCGCTCGCGGTCGTCGAGCACGGACCAGGCGAGTCCCGCCACGCCTCCCATCACGAACGACCAGAGCGAGCTCCCGACGACGACGAAGGCGCGGAACTCCGGGCGGGCGTTCCCGCCGCTGATGACCTCGAGCATGAAGATGAGGATGAGCACCGAGGCGATCGGCTTGGCGACCGAGTAGATGACGAAGAGGACGGGATCGGTCCAGTTCGATTCGGTCATCCAGCCGAGTCGGGCGGCCGTCCGGAAGCTGCGCCACCCGTCCCGCAGGTTCTCCGCGCGCGTGCGCAGCGGTCGCGCGCGGCCACCGGCGAGGCCGGCCGGCACCTGGACGTTGGGAGGGGAAGCGGATGTAGCGGTCACGGGGCTTGGCTCAGTTGCCGCGGAGGGTCAGCCGACCCTCGTTGCGGGCGAGCCACTCGAGCTTGCGCAGCATGAACCTGGCAAGGCCGATGAAGACGACCGCCATCGCGACGAGGATGAGCGCTTCCACCTCCGGCTTCGGGGTGCCGATGTTGGCGCTGCTGCCGGCGAATGCCAGCTGCCGCATCCCGTCGAGTCCGACCGCCAGTGGAATGATCCCGATCGCCACGGCACCCAGCGCGCCAAGGCGACCCACCGGGAAGTTGAGCCCCGAGACGAAGTAGACGGGCTCCTGGAGCGCCTGGGTCATGTGCCACGCTTCGCGGCCCCACAGCAGGAACAGGCTGGCGAGCACCATGCCGAGGCCGTAGAGCGCGACGAGGGTGAGCACGAAGACGGCGATCAGGAGGGCCCACTGGTCGATGCTGAAGACGACGCCGTAGAGCAGCGTCCCGATCACCAGCACCACGCCCGCTCGCAGGCAGGTGGCCACCAGACCACCGATCGCCATGCCGAGCAGGATGCTCATGAGGCTCATGGGGGCGGTGAAGTAGAGGTCGAGGTTGCCCTGGTCCTTCTCCCAGTAGAGCTGCGCGGCCATCATCCACATGACGTTCAGCCAGAACGCGGTCATCGCGCCGCCCAGCACGACGAAGCCGACGTATTCGGGCGGTGCCTGGAGTGCGCGATAGACGAACACGAACGCAGAGGTCGTCAGGAACGGCAGCAGGATCTCGAAGAGCAGCCAGGACGGTTCGCGCCGCAACCCGATCAGTCGCGGGTAGGCACGGCCCAGGATCGAGCGCAGGTTCGTGGCCAGCTGGTGACGCGGCGACCACGCGGCTGCGGCCGCCGGGCTGGCGGTGCGGCGGTGGACGTAGATGCTGGGGGCGTCGGGCGCCACGCTCATCGGGCGGATCCCACGGGTTCGCTGGGTTCGTAGGGCTCGTCCCGCTCGAGTTGCTCGCCGATCGGGAGATTCGGGTGGGTTGACGGCCGAGGGGTGGTGTCGTTGCCGCTTCCTGGGGGAGTGCCGCTTCCCGTGGGTGTGCCGCTCCCAGTGGGAGTGCCGCTGGTCGCGGACGTGCTGCTTCCCGTGGGAGTGCCGCTGCCCGTGGGAGTGCCGCTCCCGGAGGCCGTCTTGCCGCCGCCTGCGCTCCCCTCCTCGAAGCCGCGGCCGACGAGTTCGACGAAGACGTCCTCGAGGCTCGGTTCGGACTTCTGGAGCGAGACGATGTGGGCACCCAGGCCGGTCAGCGCCGACACCACCGGTCCGAGCGCCGCGTCGTCCGTCAGGACGAGGTTGACCAGCACCGTCTGCCGATCGGCGGTCTCGGCTGCGTCGTCGCGCGACGGGACGACGGCACTGACCACGCCCGGGAGCGCGGCCAGCGTGGCGGGCCCGCCGTTCAGGCGATCGAGCTCGAGCCTGAAGATCGATTCGCGCTGGAGGCGTCGCTTGAGCTCGGCCGGGCTGCCGATGGCGAGGATGCGCCCGCGGTCGACGATCGCGAGGCGCTCGCACAGCTCCTCGACCTCGGCCATGTAGTGCGAGGTCAGCAGGATCGTCCGGCCGGGGACTGCGGCTCGCCAGTCGCGCACGAGCTCGCGCACGGCGCGCGCGGCGGACACGTCGAGGCCGAGGGTCGGCTCGTCGAGGAAGAAGATCCACGGGTCGTTCAGGAGGCCGCGAGCGAAATTCAGCTTCTGGCGCTGGCCCGTGGAGAGCTGCGAGATCTTCTGGTTTCGCTGTTCGCTGAGGCCGACGGCCTCGATCAGCTCGTCGACACGCTTCCAGCCCTCGCGAGTCCCGAGGCCGTAGAACTGGCTCATCATCCAGAGCTGCTCGCGCACCTGGAGGAGCCCGTAGCCCGACTGCTCGCCGCCCGAGACGATGTTCATGATCCGGCGGATTTCCATCGTCTGGCGCGCAACGTCGAAGCCGAAGACTGTGGCGGTGCCGGACGTCGGCAGCAGCAGCGTGGTCAGGATCTTGATGAGGGTCGTCTTGCCCGCGCCGTTCGGACCAAGCAGGCCGAAGCACTCGCCCGGTTCGACCTGGAGGTCGATGTCGTCCAGCGCCGTCACCGGGTTCGGCTTGGCCTTGTATACACGGCGGACGCCGCGCACGTCGATGGCGAGAGGCACGGATTGGGTCGACAAACCACGATCCTCAGAGGGGCGCGCGCGACGGCCGGACAGGGCACGGCCCGTTAAATGCGCCGGGGGGCCACCTCGAACCTCATGAAGGGCGCCGACTCGCCGGTTCGATGGGTGACGGGTCGATCGTACCACTGGACGATGTCTATCTAACATCGAAGTTTCCGGTCCAGGGGGCGGGCGACGCGGGCATTCCTCGGGCGTGTCAGTCCGGTCGGGGCATGGGCGAGGCCGTGTCAGCGCGGTCCGGGCATGGCCGGGGCAGGCACACTGCGGCTTCTTACGTCCAAGGAGTTCAGCCACGCACGGACAGGTCAGGCGACGCCGGATTCATGCCCCCACCCGCACTTGCCCGGGGCGAGGTCAGCCGGGAGGCTCGGCTCCAGGCGCGCCCCCGGAGAACCCGGCGCTCCCGGAGAACCCGGCGCTCCCGGCGCGCTCCAATTCCGCGAATGCAAGAGCGATCGCCCCGGCGACCGCCGCGTTGTGCTCGATCAGTGCGAGGTTCGCAGCCACCGTCCGGCCGCCCGTCAGCTCTGCAACGCGGGCGAGCGCGTATGGAGTGCTGGCGGGGCCATGGATGCCGGCGGCCTCTGCCTCGCGGAGGGCTGCATCGATGGCCCCGTCGGCCACGGAGCGAGGGATTGCCTCGTCCTCGGGGAGCGGCACACAGAAGAGCACGCCGCCCAGCCCCAGCGCCCACTGCCGCGCCAGCAGGGCCGCTGCCTCCTCCGCACCGTCGACGCGCGCCGAGGTCGGCCAGCCGCTCGACCGGCTGAAGAATCCTGGCACCTCGTCCGTGCCCCAACCAACGACGGGGACGCCGGAGGACTCGAGGACCTCGAGCGTGCGCCCCACGTCCAGGATCGATTTGGGCCCGGCACAGACCACCGCGACCGGCGTGCGGGCAAGTTCGGCCAGGTCCGCAGAGATGTCGAGCGACAGCTCTCCTCCGCGGTGGACGCCCCCGATACCGCCCGTCGCGAACACGCGGATCCCGCAGCGGTGGGCGGCGATCATCGTTGCCGAGACGGTCGTGCCCGACCAGCCCGGCCGTCCGACCGCCGCGGCGAGGTCGCGCGTGGAGACCTTGGCCGGGTCCTCCGCCGCGGCAAGCTCCTCCAAGTCCTCTGGCGTGAGTCCGACGCGGATGAGCCCCCGGTGGATCGCCACCGTCGCCGGCGTGGCCCCCGCGGCGCGGACTGCCGCCTCGGCACGCCGTGCCGCCTCGAGGTTGCGTGGCGGCGGAAGCCCGTGGGTGATGAGGGTCGACTCGAGGGCCACCACGGGCCGTCCGGCCGCGATCGCGCCGGCGACTTCGGCAGAAAGGCGAAGCAGATCGCCCGCAGCGGCCTTCACGCGGCGACCACCCGGCGACCCTTCACGGGACGAGCTCCGGCGGCCCTTCACAGGATGAGCACCCGGCGGCCCTTCACAGGACGAGCTCCGGACGCGGCATTCGCAGCAAATGGGCCGCGGCCGCGTGCCCGCCGAGCGCCGCGCGACGCAGCGCGGCGGCTCCCCATGGAGCGGCCTCGGCGCCACCCGTCGCAAGGAGGACCTTCAGGAAGCCTGCGGCGAAGGCATCGCCCGCGCCCGTCGTGTCGGCCGAGGCGATCGGCGTGGTCGCAACGGATTGCTGGAGCGTCCGGTCGCCTTCGCGCCACAGCACGCGGCAGCCCTCGACGCCCTCCTTGACGACGACCACCGGCGCAAGCTCGAGCAGGCGCGCCGGACCGAGGCGGCCGGCGAGCGCGGCCACCTCAGGGCGATTCCCGAGGACCACGTGTGGCGCCAGGCCGTGGATCCGCGACCACGTGACGCGGCGGCCGAGGGCAAGCAACGGCCCGACGGATGCGAGGTCGGCGGAGACCAGCATTCCCCTGTCGTGCGCCAGCTCTGCGGCGCGCGCCGCCGCCCCGCCGAGTGGCTGGTTGAAGATCGAGTAGCCCGGCAGATGCAGCGCTCCGACGCCGCGCAGCCAGGCCGGCACGATGTCTCGGGCCGTCAGCGCGTCGGCCGCGCCGCGCTCGATGATGAAGGAGCGCTCTCCGCTGCCGCGCTCGATGATCGCCACCAGCCGCCCGGTCGCGGCCGCCGTCGTCACCGCGTGGACACGCATCCCGTCGGCCCGCAGCACGGCTGTCAGTCGCCGTCCCCACGCGTCCGACCCGACCGAGCCGATGAACACGGCCTGACCGCCGAGCCGGCCGAAGGCGCGCGCCACGTTCGCCGCCGACCCGCCCTGGCGGAAACGGATCGTGCCCCGCACATCGGTCCCGCGCTGGAGCGGCTCTTCGCTGACCAACACGATGTCGAGCAGCAGGTCGCCGAGGGCCGCGAGGCCCTCAGGGGGCACGCGGCGGGGCGTCCGGAGTCGCGGTCGCGGCGCGTGGAGCGACGGTCGCGACCCACGCAGCACGGGCCGCAGGGAGGCGCGACGAGGGGTCCGGGGAAGGTCGGGCAGGGCAAGCTCGCGGTTCGGGAACGATCACACGCGGCGACTATCATAGGCAGCCCGAGCGCCGAAGGGACCCTGATGACCCTCACCGCCAGCCGCGTGGATCAACAGCTCGCCATCAACACCATCCGGACGCTCGCAATGGACGGCGTCCAGAAGGCGAACAGCGGACACCCCGGTGCGCCCATGGGCATGGCACCGATGGCGTACACGCTATGGACCAGGTTCTATCGCCACTCGCCGACCCACCCGAAATGGTTCGACCGGGACCGCTTCGTGCTCTCGGCGGGTCACGCCAGCATGCTGCTCTACGCGCTGCTGCACCTCACCGGCTATGACCTTCCGCTCGACGAGCTGAAGCGCTTCCGCCAGCTGGGATCGAAGACGCCGGGCCATCCCGAATACGGCCTGACGCCAGGCGTCGATGCCACCACCGGCCCGCTCGGGCAGGGCTTTGCGAACGCCGTAGGGATGGCCATGGCAGAGCGGCGCATGGCCGCCGAGTTCAACCGTGATGGCCACGAGATCGTCGACCACTGGACCTACGGGATCTGCTCCGACGGCGACCTCCAGGAAGGCATCTCGGCCGAGGCAGCCAGCCTCGCCGGCCACCTGCGCCTCGGGAAGTTGCTGTTCCTCTACGACGACAACCACGTGCAGCTCGACGGACCCACCGACTGGGCGTGGAGCGAGGACGTCCTCAAGCGCTTCGACGCATACCAGTGGGACACGCACCGCGTCGAGGACGGCAACGACACCGAAGCCATCGAGGCGGCCATCGCCGCGGCTCGCAAGGACCCGCGGCCGAGCATGATTTCCGTCCGCACGCACATCGGGTATGGCTCGCCGAATCGCCAGGACACGTCCAAGGCGCACGGGCAGCCGCTCGGCGAGGAAGAGGTTCGCCTCGCCAAGCTGGCGTATGGGTGGGACCCCGACAAGACGTTCTACATCCCGGACGAGGCGCTGGCCCAATTCCGCGAGGCCGTGCCGCGCGGCGAGGAGCTGGTCGCGGACTGGGAGAAGCGGCTCGCGGCATACGAGGCAGACCATCCGGATCTCGCGTCGGAGTTCAAGCGCCGCATCGCCGGGGAGCTGCCGCGCGCCTGGGACCGGGACCTGCCGCGCTACGAGGATGGGTCCGAACCCCTGGCGACCCGCAACGCCTCGCAGCAATGCATCCAGGTCATCGCCAAGCCGCTGCCCGAGCTGTTCGGGGGCGCCGCGGACCTTTCGGAAAGCAACCTGACCGACATCAAGGGCGAGCCCGCGTTCAGTGCCGAGGTGGCGGGCCGGAACATCCGGTTCGGCGTCCGCGAGCATGCCATGGGCGGTGCCGCGAACGGCATGGCGTACCACGGCGGCGTGCTGCCGTACGTGGGCACGTTCCTCAACTTCAGCGACTACATGCGCGGCTCCGTCCGGCTCGCCGCGCTGTCGGGCCTCCACGTCATCTACGTCTGGACGCACGACTCCGTGGGCCTCGGCGAGGACGGACCCACGCACCAGCCGATCGAGCACTACGCGTCGCTGCGCGCGATGCCGAACATGTGGTTCGTGCGGCCCGCCGACGCGAACGAGACCGCCGCCGCGTGGCGGCTCGCCGTGGAGCGGCGCGACGGCCCCGTCGCCCTTGCCCTGACCCGCCAGAAGCTCCCCGTGCTCCCCGGCACGCTCGAGCTCGCCACGCTGGGCCTCACCCACGGTGGATATGTGCTCGCCGACGCGCTCGATTCGGACGGCGAACCGGCCGAGCCCGACGTCATCCTGCTCGCGACCGGCTCGGAGCTGCACCTCGCGACCCAGGCGCGCGACGAGCTCACCGGCGAGGGCATCCGCACCCGCGTCGTCTCGATGCCCTGCTGGGAGCGGTTCGCGGAGCAGTCGGAGGACTATCGCGAGTCGGTCCTGCCCGCAGCCTGCACGAAGCGCGTCAGCGTGGAAGCCGGCACAACGCTCGGCTGGGACCGCTGGGTCGGGCCCGAGGGCGCGATGATCGGCATCGAACGCTTCGGCGCCTCCGCGCCCGCGGAGGACATATTCAAGAGCTTCGGCTTCACACCGGCGCACGTCGCCGAGGTGGCGCGTGGCGTGCTGACCGGTGAAACGCACGGCGTGATCTCGCCGCCACCCGCCCTCGACGCTCCCCATCCATCGCGCTGACGTTCGCAGGAGATTGTCATGACCGACGCCGTTTACGCGCTGACCGAGCCGGGCGCCGGAACGGCGCTGCGCCTCCCCGTGGACATGCACGCTGTCGTCGACGATGCGATGAAGCGGGCCGTCGCCGAGCGCTGGGCAAGCCGCATCTGGGAACGTGACACATCCCTGTGGACCAGCGACGAGCGCGTGGCCGCGACCATCGCGAACCGACTCGGCTGGCTGGACGCGCCGATGCACTTCCAGGAGCAGATCGAGGAGCTGACCGGCTTCGCGTCGGGCATCGTCGAGGCGGGCTTCACAGCCGCGATCGTGTGCGGCATGGGCGGAAGCTCGCTCGCCCCGGATGTGCTGGCACACGCCTACGCGCACTCGGCCCACGGATTGCCGCTGACCGTCCTCGATTCGACCGACCCGGAGGCCGTCAGTGCTGTTGATACGGCCAACGCCGAGGGCCAGCCGCTCTTCCTCGTTGCCACCAAGTCCGGCACCACCACCGAGACGCTCGCCTTCCTCTCCCACTTCTGGGACGAGCGCGAGCGGCAAGTGGGACGGATCCCGCGTTCTGACGCGGGCGACTCGTTCGTCGCCATCACGGATCCGGAGGAAAGCCTCAAGGCGATCCCGCATTCGGACCTCCTCCGCGAGGTCTTCCTCAACCCACCCGACGTCGGTGGCCGCTACAGCGCGCTGACCTACGTCGGCATGGTGCCCGCCTCGCTGCTGGGGCTCGACCTCGAGGAGCTCCTCGCTGACGCCGAGGTGATGGCGGAGCGCTGCCAGGGCGACGACGGTCGCAATCCCGGGCTGTTGCTCGGCGTCACGCTGGGAGCCCTCGCGACCGCCGGAAGGGACAAGGTGACCCTCGTCCTGGAGCCGCAGCTCAGCGAGTTCGGGGCCTGGGCGGAGCAGCTGATCGCCGAGAGCACCGGCAAGCACGGCGTCGGCATCGTGCCGGTCGATGGAGAGCCGCTGGGTCCGCCGTCGGTCTACAGTCCGGACCGCGTCTTCGTCCGCGTCGGTCGTGACAGCGAGACCGAGTGGCTGGCCAGCACCAACGATGCGCTCGACGCCCTCGCCGCGGCCGGACACCCGGTGGTGGACATCACGCTCCAGGGCGGGGAGTGGCTCGGCGGGGAGTTCTTCCGCTGGGAGTTCGCCACGGCCGTGGCCGGCATCGCGATCGGTGTGAACCCCTTTGACGAGCCGAACGTGACCGAGTCAAAGGAGAACACCAAGGCCGTCCTCGAGCGCTTCCATGACGAGGGTTCGCTTCCGCCCGAAGAGCCACTCGCCAGCCAGGGCCGGCTGCGCCTGATCGGCGATGCGCCACTGCGCCTGACCGCCGCCGGCGCGGACGTGCCGACCGAGCTGCGCCGCCACCTGGATCGTGCCAAGCCAAACAGCTACCACGCCATCGGTGCCTTCATTGCTCCGAGCGAGGCACGCACCAGGGCCCTGCGCCAGATCCAGAAGCTGCTGCGCGACCGGACGCGGCACGCCACGACGCTGGGCTACGGCCCGCGCTACCTGCACTCGACGGGCCAGCTGCACAAGGGCGGGGCGCGCATCGGCTGCTTCCTCCAGATCGTGGCCGGGCACCCGCTCGACCTGCCGATTCCCGGGCGCGAGGAGACGTTCGGGACGCTCATCGATGCTCAGGCACTGGGGGACTTCGCATCTCTCCAGTCGCACGAGCTCCCGGTCATCCGCGTCCATCTCTCGGACGACCCCGACGCGGGGCTGGCCGAGCTGCTCGACGCCCTCGAGACCGCCCTCAGTTGAACTCGTGCCCCGAAAGGGAGTCCGCAAGCGACGCCCGGAGCCCAGCGGCCACGCTGGAACCCGGGCGCTTCGCGCGCAGCCGGCGCCGCTGAGGCGCCCCGGCGGAGGAGAAGCATGCAACTCGCGATCGTTGGTCTCGGACGCATGGGCGGCAACATGGCGCGCCGGCTGCACCTTGCCGGCCACGAGGTCGTGGCCTTCAACCGGAGCCCGGACAAGACGCGCGAAATCATGGGCGAGGGGCTCGACGGCGCCTTCACGCCGCAGGAGGTCGTCGCCAGGCTGAAGGCGCCACGCATCGTCTGGCTGATGGTTCCCGCCGGTGACGCGACGAAGGCCACGCTGGAGGAGTTCGCGGCCCTGCTTCAGCCAGGCGACACGATCGTCGACGGCGGCAACAGCAACTTCCACGACACCAAGCGCCGCTACGCGGAGCTCAAGCCGCGCGGCATCCACTTCGTCGATGCCGGCATTTCCGGCGGCGTCTGGGGCCTGAAGAACGGGTACGGCACGATGGTCGGCGGGGACCCGGAGGCGGTGAAGCCGCTCGAACCCATCTTCCTGGCGCTGGCGCCCCCCGGCGGTTACGTCCACTGCGGCCCGTCGGGGTCCGGGCACTACACCAAGATGGTCCATAACGGCATCGAGTACGGGCTGATGCAGGCCTACGCGGAGGGCTTCGAGATCCTGCACACCTCGGAGTATCCGATCGACCTCGAGGCAGTGGCCAAGGCCTGGCAGTTCGGCACGGTCATCCGTTCGTGGCTGCTGGAGCTCGCCGCACTCGCCTTCGAGCAGCATGGAGAGGACCTCGGTGACATCCGCGGCTGGGTCGAGGATTCCGGCGAGGGCCGCTGGACCATCCAGGAGGCCATGGATCTCGACGTTCCTGCACCGGTGATCACACTGTCGCTGCTGATGCGCTTCCGAAGCCGGCAGGAGGAGAGCTACTCGGCACGGGTGCTTGCCGCGCTGCGCAACCAGTTCGGCGGCCACGCCGTGAAGGAAGCCTGAGCGCCTGATGGCCACCAAGCCGAAAGACGAGGCGCCGGCTGCGAATCCCAAGGCCGGGGCGCCGGCTGCGAAGCCGAAGGAAGAGGCGCCGGCTGCGAAGCCCAGGGCCGGGGCCTCGACCGTCAAGCCGATCGAGGCGCCTTCCAGCGAGCCCTCTGACGCGGACCACCACGCGCACATCGAGCGCGTCCGCGGGACCATCCTGCACGATCGCCAGCATGTCGCGCACCCGGAAAAGGTGCCGCAGAACCCGTTGCGGGTGGGGACGCGCCTCGAGCGGATCCCCGAGCCGTGCGTGGTGGTCATCTTCGGCGCCACCGGAGACCTGTCGCACCGCAAGATCCTGCCGGCGCTCTACAACCTGCGACGGGCGGGCCTGCTTCCCCAGGAGTCGGGGGTTCTCGGGTTCGCGCGGCGACCGCTGACGGACGAGCAGTACCGCCGGGACATGCACGAAGCTGTCAAGAAGTACTCGCGCAACCCGGTCGAGCCGGCCCTCTGGGAGGACTTCGCAGAAGGCATCCACTACCAGCAGGGAGACTTCGCGGACGCCGCCAGCTACCACAGCCTCGCGGAGCGGCTGGAACAGATCGATGCGGCCCGCGGCACGCGTGGCAACGTCCTCTTCTACCTCGCCACCCCGCCGAGCGCCTACCCGGAGATCGTCGCCAACCTCGGCCGCGCCAGGCTCGACACGGCCACGGGCTGGGCGCGCGTCGTCGTCGAGAAGCCGTTCGGCCACGACCTCGAGTCCGCGCGTGCCCTCAACGACTCGCTCATCGAGGTCTTCGAGGAGTCGCAGGTTTATCGCATCGACCATTACCTGGGCAAGGACACCGTCCGCAACCTGATGGTGTTCCGCTTCGGAAACGGCATCTTCGAGCCACTCTGGAACCGGCGCTACGTCGACCACGTGCAGATCACCGTGGCGGAGGATCTCGGCGTGGAGGGCCGCGGCGCGTTCTACGAGGAGGCCGGCGCGAGCCGCGACATCCTCCAGAACCACATGCTCCAGCTGCTCTGCCTGGTGGCCATGGAGCCGCCGATCGCCTTCGAGGCCGACGCCCTGCGCGACGAGAAGGTGCGCGTCCTGCGGGCCATCGACGACGAGTGGTCGGACGCTCGCGTCCGCTCCTCGGTCGTGCGCGGCCAGTACGTCGCAGGCTGGTCCGCTGACAAGAAGGTGACGGGCTACCGGCAGGAACCCGAGGTCGACCCGAAGTCCACCGTCGAAACGTTCGTGGCGCTCCAGGTGGAGATCCAGAACTGGCGCTGGGCGGACGTGCCGTTCTACCTGCGCACCGGCAAGCGCCTGCCTCGTCGGGCCACGGAGATCGCCATCCAGTTCAAGCAGCCGCCGCTGCGGCTCTTCCGCGAGAGCGTGTCGGACCCCGAGCCGAACCTCCTGGCGATGCGCATCCAGCCCGACGAGGGGATCCTGCTGCGCTTTGCCGCCAAGGTGCCCGATCTGGGGCTCGATGTGCGAAGCGTGAACATGGACTTCACGTACGGCTCGTCATTCATCCAGGACGCGCCGGAAGCGTACGAGACCCTGATCCTCGACGCGATGCTCGGGGATGCCTCGCTATTCACCCGGGCGGACGAGGTGGAGGCCGCGTGGAGCATCGTCACGCCACTCAACGAGATCTGGCGCGAATGGGACCGGACGCATCCCGACGTGCCAGCGGCACCGAAGCCCAACATCAAGGAGCAGCAGGGCGCTGAGCTCCACTTCTACGAGGCGGGCACCTGGGGGCCGGCCGCCGCCGAGCGGCTGATCGAGCGGAGCGGCCGCAATTGGCGCCGGCTGTGAGCACCGTGATCGCCGGGATCAACGGCGCCAACGAGGCGACGCGCTGGCACGTTCGCGCCAGCAGCATCAGCGAGACGGTGCAGAAGCTCTCCCAGATCTGGAGTAGCGTGGCCCGAGATGCGCAGAGGGGCGAGCTCAGCGACGGCATGCGTGCCGCGGTGCGCGGCGATCCGCACTTCCAGGGCATCATCGACCAGACCGACGAGCTGCGGAT
>JBBRYO010000035.1:0-22543 GCA_038237595.1 Candidatus Limnocylindrales bacterium | reverse complement strand
TGTGGACGCGCCAGTTCGGCACGGCCCGCGCCGACTTCGGGAGCGCGGTGTCTGTCGATGCAGACGGCATCACCGTGGGCGGCGGCACAGACGGCAACCTGGTCGGCGAGAACGCCGGTCCCTTCACCGATGCCTTCATCCCAGCCCCTGACCGATCTCCCCCGATGACGGACGGCGCCGGGCGTGCCACGATGCGCCCATGGATCGCAGACGTGGCGTCACGCTCACCGAGGAGTACCACCTGGTCAGGTTCTCGGGCCGCACGGCAACCGCGGCGTTCATCGCGGCCCTGTCGCGCTTTCTCGATTCGCCCAGCGGCCGCGGCTATATGGGACCGCCCGAGCCGGCCGAGGTCTGGATCGACGCGCGCGTCTTCGTCGCCTGGGTGGACGTGTACCTCAACCGTGGCGCGCTTGCGGCGACTCGCTCAGCGTTCGCTCCCGTCCCGGTGACGGGTGCTCTTCCCGGCGTACTCCTGGCCGACGGATCCGTCCTCCTGATCGGCGGCGGACGCAGTCCGGCGTGGGGCATGGCGGAGACCGAGCGCCGGCTCGGGGAGCATCTGGGCTCGACGGCGGGGAGATGACGACTCCTGGGGTGACCGACACGGCCCTCGCAACAGCCGGCGCGCCGACGGATGGCCCGCTGACGTTCGAGGAGCTTCAGCTCGCCGGTCGCAATCGCGGCATGCCGCTGGAAGCCCTGCGCTACGACCTGACGCCGACCGGTCTCCACTACCTGCTCATCCATTTCGACATTCCCGCCGTTGGCCCTTCGACCTGGCGACTGAGCCTCGGTGGCCTGGTCACAGCGCCGCGCGACCTGACGCTGGACGAGATCCGCGCGATGCCGGCGAAAACCCTGGCGGTGACCATGGAATGCGCCGGCAACGGCCGGGCGCGCCTGACCCCGCGCCCCCTGAGCCAACCCTGGCTGGTCGAAGCGATCGGGACGGCCGAGTGGACAGGCACGCCGCTGGCGCCGATCCTCGATGCGGCCGGCTTGAGCCCGGATACCGTCGAAATCGTGTTCACGGGAGCCGATCGCGGCGTCCAGGGTGACGAGGAGCAGGACTACGGTCGGAGCCTGACGGTGGCCGAGGCGATGCGGCCCGAGGTGCTGCTGGCATGGGAGATGAACGGCCAGCCGCTCCAGCCGCAGCACGGCTTTCCGCTGCGGTTGCTGGTCCCGGGCTGGTACGGCATGACCAGCGTCAAGTGGCTTACTTCGATCGAGGCGGTGGCCGAGCCTTTCGATGGCTACCAGCAGGCGCGCGCCTACCACTACCAGCGCGACGCCGACGACCCCGGTGAGCCCGTCAGGCGGATCCGCGTGCGCGCCCTCATGGCCCCTCCGGGCATCCCCGACTACTTCACGCGCCGTCGTTTCGTCGACGCCGGGCCGGTGCGAATCGCCGGTCGTGCGTGGTCGGGCAGCGGGCCGATCGAGCGCGTCGAGGTCGGCGTGGACGGCACGTGGGCAGACGCCGATCTTGGCCGCCCGGTCGGGGACTACGCCTGGACCGGCTGGTCATTCGAGTGGCAGGCCGAGGCCGGCGAGCGCGAGCTGACGTGCCGCGCAACCGATGCGACGGGCGCTGTCCAGCCGCTCGACCAGCCGTGGAACTACCAGGGCGTCGGCAACAACCTGGTGCAGCGCGTCGCGGTGACCGTCAGGTAACGCGTCACGGCGCCGAGCGCGCCGCGACTACTGACTGCGCTTGTCGAGCGCGGCCTTGGCCACCTTCACTGCGATGCTCCCGCCCGGGATGATCAGGCCCGCCGTGTCCGCTCCGATGTCGAACAGCATGTCGCGGCTCATCATCTTCTTGAGGCCGGAGGGCAGCAGGCTCTGGCCTTGCCTCGTGAGGCCGGTGAGCGCGTCGATCTCGACCACGCCACGCTTGTCCCTGGGCGTCCAGTGGTATTCGAAGCCCAGACGGGGCGGTAGTAGAGGTCGGTCTTCTCGAGCGTCAGCAATTCCTCGGTCATGGTGTCCGCCTGGACGGCCTTGAGCATCTCTGCAAGGAGCTTGCGAACCACGAATGAGGCGCGATGCTCCGGTGGCACCACGATCGTGCCCTCGGCGCCGAGCGCGTCGGGATCCGTGATCGGCGTGCTGGGACCCGTGATCACCGATGCGGCATCCGGAACGGGAGCTCCGGTCGCTCCGTCGGCAAAGATCTCGTGCCAGAACTCCTCGCGACAGTGCTCGCGCACCGGGATCGTGAGAGAGCCCCTCTCCCCGACGCCTGGACCGGGTAGGTCGCGTCGCCGATGGTGACCTCGCGGACCTCGGGCGCGCTGGCGGGTACGGTGTACTCGCGCGACCGCCGCGCCGGGCACGGGACCGCGCGGAAGGGCCCCGGAAAGCGGCTGCTGGAGGGCGCGGCGCCCATTCGGCAGCAGCGATGGATCAGCCGGTGACCGTGACGGTGCCGTGCATGTTGCTGTGAATCTTGCAGTGGAAGGCGACCGCGCCCGCTGTGTCGAACTTGGCGATGAAGACCGTACCGCCGGCCAGGTTGCAGCTGTCGAAGCTGCCGTCGTCGGCGGTCACAGTGTGGGGGTTCGAGCCGCCGTCGGCCCAGGTCACAGTCCCGCCCTTGGCCACCGTGATGGCCGTGGGAGTGTAAGAGTTGTCTGCGATGGCGATACCAACGTTCGTGGCGGCCACCGCGGCGCTCGGCGTGCAGCCGCTCGCCACACTGGCGCCCGCGCCAGTGCTCGCGGCCGGCGTGCCGCCGCTGGAACAGGCGGCAAGTGTCAGTGACCCCGCGGCCACCGCGACGAGCAGGCGCCGACTGAGCAGGTTTCTGGTGCGCATTGCGGTGGATCCTCCCCTTGATTGATCGTCATCCTCGGATACGGGGAGTATGCGAGACGCGGTTTCCGTCGTGCAAACCGCCCGGGTCCACGCTTGATCGCCGCTTGGCCGACTGGCATCGGTCCGGGGTGGGATACCCTCGTGCCATACCTCCATGGCCCGCCTGATCCTCGTTTCCAACCGGCTGCCCATCGCCGCTCGCGTCGAGCGCGGCGAATTGATCGTGGCGGCCGGCGCCGGCGGCCTTGCGACCGGTCTCAGCGGCCTGCACGCACGCGGCAGGAGCCTCTGGATCGGCTGGCCGGGTGACACGTGGCGCCTCTCCGCCGAGCAGCGCTCCGAGCTCCAGCGGCACCTCACCGAGGGCCGCTACATCCCCGTCGAGTTGACCGCCGGAGAGATAGAGCGCTACTACGAGGCGTTCTCCAACGGCGTGCTCTGGCCGCTCCTCCACTACCAGATCGAACGCCTGCCGATGCACCCCAGCGGCTGGGAGACGTACCGGGAGGTGAACGAGCGCTTCGCGAAGGCCGTCGTCGAGCAGTACCAACCCGGCGACCGGATCTGGGTGCACGACTACCAGCTCATGCTCGTCCCCGGCATGGTGCGACGGCAGCTCCCCGGCGCCGCCATCGGCTTCTTCCTGCACGTGCCCTTCCCCACGTCCGAACTCTTCCGGGTGCTGCCCTGGCGCCGCGAGCTGCTCGAGGGCGTGCTCGGCTCGACGCTGGTCGGCTTCCACACCGCGTCTTATGCGGCGCACTTCATCAGCTCGGCATCCAAGATCCTCGGCTGCGAGACGGGGCCGGACCTCGTCAAGATCGAGGGCCGCAGGGTACGGGTCACCGACTTCCCGATGGGCATCGACGCAGCCGCGTACGATGGTCTCGCGGACGACCCGTCCGTGCTCGCGGAGCTCGAGCGATTCCGCCGAGCCGCCGGCGACACGCAGCTCATAGTGGCCGTCGACCGGCTCGATTACACGAAGGGGATCCCCAGGCGCCTGCTGACCTTCGAGCGCCTGCTCGAGCACTATCCCAGCCTTCGGGGAAAGGTTCGCCTCGTCCAGGTCGCCGCACCCTCACGCGAGACGGTCGCCGAGTACCGGCAGGTGCGCCAGTCGGTCGAGGAGATCGTCGGCCGGCTCAACGGCCGTTTCGCGACGGTCGGGTACGACCCCATCAACTACATCTCGCGGACGCTGCCCCGCGAGAAGCTGGTGGCGCTCTATCGCGCGGCGACGGTGGCGCTCATCACGCCGCTGCGGGACGGCATGAACCTCGTGGCGAAGGAGTTCGTGGCAAGCCGCGTTGACGAGGATGGCGTGCTGATCCTGAGCGAGTTCGCGGGCGCAGCGGCGGAGCTATCGGGCGCGCTGATGGTCAACCCCTACGACATCGACGGAGTGGCTGCCACGCTGCGCCACGCGCTGGAGATGCCGGCAGGGGAGCGTGCCGAGCGCATGCGCGGGCTGCGCCAGCGCGTCAGGGATCACGACGTTCATGCCTGGGCGCGCGACTTCCAGACAGCGCTTCGGACCGAGGAGCGGCGCATCGCGCGACGGGTCGGGGCGGGCCACGCGCTCGCGGACACGGTCACGCCAGCCCAGGTCGTGGCGGCGCTCCAGCCGGCTGGCCGAACGCCGCTCGCCCTCCTGCTCGACTACGACGGGACGCTCGTCCCGCTGCGGCCGACGCCCGACGAGGCGGCCCCAGACGACGAGATCGTGCAGCTGCTGAGCACGCTGGCCGGACTGCCCGAGGTCAGTGTCCACATCGTGAGCGGCAGGACGCGCGCCAACCTCGAGCGCTGGCTCGGCCATCTGCCGGTGGGTCTCCACGCCGAGCATGGCCTCTGGTCGCGCTACCCCTCGGAACCAGAGTGGCATCGCCGGCTCCAGGGACGGCCGGAGTGGCTGGAGGCCTTGCGACCGCGGCTCGAGGCGTGGTCGAGCGAGCTGCCCGGCACGTTCGTGGAGGAAAAGGACGCCTCGATCGCCTGGCACTACCGCAACGCCGCCAAGAAGGCCGGCAGGCGCGGCGCAGCCGCCTTGCGGCGCGACCTGGCCGTGGCCCTCGACGGCACCGGGGCGTCGATCCTGTCGGGCAACCAGGTGATCGAGATCCGCCAGGAGAGCATCCACAAGGGACTGCTGGTGGAGGCGGTGCACGAGCGCCAGCCATGGGCGCGAATGCTGATCATGGGAGACGACGTCACCGACGAGGACATGTTCATGGCGGCGCCGCCAGATGCCGTTACGGTGCGCGTCGGTCCCGGCCGCACGCTGGCGCGCTTCCGGCTCGCGGGCCCGGACCAGGTCCGCGCGGTGCTGGCCGAGATCGCGGGGAGTCGAGGAGCGCAGCGCGAGTCCGGCAACGGCACGGGGCCGGCGATCGTTCGGGAGCCCGTCGGCAGCCGGCCGGCCTGAGAAAGCCCCTTTCGGGGATACTCGGGGGCATGGCGTCTTCGCGCGAGCTCGTGCCCGGATCCGTGCCCGGATCGGTTGGAACGTCGGCCGTCGTCTTCGATCTCGGTGGGGTCCTGATCGACTGGAATCCCCGCCACATGTATCGCTCGCTCTTCAATGGAAACGAGGAAGCCATGGAGCGCTTCCTGACCACGGTCACCACGCCGGAATGGAACCTGGAACAGGACCGCGGGCGGCCGTTCGCCGTTGGGATCGAGGAGCTCGTCGAGCGTCACCCCCATCAGGAAGCGCTGATCCGCGCCTATTGGGGACGCTGGCAGGAGATGATCAAGGGCCCCATCCACGAGACCGTCGCCGTGCTGGCCGACCTTCGCCATCGCGGCGTCGCGTTGTATGCGCTCACCAACTGGTCGGCCGAGACGTTCGCGATGGCGCGCCATCAGTTCGAGTTCCTCGGCTGGTTCGACGGCATCGTGGTGTCCGGCGAGGAAGGTCTGGCCAAGCCCGACGAGGCCATCTTCCGCGTGCTCATCGAGCGCTACCACCTGGCACCCGAACGAACCGTCTACATCGACGACTCGATGGTGAACGTCGGGCAGGCTCGACGCCTTGGCTTGGACGCCATCCAATTCAGGGATGCGGGGGAGCTCAGGGAGGACCTTCGGGCAAGAGACCTCGTCGACTGACCCACATACGGTGGCCGCGATCCCCCGGGAGAGAGCCGACGGGGTGATGACAGAACGCAACACCCTCCGTAACGGTGGGTCCCGGACCAATGTACGGCTTGGACGCATCCGGTCCGGAAGGCAGCATTCAACTCGTCACCCCGGCTTACCACAGCGAACCTGCCCGAAGTGAGCCGGTCGACACCAGAGCGGCGTTTCCCGAGCACGCCAATCGTTCACCCGAGCGAACGTCCAGCAAGAACGCATGAACCATGAGGCTAACCAACGCGATGGCGTCGATGGCACTAAATGAATTGGGACCGATGCTCACTGCGAGTGAGGTGGCCCAGCTGCTTCATCTCCACGTGAATACCGTCAAGCGACTGGGCGATCGGGGCGAACTGCCCTTCTACCGAGTCTGCAAGCGGGGCGATCGCCGCTTCCGGATGGACGACGTCGCCGCATTCCTGGGTCGCAACCGCTAGGTCTTTCCAGAACCGAAGACATCACGCGGCGCCCTCCGCCGCAGACCTCCCTCCTCAAGCGCCGCCGGTAGCCCACTGGCGGCGCTTCTTTGTGTACCTCGGATGCCAGAATGGCCGCCGCATCCACGCGAGGAGGAGCCGTGCCCATCGACCTGTCCCTGACGCCCGAAAACACGCTGGTCCAGGGGACCGTCCGCGAGTTCGTGGCTGCCGAGATCGCGCCGCACATCCGCGAGTGGGATGAGAAGGGCGAGGTCCATCGCGAGGTCTTCAACCGCATGGCCGATCTCGGCTTCCTCGGCGCGCCGGTCCACGAGACCTGGGGCGGCGCCGGCATGGACTACGTCAGCTTCGGGATCCTGTGCGAGGAGCTCGAACGCGGGGACACCGCCTTCCGCGTGGTCATGAGCGTCCACACGGGGCTCAACTCCCTGACGCTGATGCAATGGGCTAGCGAGGAGCAGAAGGCGCGCTGGCTGGTGCCCCAGGCGCGCGGCGAGAAGTTGGCCACCTTCGCGCTCACCGAGCCCGGGGTCGGGACGGATGCCGCCAACCTCGCGACCACGGCTCGGCGCGATGGAGACTCCTACGTCCTCAACGGCTCGAAGCTGTGGATCAGCCTCGCGGATCTTGCAGACCACTTCCTGCTCTTTGCGAGCGTGGATCGGGCGAAGAAGCACAGCGGCATCACGGCTTTCGTGGTGGAGCGGGGCATGCCCGGGCTGAGCACCGGCACGATCCACGGCAAGCTGGGCATCCGCGCAGGCAACACCGGCTCGATCTTCCTCGACGACGTGCGAGTCCCGGTCGAGAACCGCATCGGGGAGGAGGGCGAGGGCTTCACGATCGCGATGAGCGCCATCGACCAGGGCCGTTTCACGGTTGGATCCGGTGCGGTTGGGCTGGCGCAGGCCTGCCTGGACGCGTCGGTGAGGTACGCGCACGAGCGCCAGAGCTTCGGCGAGGAGATCGGGCGCCACCAGCTGGTCAAGGAGATGATCGCGAAGATGGGCGCGGGCACCGAGGCCGGGCGGTTGCTGTGCCGCCAGTCGGCCTGGCTCAAGAACCGGGGCATGCGCAACACGCGCGAGACGAGCCTGGCCAAGTGGTTCGCCACAGATCACGCGGTCCAGTCGGCGCTCGACGCGGTCCAGATCCACGGCGCCTACGGCTATTCGAACGAATACCCGGTCGAGCGCTACCTGCGCAACTCCAAGGCAGCGGTCATCTATGAGGGCACCAGCCAGCTGCACACGCTGATCCAGGCCGACTACCTGCTCGGGTACCGGGAGGACCGCCCGCTGCGCTGCCCGCCGCTTCCGGCGCAGGGCTTCGAGCGCGGGTGAGGACACCCACCGGCCGATTTCGAGTTAGTTAGCCGCTGACGGCTACTTTGGCACAGATTAGCCGTTGACGGCTACATTCGACCGAGTTAGCCTGATCCGGTGAAACGCGAGGACTTCGGAATCGTGCTGTTCGGCGACATCGTGCGTTCGCGCGACGATGCCCGGGCATCGACGGCCTGGCTCGAGCAGCTCTGCGTGAGGCTCGACCAGTCGTACGCTGGGGAAACGCTGGCACCCTTCGAGTTCACCCAGGGCGACGAGATCCAGGGACTGCTGGCCGTGACCGCCGATCCGTTTCGTGCCGTGCTCGACGCCACGCTCAGAGAGCATCGCGGCGATGACCGCGTGCCCTCCATGCGCTGGATCGTCGTCGCCGGCCGCATCGACCCGGGTAGGGGACCGGCCACTCGGCGCACAGGGGAAGCGTTCGTCCATGCCCGCGACCTCATCGAGCTGGCCACCCGGCGCGAGGACGGCCTGCTGTGCCGCACCGGCGAGCCCGACGCCGATGCGCTTCTGGACGGCACGGCGCCTGTGCTGGCTGCGATCATCAACGACATGACCGATCGCCAGCGCGTCGTCGCGCGACTCGCACTCGTCGATGGGCTGCGCCAGGCGGATATCGCTGGCCAGCTGAAGGTGGCACGGCCCACCGTTTCGGTGTCCTGGTCGCGCGGCGACGTGCGCAACCTGGAGCGGCTGGTCGGCGCGATCCGCACGCTCTGGTCGCAGGGGCTGGCGCGAGTGCTCGAAGCGGTGACCGCGTGACCTCGGTGCCGCTCGTCCTCTCGTGGCTCGTGTTTGCTCACCTGCTCGCCGATTTCGTGCTCCAGACGGAGGCCATCGCGCTGGGCAAGTTCGGCGACGGCACGCCTGCCTGGCGTGCGCTGGGCGCACACGTCGCCGTCGTCGGTCTCGTCAACGTGCCGATCGTGCTCGTCTTCGGGCTCCCCGGGCTCGCATTCCTCGTCCTCACCGTCATTACGCACCTGTTGATCGACAAGTCCAAGATCGTGCTCACCAAGCGCGGGGACACGCCGGCCGGGTCGATGACGGACGAAAGCCCGGAGGGTCCCGCCCTCGACCGCAGCTGGACGCCGCTTCCCGCCCTGCTCTTCGTGCTCGACCAGCTGGCGCACCTCTTCGTGCTCGTGGTGGCCTGGGCCCTGCTCCTCTCCTCGGCCGCGCCGCTGACGATCTGGACGGACACGCTCAACAACCTGCTTGGAAATGCCGACCGCAGCGCGTTCCACGCGGCCGTGCTGGGACTCGTGGTGATCGCGGACCTCGCCATCGTCAACGTGCGTGCCGGCGCCCTGTTCGTGGCGACGCTGGTCCGCGCGCCGCTGACGAAGGGCGCTCAGGGGAGTGGCGGAGCGGCTTCGCCGGCGCGGATCGGTGCCACCATCGGCGTGCTCGAGCGACTGATCGTCAGCGCGCTGGTGCTTGCCAACGCGTCGACGGCTATCGGGTTCGTCATCGCTGCCAAGACGCTCGCCCGTTTCAAGCAGCTCGACGACCGCGAGTTCGCGGAGTACTACCTGCTGGGGACGCTTGCCAGCACGGCGGTGGCGATCCTCAGCAGTCTGTTGGCGTTGCAGGCGTTGCCGCACTAGCCCGGAGCGTCAGAACAGGGGCGGGTGATGCCCCACACATGGTTGTCGGGACGGGTCAGTCGAGGTGGAGGTCTGAAGGGGGAGGGACGCGGCTGGGGTTGAGGCCGGCATCCCTTGCCAGGTCGGCGAAGGTGATGGCGTTGCGGAGGGCGCAGGCGTGGCGGTCGTTGTTGAAGTAGGCGAAGACGTCGGCGTCGGGTGACCAGGTGTCGGCGATGCGAGCGACCCAGCTTTTGAGGGCTTCGTCGGAGTAGCAACCATGGGGCTGGGACCGGCCGGAGTGGAAGCGGACGTAGCTCCAGTCGGTCGTGACCCAGAGGGGAGCGACGGGCCGGTAACGATCGGCCAGGCAGAGCGCAGCGCCGTGCTTCTCCAGAAGCTTGCGGACGTCGTCGGTCCACCAGCTGTCGTGGCGGAATTCGACGGCGACGCGCCTGTCGCTCGGGAATTGCTCGAGGGTCTCGCGCAGGCGCCCGAGGACGAGCTGGAGCTGCGGTGGAAGCTGGAGCAGCGCCGGGCCGAGCTTGGAGCCCAGGCCGGCGGCGCGGGACAGGAACCGTTCGACCGGCTCCTGTGGGTCCTTCAGCCGCTTGATGTGGGTCAGGAAGCGGCTCACCTTGACGGCCATCACGAAGTCGTCGGGCGTTCGCTTCGCCCAGGTCTCGAAGGTCTTACGCTCGGGCAGGCGGTAGAACGCATTGTTCGACTCGACGGTCTGGAAGCGCTCGGCGTAGTACGGCAGCTCGTCGATCAGCGGGAGGCCGCGCGGGTAGAAGGCCTCCTTCCAGTGGTCGTATTGCCAGCCCGACGTCCCGATGTAGAGGGTCACGCCGCGAGGATGCGCAGGACGGCGTGACGCGTGCGCCCGCGTAGCCGCGATCGAACGTTCGCGAGCCTCGCAATGGTCCGGCGTTAGCCGAGGATCGCGCCTCGGTTCGTTGGCTGGACCAGGAAGATCCAGATGTCCCAGGTGACGTGGCTCACGACGAGCGCGCCGAGCGGGACGCCGGCCGCATAGAGCAGTGACCAGTGGGCCCCGGCCACGCAGGCAGCGCCGAAGAGCGTGAAGTTGCCGGTCACGATATGGACGCCGCCGTACGCGGCGGTGCCCAGAGCAGCCCCTCGCACGCGGCCGTAGCGCTCCATCAGTGCGCTCTGCACCAGGCCGCGCCAGAAGAGCTCCTCGGCGGGACCCACGATCGTCGCCAGCCGCGCGGCAATCTCGGCTCGCGGCCGGAGCTCGCGGAGGGCGTAGATCTCCTCGATATCGCTCTGCCCTGACGGCACGAAGCGCCTGGCGAAGCGGTCGCCGACCTGGAACGTGGCGTATAGCGCGGCAGCCGACGCCAGCCCCATCACGACCTCGCGCCGGCCCACCTTCACCTGGCGCGGCTCCCTCCCTGCAAGCAGCGCATACCCGCCGAGCGTCAGCCCGGTGATCGTCATGCGTTGCCAGAAGCGCTCACGCGGCCCGCGAAACGTTGCGGCAAACGCCGCCTGCGCCAGGCCGAGGGCGAAGGCCGCCCGAGCGGTGCCGGCGATCGAGGCCGCCACGCGTCAGGCGATGCCGCTGAGGAGCACGCCGACGATCAGGAGCGCGCCGAAGGCCATGTGGAGTCGGGCGGTCTGGAGATCGATCATGGCGATGGCTCGAGCCTGTCCTCCTACGCCGAGCTCGGCTGCACGGATGACGACGGCCAGAAGGGGCAGCGAGAGCACCGCGATCATGACCTGCGGAGGCAGCACCCGGAACACGACGGCCAGTCCGAGCACCACGTATGCCCCGAGCGTCATGCCGAGGTACGCGTAGTGGGCAAAATCGCGGCCCAGTCGCGAGGAGAGCGTGGTGATGCCCGCGCGCTTGTCCTCGCTAACGTCGCGCCACTCATTGCCGTGCAGGATGGCCGCCACCAGCAGGCCGATCGGCAGCGACAGCCAGAGCGCCGTCAGCGACCACGTGCCGGTTACCGCGAAGTACGAGCCCACGGTCATGAGCGGGCCCATGAGCAGGAAGACGAGGGGCACGCCCAGCGCGTGGAACTTGTACTGGAAGGGCGGCGCCGTGTAGAAGTAGCCACCTGCAAGCCCCATGAGCCCGAGCGCCACGATCGGCCAGCCGCGAAGGACCGTCAGCGCCAGGCCCGCGGCGACGGCGAGGCCGAAGAAGGCCATCGCCAGGCGGAACGCGTCGCGCTCTCCGATGCGACCTTTGAGAATCGCGTGGCTGGCCCGTGGCGAGGTGATCGTGTCGATGCCCTGCCGCACGTCGTAGATCTCGTTGACGATGTTGGTGCCCGAATGGAGCGCCACGGCGCCGATCAGTGCGAGCACGAAAGGCACGAGGTCGAACCTGCCGTCGACCCACGCCAGGGCCCCCCCGGCTGCGACCGGAATGACCGACGCGGTGTAGGCGAACGGACGAACGACCTCCCATACCGCCCCGGCCCGGCGCCGGACGCGGGAGCCCAGGTTCAGGGTTCGATCGTCGGCGAGTCCGACCGAGGCGGGGTATCCGGCGATGTCGAGGGGAATCGCGGCGGAAGCGACGGCCGATCCCGCCGGCACCAGGGTGGCGGCGACGGGCACCCGGCTCGTCTCGGCGGCCGCGGGCCTCGGATCCGGAGCCGCGGCGAACAGCTCGGCCGCGGCCAGCAGCTCGCTGATCTGAGCCTCTTCCTGGAGGACCGGCTGGAGGAGCGGCAGCTCCAGGTCCGCCTCGGCGTGGAAGCGCATCGCGGCCGCGGCGACATCCTCGCGGGTGCCGCACAGCATGAACGCGTCCAGCAGCTCGTCTGGGATCAGATTGCCCGCGGTGTGGAAGTCCTCGGCCCGCCACGCGGCGGCGATGCGGTCACGCAGCTCGCGGTCGAAGCCGGCGCGCGCGAGGGAAACGTCGCCGAGCACGGACATCATGTAGATCACGAACGGCTCTCGCTTGGCCCGGTTGAGCGCCTCGCGACGCGTCTCGTCGACGAGTGAGAGCAGGTACCCGGCCGTCTCCACGGCGCGAGCATCGCGGCCGGATGCCGCCGCGGAGGCGTGCAGCCGTTCGATGATCCCGCGCAGCGACGGAACCGACTCCGCGGGACGCGCCAGGTATCCGTCCGCCTTCTGCCCAGCCAGGGCCACGAACTCCTTGCGATAGGCGGCGATGAACAGCGGGATGCGGTGCGGCGGTGCGAACATCGGTTGGATTGGAGGGAGTCCCTCGGTCGCGGACGGCAGCCGTTCTCCGGCCCAGAGCCCGCGGACGGTGTCCATCGCAGCGCTGACTCGCTCCACCGCGGCATCTGGCGCATACGGGATCCCCATCTGCTTGAGGCGCAGCGGAAGCCCGGTGCCGAGGCCCATCACGATCCGTCCGGGCGCCATCTCGTCCAGTGCCGAGCCGGTCATGGCCAGGACGACGGGATGGCGCGTGAACGGGTTCACGGCGCCAAGGGCGATCCGGAAGCCGTCCTCGCGCTCGTCCTCGCCCAGCTCGGAAGCTATTGCGCTCACGTAGCTGACAGCGTCGCGCTCGAAGTAGCTGTCGTGGACCCATACCGAGTCGAGGCCCCGTCGCCGGGCGAGCCCAGCCCACTTCACGACCTCATCGACCTCGCCGCGGGCGGCCAGACCGAGCCCGATTCGCCGGCTGAGCGTTGCCATTGGGATCCGTACCTTCGATTGTCGTCCAGGCCGGGCGGCTGCCCGGAAAGTTGCTACCAGATGGTAGCACTATGGCTCCAAGTCCTCACAGCATCCTATGATCGGACGGACCAGCAAGGGAGGAAGGATGCCGAGATACGCGGCGATGCTCCGCGGCATCAACCTGGGATCGCACAAGCGCATCTCGATGGCCGACCTGCGCCGCCTATTCGAGAACCTCGGCGCGAAGAACGTCCAGACGTATGTGGTGAGCGGCAATGTCGTGTTCGACAGCCCGCCGGGCGGTCGGCCGGAGCTTGCAAAGAAGATCCGCGACCGGATCCAGGCCGAGCTCGGCCATGACGTCGCCATCGTGCTTCGGACGCACGCAGAGATGGCCAGGGTGGCCGCCGCGAAGCCGTTCGGTCGCGACGATGAGGCTCACCTCTATGTGACCTTCCTCGAAGGGAAACCGAACACGTCACGGGTCAATGCGCTGGACGGCTCACCGTTCGCGCCTGACGAATTCGAGATTCGCGGCACCGAGGCATACCTCCATTTTCCCAACGGGTACGGCCGCTCGAAGATGAGCAACGAATGGTTCGAGCGGAAGCTGGGCGTTTCGGCCACGACCCGTAACTGGCGAACGGTCACGGCACTGGCCGAGCTCTCGGCGGAGAAGACAGACACCTGAGCAGGTTCGCGGATCTCTCCGGCCTGGGCCTGGTCGACCTGGAGCGGGCGCTGAAGGACGGCCTGGGTCCGAGCCACGGACGGGAGGGAGATCGCGCTGTGGTCGCCGTCGGCTGGGCGACCGTCGATCTCGAGCGTGCGGCGGCCGAGATCCCCGAGGTCCACTCTGGCGGCCCGGGCGACGAGCAGCTCCTCGGGGCCCGGGCCATGCGCGCGACCTTGGGCGCGGTCGACCTGCTCCTGCTCGAACCGTCGACGGAGGGCCGGCTGGCGGGCTGGCTTGCGCGCAACGGCGAGGGCGTCGTCGTCCTCTACGTCGAAGGAAGGGGCGCGGCCGGTGGTCCCGGGTTCATTTCGGCGTTTGGCCGGCCTGGCCGGTTGGAGATACCGGACGATCGAGCCCAGCCATTCGTGGTTTCGCTCGACCCTGAGTGACGGTGCCTACCAGCGTTCCTCGTGGACCATTTCGTCGAGCTCTCGACGCCCGCCGGCCTTCGGCGGCCGCCTGAGATCCGAGGCGCTCTGTGGGCGCCCGAAGCTCCAGACGTAGCCGCAGTAGCGATCCTCCGGGTAGGCGAGGATCGACCGGCACTGCGGTTCGTTGTAGACCGTGGCAGGCGCCGATCCGATGCCCATTGCCCACGCGACGAGGACCATGTTCTGCGCCGCCCGTCCGAGGTCCCACATGACCGATTCGGCCGGCGCCCAAGCGCCGTCCGGTGGCCGCGGCACCAGCATCGCGATCGCGACGGTCGCGCCCGCGAGATGCCCCGCATACGGCCCAACCCCTGCGAGCTGCTCGAGGGTACCGCGATCGCGCACGACGATGAACTCCCAGCGCTGGAGGTTCTTCGACGAGCCCGCCCGTCGGGCAGCGTTGAGGATCGTTCGGACCTCGTCCTCGGTCACCGGCGTGTCGCTGAACTTGCGGATGACGCGAACGGCGCGGATGGCTTCGAACGTATCCATGCATGGGAGTCTACCCACGACGAGCCACCGCCCCGTGGCAATCGCTCGCTAGACTCAGGTCATGACCACGCCCGGACCCGACGCCTTCCCCGGGATCATCGAGGTGATCGTCGAGATCCCTCGCGGCAGCCGCAACAAGTACGAGTGGGATCGCCACGCCGGCGTGTTCCGCCTGGATCGCGTCCTGTCGTCCGCGGTCTTCTACAACTTCGACTACGGCTTCGCCGCCGATACGCTCTCGGAGGACGGCGACCCGACCGACACCCTGCTGCTGGTCGATGAGCCGACGTTTCCGGGCTGCCACGTGTGGGCGCGACCCGTGGGCGGCCTGGAGATGCGCGACGAGAAGGGCCCAGACTTCAAGGTGCTGTGCGTGGCGGTCGGTGACCCGCACCAGGCCCACGTGGAGCGGCTCGACCAGATCCGGCCGCATCGGCTCGTCGAGATCGAGCATTTTTTCCAGACCTACAAGCTGCTCGAGGACAAGCTGACTGAGGTGCTCGGCTGGCGCGATCGCGCACGGGCCCACGAGGTGCTGCGCGCCGACAGGAAGCGTGCGGAAGCTGAGCACGATCCCGCCTCGGGCTTTCAGCCCGGGACAGCCGGCGCCGAGTAGCAGTTCGCGGCTGGCCCGCAGCCAGGCGAGCAGCGCCTCCGGGGTCGCCGCCGGCTCGCGACCCAGCCCTCAGGGAGCCTGGCGCGGACGCCTCAGCCAGGCCGCGCCGCGGGCGTCGAGGTACGACGCGTCGGGCGTCTCGACGATGCGCATCACCACGGCGAGGCACACCGAGCAGCGCAGCACCACGCCGGGCGCCTGGGTATACGCGAGCAGCGTGGCCATCGGCGCCACGTTGCCGCAGGCCGCGCATTGCCCGGGAGCGGCCGTCATCTCTGCGCCGAACCACTCGTGGAACGTGCCGGCAACGGCATTGCCGTCGAGGCGCATCGCGTCGGTGGGGTCCTGCTCGGCCTCGTCGTCCATGGTCATGCCTTCCTCAACTCCCCGTCGATCCGAACCGTTCGGTGCGAATGCGGCCCGGCGCCAGACCCACCCCGACGAGCCCCTCGGCCGCGCCCTCGACCAGTGGCGTCGGACCGCAGATGAAGATCGCCGCGGCCGGATCGGACTTCGCCAGCACCTCTTCGAGCATCGCTCCGTCGATGCGCCGCGAATAGCCGGTCCAGCCGGGTGGCTGAGATCGCGTCAGCGTGTGGAACACCCCGAGCGCGTCCCCGGAGTGGAGCCGCTGCAGCTCATCGAAGTAGATGATGTCCTCGCGGCTGCGCGAGCTGTAGAGCAGGGTCGCCTGGACATGGGACCCGGTCGAGGCGCGGTGACGCGCCATGGCCATGAGCGGCACGATGCCCGACCCGCCGGCGATCAGGAGGATCGGACCGCCGCCGTCTGCGTTCCAGACAAGGTATCCGCCGATCGGCCCGCGAACCTCGACCCTGTCGCCCGGGACCACCACGTCGTGCATGAAGGCCGAGACCTCGCCGTCGGCCAGGCGTTCGATCGTGAGCTCGATCTGCCCGGCGAGCGTGGGGTCGGATGCAATCGAGTAGCTGCGCTGGGCCTGGTAGCCGTCCGCGGCGGTGAGCCGGAGGTCGTAGTGCTGACCCGCCAGGTGCGGCAGCTCCGCGGGTAGCGACAGGGTGAACGTCTTGACCCGCGGCGTCTCGTCCCGGATCGCCGTCACCGTGGCCAGCTGCCATTCGAGCGTGGCCGTCACGCCGGCTCAGTCCCCGTCATAGCGCTGCTCCTTCCAGGGGTCGCCGCGGTTGTGGTACCCGAGGCCTTCCCAGAAGCCGCGCTGGTCCTGCTCAACGAGCCGGATTCCGCGCACCCACTTGGCGCTCTTCCAGAAATACAGGTGCGGGACGACGAGTCGCGCCGGGCCACCGTGGGGTGGAGGCAGGGGACCGCCGTCGTACTGCCAGGCAATGAACGCCTGCCCGTTGACGAGGTCGGGAATCGGCAGGTTCGTGGTGTAGCCGCCATCCGAGAACGCGATCGCGAACTGGGCGCGCGTGTCGAGGTCCACGTGCTCCAGGAGGATGTCCAGGCTCACGCCGTGCCAGCGCGTGTCGAGCTTGGTCCATTTCGTGACGCAGCTGATGTCCACGTTGAAGTCCTGGCTCGGCAGCGCCAGGAACTGGTCCCACGTCCAGATGACCGGCTGGCGGACCAGGCCGCCCAGTGCGAACGTCCAGTCGGTCAGGGGCGTGTGCGGCGTGGGACCGGCAGACAGCACCGGAAAGTCGGTGGTCAGGTACTGGCCCGGCGGAATGCGCTCGCGATCCTCCGCCGTGTTGCGCCGACCGACGAAACCCCGCGTGACGAATCGCTCGGCCATCCTGGATCCTCCCCCGCGCGCCTCCTGTCGGTGCCAGTATGCTCGCCGCGCTGCCGGCCCTGCTGCCGGCCCTGCTACCTTGACGCCATGGCCGCGAAGAGCGAGACGCTGACCATCGCCGGTCGCGACGTCGTGATCTCCAACCCCGACAAGGTCTTCTTCCCCGAGCACGGCTACACCAAGCTCGACCTCGTCAGGTACTACGTCACGGTCGCCGAGGGTGCGCTGCGCGGGGCGGGTGGCAGGCCGATGGCGCTCAAGCGTTTCGTCAACGGTGCCGCCGGCGACTTCTTCTTCCAGAAACGCGCGCCCGAGTCGCGGCCCGACTGGATCGAGACGGTGGAGCTCAGCTTCCCCTCCGGTCGAACGGCCGACGAGATCGTCCTGCGCGACGCCTCGCAGCTGGTCTGGATCGTCAACCTCGGCGTGGTCGACCTCAACCCGCACCCGGTTCGTGCCAGGGACCTCGACCACCCGGACGAGCTGCGCGTGGACCTCGATCCGGTGCCCGGCATCGAGTGGGATCAGATCCGGAAGGTCGCGCTGGTCGCCCAGCAGTCGCTGGAGGCGGTCGGGCTCGTCGGCTGGCCGAAGACATCCGGTTCCCGCGGCATCCACATCAACGTCCGGATCGAGCCGAAATGGACCTTTCCGGAGGTACGCCGGGCGGCCCTTGCACTGGCGCGCGACGTGGAGCAGCGCGCTCCGGCCATCGCCACGAGCAAGTGGTGGAAGGAGGAGCGGCACGGCGTCTTCCTCGACTACAACCAGAACGCCAAGGACCGGACGGTTGCCTCGGCGTACTCGGTACGGCCAACGCCCGATGCACGCGTTTCGATGCCGCTGGCCTGGCAGGATGTGCCTGTCGTCGAGATGGGCGACTTCACCCTGGCCACGGTCCCGGCGCTGTTCGAGCGCTCCGGCGATCCGCATGCCGGCATCGACGATTCGGTGGGCTCACTGGACGCGCTACTGGAGCTCTCGCGCCGACACGAGACGGAGGGACAGGGCGATGCCCCCTGGCCGCCCAGCTACCGCAAGCAGGAGGGCGAGCCTCCACGGGTGCAGCCGTCCCGCAAACGACGGGCTGACGCCGACTACGACACACCGGAAGCGGAAGCGCAGCGCGAAAGGTCGCGTGCGGCCTTGGAGCGCCGCTTCGCGAGGGCGGCAGAGGAGCGCGCCACTTTCGGCGGGACGCGCCCGACGCCGACCGGCCGGCGCCGAAGCACGGTACCCGTCATCGAGATCAGCCGCGCCGCCCGCAAGGAGGACGCGCTGGCCGGCCTCGACCGCTGGAAGGCTCGCCACCCGGAGGCCGCGAAGCACCTGGAACCCGCCGACGAGCTGGTCGACTCGATGCGCGGCCGCTTCACGACCTGGACGCGAATCCGCGTCAACCTGACGCACGTCCCAGAGGAGGCGCGCCCCACGCAGGAAGCGCTTGACCCCGACTACAGCCCATGGTAGTGGACGGCCATGAATACGCCGCCGGCTACCTCCGCAAGTCCCGCTCTGACGATCCGACCCGCTAGGTATCGCGCGAGGTCCAGGAGCAGGCCATCCGTGGCATGGCGGAGCGTGACGGCGCGGTGGATTTGCGCCTCTACGTCGACTGGGATCGTTCCGGCGATGACCGGACGGTGCAGCAGCGGGTGTCGTATCAGGCGCTCGTGAAGGCCCTCAACGCGGGCGAGCTGTCCGCGGTCTATGCCTACAGCGCCGATCGGCTGTACCGCGGCATTGGCTCGATCGCGCCCATCTTGGACGCGTGGGAGCGCTCAGGACGTCGACCCCGGACCTGCGCGCGCATCCTCGACGACGAACTGCGCATTCCGGCGGCACGTGGCGGCCTGTGGGACCGGCAGAGCATCCTCAGGCTCGTTGACAGAGAAGCGCCGGACAGGCTGCCCCGCAGAGGCCCCAGCGGGCGACGCGAGGAACCGGCGACACCCGCCGTGCTTGCAAAGCTGCTGCGCTGTCACTGTGGCCGCACGCTGTCGCCCAACCGGCAGAAGCCGCATACGCCCCGCTCCCGCGTGTTCGTGAGCTACTACTGCGCTGCCGGCCATGCCGCTCGCGCGGATCATTCGCGCGTCTACATCGGGGAGGCACGGCTGCTGCCGTGGATCGTGGCGGAGGCTGAGCGCCTCCGGGTGCCGGTCGAAGCTGTAGAGACGGCCGAGACGAATCAGGCGGAGCGAGATGCCATCGACGCAAAGCGGCAGCGCATCGTCGACGCTCAGATCGAGGGCCTCATTCCGAAGGATGACCGGGACCGCCGACTGGCAGAGCTCGAGCGCCAGCGGGACCGCGTCGACGCCCGGACCCGCGTCTTGGAAATTCCCGCTGCGATCGACTGGACGTGGCCGCCGGAGACCGTCAGCGAGGTACTGCGGTCAATGTGGGCCTATGTTCAGCTTGACGAGCAGCTGCGGCCCGTCTCCGCTGAGTGGCTCGTGCCGGAGTGGCGCGCCGCGTAGCGGCAACACCGTTGACAGGGTAAGTCTATTCGCCCTATCTCGGCACACGGTGCGACGAAGGGCACCAACAGGACCAGGGCCGCGCGGCCGCGTCACCACCGCGCAGAGCGCCCTCAGTGGGACGGCCAGAATCGCGGCGATGACTCGCGCCTCCCAAGTCAAACAGCAAGAACCGAGCAGGCAACGCTCGGCTGTTTCGATTCCTTGTGTCTAGTCGGCCGCATCACCTTCCACTTCACGCCCACCTCGGCGTCGTGGATGAACCAGGTCGAGACGTGGTTCGGCATCCTCACCCGTCAGGCCATCCGGCGCGGCAGCTTCCGCAGTGTCAAGGAGCTCATCGCCATGATCGACGCCTTCACCACCCAGTGGAACGCCGGCGCGAGTCCCTTCGCCTGGGTCAAGACGGCCGACGAGATCCTCGCCAAGGCGGTCCGCAAGCCACGAGCAACCAACGAATCGGGACGCTAGGGCGTGCCGAGGTCCTCGTACTCGGGATCTTTGACAAAGAGGAGCACGGAGCCGTCCCGAGCAATCGCCCGGAATTGTAGGAACGACCAGCGTTCGCCGAGGCCCGGCGAGCCCAGCGGATCTTCCCTGTCGGTGGCGTGCCACGCGCAGGTCAGACTGCCGGTCGCGTCACGCGGGCCGCGATACTCGGCTCGTACCTCGATCCACTCCTGTGTGAAAGACCTTGAATCACCCGAGGCCCCGAAGTCACGCAGTTCCTGGTGAAGCTCCTGCCGCTCTCCGGGCCCCAGGACAGGAATCTGGACGGACGTTTCGCCCTCCTGCTGCTCAGGCCTGTGCCGATCGTGCATCGCCCGGAAGCGGAGCCTGATCGCAATTGCAGGAACGGTCCCGACATTCGTGACTGTGAAACGCGTGAACCAGCGTCCGTCGCCGGTAGAAACCGCGCGGGGCGGTTCCATCCGGAGGTAGGGGATCGCCTGCAGCTGTCGGTCCAGCTCGGATTGCACGTCGCGATCCGCTTCGTAGCTCGCGGCCCGCAGACGTGCGGAGAGACCTTCGAGGACGAGGACACTGGCGGCAAGGGCGAGGGCGAGGGTGCCGCCGGCGGTCCAATCCCAGTCGGCCATGGGCCACAGGTTGCCGAGTCCGCGCGTCAGGGCGAGACCAATGACAGCGATACCAAGGACGATGAGCGCGATGACGGCTCGCTTCGGTCGCACGAGTTTGGATGTGGACCGCATTCCGTTTGTAGAAACCTCCGGGCGCTGCGAGGGACCGGCGCCGTATCCATTGAGCATCTAACGGTCGGAGCGCACGCGTGTGGGGCTCTCGGATCTTGGCGTGGCCATGGCGTCGGCGTACTCGCGTCGCGTGTAATGGAGCCACCATTCGGCCGCGGCGAGCCAGTCGTCGGATGCTGCGTCGCGTCCGTCCGTCATCACTTGTTCTGCGTCCAGCCAGGCTTGACGCAGCTCGTCGACCCCTACCTTGCTTCCCTCCCCCGTTTCTGCCGTTGGCCACGCTTGATTGGTGCTTCGACGCACCGCTCCGGAGCCTCGACGGGGCTTCGGTTCGACGTGACCGATACCCGTCCGCTTCATCTACCGACAGCGGCGGGAGTGGCTGCCACCTCGTCGGCGGCGAGGCGGTAGGACTCGCGGGTGTCGGCCACCACCTCCGCGGCCTCACGGATGGCATCCGGCGGCGCGCCGACGCTGTTTAGTTGGTCCAGGCGGCGCTCCGCGGCGCGCCACTCCAACAATGCGTGGGCAACGTCTGTCCGAGACATTTGTCCAAAGCCCTCTCGTCAAAGTCGCGCGGTTTCTGGGACCGCCGGGCGCAGCCAAGTCTAGCCCCTTCCAACGGCGTTCGGGGCGCGGGAGCGATAGAAAGACGCGAGCGTGACCGTCCGACGGCGCTGCCGCCGCGGAGGACCGGCGTTTCAGCAGCGCGACATGGTCGCTGCGGGCGACTGGACGCGTCTTCGCAGCTGGAGCTCGTTGTCACCGCGACAATCGGCCGAGCTGTCGGCAGAGTCCCACGGCTGTGAGGCAACCCGATGAGGATCAGGACGCGGCCCGCGATTACCCACCCGAGCCAGACATCGCGTGCGGAGCAGGGTACGTGGACGCCTACGAGGCTCCGCTGCGCTGACCGTTTCTGGTCCACCGCGGCAGCCGGAGACAACGCCCGGCACGTAGAGCGCACCCGAGACCACGCCTGTTGCTGGCGACCACCCAGACCCCGCGGCGAGAGCGGCACCAATCACGGTATCCGGGGACGCCTGCCATTGACTCCAGCAGCTCGGCGACCACCGGCGCCACGGCGCATACTCACGGTCCTCGCAGCGGTCAGCGTCCCTGCCGTGAGGCCCTCGAGACGCCCTCAGAAGGAGCTCGGCATGACAAGAATGGTCATCACCCACGCGGTCCAGAACGTAGAGCACTGGCTTCACTTCCACGACGAGCGCGCCGCCTCACTCGCGCCCTTCGCCTCGAATGTCACCGACCACGTGGCGATGGATGGCAGCAACAGCGTCGCCATCACGGCAGACGTGCACGATATGGCTGCTGCCCAGGCGAGCATGGCCTCGCCCTCGCCTGAGATGGTCGCCGCGATGGAGAAGCACGGGGTCATCCAGCCGCTCGCGGTCCACGTCGAGAAGTAGCCCCGTCGCGGGGGTCCGGGGATTCGCTCCGACAACGAGCTGCCGTCCGCCGCGGTTTGCTCGGCTCGCCCAGCCGGCCGCGGCCAGCGCTGGCCGTCAGCCGGGCGCGGGGCGGTCCAACCCCTTTTTGTTACCGGCCAACAAAGCCAATAGCCCCTAACCCTGCATCCAGCGGGAAGCCCGAAGAATTGCCCGCCACTATGCCGCGTCGGCGGCCGCGCCCTGCGCTGTGCTGCGACCAGCCCATACAAGCGCCTTGACCCTACTCATGCGGCCAATAGGACCGTGCTTTCCGGATCCCTTCCCTCTGCCGCTGCCGGGTCGTCGGATCGGGGATCTCTCGGAGGTACGATGTGCCATGGAAGGGAGGAAGATCATGCGCACCCGATGTGCTGAGTGCTGCT
>JBBRYO010000034.1:0-22554 GCA_038237595.1 Candidatus Limnocylindrales bacterium | reverse complement strand
GGTCGAACATCAGGAAGGTGACGGGGAACTGCAGGAGATAGCCCAGCTAAGCGAAGCCGGTCCCGAAATCGTCGATGCCGATGCGGATTCCCAGCCCGACGGCACGGGCGAGATCGGATTCCACGGCGGCCGTGTACTCGATGAGCACGCTTTCGGTCAGCTCAAGGCGGAGCGAGCCGTCCGCCAGGTCACCGGTGCGGGAGTGGTGCGTGAGGAACTGGCGCAGTCCCTGCTCGCCCACCTGGCGTCCCGAGACGTTCACCGAGACGTACAGGTCCGGCTGGGTCTTGCGCCACGCCTGCAGCTGCTGCGTCGCGGTCGAGAGCACCCAGTCGCCGATCGGAACGATCAGGCCGCTCGTCTCCGCGGCCTCGAGGAAATAGCCGGGTGAGAGCGTGCCCATCGTCGGATGCTCCCATCGCAGGAGCGCCTCCATGCCCGCCGTCTTGCCGTCGGCGAGCCGCACGATCGGCTGGTAGACGAGGGCGAACTCCCGACGCTCGAGCGCTTCCTGGAGCTGGCCCTCGAGCTCCAGGCGATGACGTGCCCGCTCCTGCATGGCCGCATCGAAGAGCTCCCAGCGGTTGCCGCCACGGCTCTTGGCGCGGTACATCGCCGCATCGGCGTTGCGCAGCAGCGTGCCGGCCTCGGCGCTCGCCGCATCCGCGCCGGCGACGGCAGCGACGCCGATGCTCACGGTCAGCTGGACCGAGCCCGCGGATGTCTCGACGGGCGCTTCGACCGCGCTCATGACCCGGCGGGCGATGCTGGCCGCCTCCGGGATCGATCGCATGTCCGAGCAGACCACCACGAACTCGTCTCCGCCCAGGCGGGCCAGGCTGTCGCTTGGCCGCAGTGCCAGCCGGAGACGGTTTGCGAGCTGCCGGAGGACTTCGTCGCCTGCCTCGTGGCCGTGGCGATCATTGATCTCCTTGAAGCGATCGAGGTCGCAGAAGAGCAGCGCCACCAGGTCGCCGTTGCGGCCGGCCCGCGCCAAGGCGACGTCGATCCGGTCGTCGAGAAGGCGGCGGTTGGGCAGGCCGGTCAGTGGATCGTGGAGCGCCCCGAAGGCCAGCGTCTCGTCGATCGCGCGGCGATCGGTGATGTCGCGGGCGTTGGTCACGATGCCCTCGAGCGTCGGGTCGTCGAGGCGGTTGGTGTCGATGGTCTCGATCCAGCGCCACTCACCGTTCGCGTGGCGCATGCGCAATTCCGCAGGCGGCTGGGGCGTGTCGAGCGTCGTCAGCCGGTCGACCAGCGCGTCCCGGATGGCGAGGTCGTGGGGGTGGATGAGATTGCGCTCGTTGGTGCCGACGAGAGTTTCGGGTACGTACCCCAACAGGTGCTGCATGCCGGGGCTGACGTAGGTCAGGTGCCCTGCACGGTCGGTCACCAGGATGGCGTCGCGTGAGCTCTGCACGAGCTGTCGGAAGCGGGCTTCGCTGGCCCGCATCGCGCGGTCCGCCGCCTTGCCGTCGTTGATGTCGCGGGTGATACCGAAGGCGTGGGGCTCGCCCTGGATCTCGATCAGCTCGACGGTGATCTCGATGTCCCGGGTCTTGCCGTCAGGCGTCAGGAGCTGCGATTCGACGGGCGTCCGGAGGGCGTCCGCCCCGAGGCCGCGCAGCGTGTTCAGCCCCAGGGCGGGTTCGCGCCAGAGACCGAACTCCTCGGAGCGGCGGCCCACGATCTCCTCCACGGGCAAGCCAAGCATCCGGCTGAATGCCTCGTTGGCGAGCAGGATCTCACCGTCCCGGACCCGGGTCACGATCATCCCGTCAGGGGCCACTTCGAACAGCCGCCTGAGCAACCCCCTGATTGCTCGGGTGCCATTGGATACATCCCCGGACATCGTCTAAAACCCTCGCCCGCGGAGCCCGGAGGACTGCCCTTCGCCGAGACGACCAATGTGGAAGTCGAGTACGAACGCCGGACCCCCAGGTCCTCAATGGGACTTATACACCAAGCACGCAAGCCAAAGTCAAGAAAATAAATACGGAGATGGGCCCCTGGGAGCGTGCGAATTCGCTAGATTCCGGGCGCCTCGTGCACGGGTTGGCCCTCGACGACGGTCATGAGCACGCGGGCCTTGTCTAGATCGCGATCGGCGCCGGGGGCGAAGAGGTCGCGGTCCACGAGGGCGAGATCGGCCAGCTTGCCGGGCGTGATGGAGCCTGTCTCGGCGTCCAGGTGGTTGACCCACGCGCTGCCCATCGTGAACGCCGCGAGGGCGTCGGCGAGCGTCAGCCCTTCGTCGGGCAGGAAGGGCAGGTCGTCCGAGGTCTCCGCCGACGAGCGCGTGATCGCCACCTCGACCTCGGCCATCACGTTCGGCGTACTGACCGACCAGTCGCTGCCGCCGGCCAGCCGCGCCCCCGCGCGCTGGAGGCTTCGGAACGGGTACTGGAATGCAACCCGGTCCGCGGGCAGGAACGGGATCGTCAGCTCGTCCATCTGGCGGTCGTGGCAGGCCCAGAAGGGCTGCATGTTGGCGGTCGCGTCGAGCTCGCGGAAGCGCGGGAAGTCGGCGGGATCGACCATCTGGAGGTGGGCAAGGTGGTGGCGGCCATCGGTTGGCCCGTTCGCCGAGCGCGCAGCTGCGATCGCGTCGAGCGCCTCCCGCACGGCCCGGTCGCCCAGGGCATGAAAGTGGACCTGGAAGCCCTCGGCGTCGAGCCGGGTGACGTAACCCTTGAGCAGCTCCGGGTCGACGAAGCTGAGCCCGCGGTTGTCGGTGGCCCTGCCGTCGGGGCCGAGGTAGGGGTGGAGCATCGCCGCGGTGTAGTTCTCGGCCACCCCGTCCTGCATGATCTTCACGGTCGTCGATCGCAGGCGGCCCATCGTCCCAACCCGGCGCCGCTCGATCAGCTCCTCGATCTGTTCGGCGCCGCGCTCGCTCTCCCACCAGAGGCACGCGACGACCCGCGCCGTCAGCCCGCCGCGCTGCACGAGGGCGTGGTACGACTCCTCCTCCTGCGGCGTCACCCAGGCTTCCTGCCAGGCGGTGATGCCGAACCCGTGCAGGTACTCCTGTGCGCGGCGGAGTCCGGCGACGCGCTCCTCGAGCGAAGCGATTGGGATCAGCCCATCGACCATGCCCACGGCGCCTTCGTGGAGCGTGCCGCTCGGTTCACCTGACGAGTCGCGCTCGATCCGACCGTTCGCCGGATCGGGCGTGTCCCGCGTGATCCCCGCGAGCTCAAGCGCGCGGCTGTTCACCCATGCTCCGTGGCCGTCTCGATTCTCGAGAAAGGCCGGGCGGTCCGACACGACGCGATCGAGGTCGAGCCGCGAAGGTGTTCCACCGGGAAACGCGGCCATGTACCAGCCGTTCCCGATGACCCAGGGCCGGTCCGGGTTGGCCCTCGCGTACGCGTCGATGGCCGCGAGGTAGGCCTCCGGGGTCGCCTCGACCTCGTGCAGCGTGCAGTACATGAGCTCGAGGCCCGAGGTGGCGGGATGGACATGCGCGTCCTGGAACCCGGGCAGCAGTGTCCGGCCGGTGAGATCGACGCGCCGGGTCTTGGCGCCGATCCACGGGCGCAACTCGGCGTCCGTGCCAACTGCCACGATCCGGCCATCGCGCACGGCCGCGGCTGCGGCCCTGGGACTTCCCGAATCCATGGTCATCACGGAACCCGACGTGAAGACGAGGTCGGCCGGCTGCGTGCCCTGGCTCATGACCTGATGATGAGGCTCGGGCGTCCTCGCCGACGCCCGGGCCCGCCTGCGGTCGAGAGCCCCAGCTCCCGATGGAGGTGTTCGATATTGTCCGTCGGTGCCGGGAGTTCCCGGCCGCCGGCGGAATTCTGCGTCAGCCGTTGGCGCCCGAGTCAGGTCTCGTGCCAGGGGTCGCCTGGGGCTGATTCGGGTTCTGGCCAGGAAAGTGGAGCCAGAAGCGGCCGGGTCCGCCGAAGCCTCGGTCGCGGCCGAGACCGAACGGGATGGAGAAGCCGCCCGGTCCGCCTTCCCACGTGCCCCTGGTGCCCGCGACGACGTTGGTCGCGGCGAGCGAGCCGTCCGCCACGAGCGTGCCCTCGGCGAAGACGACATCGCCGGCCCTGACGTCCGCGATCGTCGGGCTGGAAACGCCCGCGACCATCCAGATCGTGTTCGAGTCGACGCTGATCGTGCCAGTGGAACCGTCGCGCTGGGTGATCGTGATCGTGTCGCCCTGGATGGCCGTCACGGTCCCCGCCAGCACCGAGGGCACGATGTGAACGGCCGTGGCCGTGAATGTGTCGCCCGTGGCCGTGCCTTCCACGTCGACCCGCAGGCCAGTCTTCAGGTCAGACCTGGAGCCGGCGCTCTTGCCGAGCGTGTACGTGGTTGTCGAATCCACCGAGACGGTCTTCGTCGTGCCGTCCGCCTGCTTGACCGTGAAGGTGCCCGAGCTCACCTGGTCGACCACGCCGTCGACATGCGGCCGCAGCACCATGAGCGCTGTGACCGTGAACGAGCCGTCGACGTTGCGCGTCTCGTCGATGAGCAGGCCGTCACCCGCGTGCAGGTCTGCCACGGTGGCGCTCTTTCCCGCGCGGGTGATCGTCACGCCGGCCGTGTCGATCGTGCGCGTCCAGCCGTCGTCGGTCTTGAGGTGAAGCTTCGAGCCGTCGATGCTGTCAATGGTCACGCTGCCGGGACCGCCCATGAACCCGCCGCGTCCTCCGGGAAAGCCGCCACCGAAGCCCTGTGGACCGTCCCAGCCGGGTCGTCCCCCGACGTCCCCGGGGTTCTTGCCGGTGCCCGGGGTCGAGTCCGTGCCCGGAGTCGAGTCCGGGCTGGCGGTCGACTGGGGGTTTGCGGCCTGCTGGGAGGGGGAAGCCCCGGTTGCGACGGCGGCGGTCACGACGCTGGCCACGCTGGCCGCCAGGACGATGGCGCCGCGGGCGGGCCGCGGACCTCGAACCGGTTGCGGGTTCTCGATGGTCATATTGAGCTCCAGGTGCGGGTGACGGAGTGTGTGGTGCCTGTTGTAGCTTGCCCGGATGCAAGCTTTCTGAAAAACGCCACGATCAGCCGGCGTCGTCGCGGCACCGGCCGCAGTCGGCCCAACGCTGATGTCGCAACTTTCAGGATTTCCTCAGGAAGCGCGCCTAGAACTGATCGAGTCGGGCCTCTCGACTGGCAGCCTCCCTTCGCCGGAGGGGCCCGACTCCACTCTCAGTAGAGCGCCTACCCCTGGAGGTCATCGTGTTTCCGCAACATCGTCCCGAGCCCGATCCGGCCGCCCCGTCACCGGATCCCACCGAGCCGGCGGCCGCCGGTCAGTTGCATCCGGCGTATCGCGCCGGGGAGTCCCAGTGGCCGACGCCGGCCGACTCATACACCTGGTCCGATCACGCCACCGCCCCGCGCGAGCCCCAGATCGCGTACCAGACGCAGCCCGTGCATCAGATGCAGGCCGCGTATCAGCCGCCGCCTGCGTCCCAACCCGGCGGCTGGGATGGAGCCACGACCGCCACGGTCGCAACGGTGCCGGTCACGACCCGCCAACGCAGCCGTGCCAGCTCCAGGGTCGCCCTCGTTGCCGCGATGTGCCTCATCTCCGGCGTGAGCGGCGCGGCCGCCGCCCTCGGAGCGGTCGCGGTGACAGGCCACAACCCGGCCGCGGGAACAGGTTCAGCGCCGAACGCGGTCAACGCGGCCGCCCTGACCACTCCGTCGGCAACCTTCAACCCGGCCGCGGTGAGCGGCCAGGAGTCGACCACGATCCAGATCGCCGCGACCGCGGCGCCGGCCGTCGTGACCATCGAGGTCGGGGCCACGCCCGTCTCGAACAACTCCCCGCTGGGCGGCCAGGTTTCCGGGTCCGGCTCCGGCGTCATCATCAGCCCGGATGGCTGGATCCTCACCAACCACCACGTCGTCAGCACCGCAAAGACAGTCACCGTCATCCTCGCCGACGGACGAATGTTCGACGGCACGGTAAAAGGCGTCGACACCCTCACCGACTTTGCCATCGTGAAGGTCGATGCAACCGGGCTGCCCGCCGTCACGCTCGGTGACTCCGCGGGAGTCCAGGTCGGCCAGACCGCGATCGCGATCGGCAGCCCGCTCGGCGAGTTCCCCGGTTCGGTGACCGAGGGCATCGTCAGCGGCCTCGAGCGCACCATCTCCGTGGCGGACCCGGGGACCCAGCAGGGCTCGGCGCTGCGGCACCTGATCCAGACCGATGCGGCCATCAACCCCGGCAACTCCGGCGGGGCGCTGCTCAACTCGCAGGGACAGGTCATCGGCATCAATACCGCCGAGGCCAGCCAGGCGCAAGCCATCGGATTCGCTCTCCCGATCGACCTCGCCAAGCCGATCATCGCCCAGGCCGAAGCCGGGCAGTCAATCACGCGCCCGTGGGTCGGGATCCTGTATCGCGACCTCGATGCGCAGGTCGCCAAGGACAACAACCTGCCCGTCAACCAGGGCGCCTGGATCCACAAGGTCCAGGGCAGCGAGACTCCGGCGATCGTTGCCGGTAGCCCCGCCGAGACGGCCGGCCTGAAGGACGGCGACATCATCACCGGCCTCGATGGCCAGACCATCGACTCGACCCACCCGCTCGACCTGCTGCTCCTGGGCAAGCAGCCCGGCGACAAGGTGACGCTCAGCGTGCTCCGCGGCTCGTCGACCACGCAGATCGATCTCACGCTGGGCACCCGCCCCGCATCGCTCGGCGTTGCGGGCGGCCTTGGCTGACCCTCGTCTACGGGACGCAACAGAAAGGCCGGGAGCCACGAACTCCCGGCCTTTCGATTCCCGTCGCCGATCCGTTCGGGAGTAACCTCGCAGGATCGCGCCGCGAGAGGGGAAAGGTGACCGACGGCAGGCAGTCCGCGACCGATTCGGGATTCGGAGCGCCGGCGCGAGCGAGCGACGGACCCCAGCCCGCCAGGGACGGATGGGGCTGGGTGACCTTCGGGGCAATCGGGATTGCCTTCGGCATCGTCCTCGCGGGCGAACTGGGCAGCTCGTTGGCGGACGTTCGAACGATCTTGGCGCCCTGGCTGCTGATCGCCGCCGCGTTTGCCGCGTGGCGTTCGTGGATCGACCTCGATCGGTCTCCGCTGCTCCTGATCTCTGCGCTCATCGGACTCTCGGTCGGCGCCATTGTCCTGTTCGGTGGGGTGGTCGCGTGGGCCCACGGCACCACCGGGCTGGGTTTCACCTGCGCTCCGTCGCGCGATTCGGATCCCCTCTCCCACATCCCATGGGTCAACGACATGCTGGACCAGGGCTGGGTCGTGGCCGCCTCCGACTACGCAGGGGCCGGTGGCACGGGCATCGGCGAGAAGTACCTCGTCATCGCCGAGCAGGCCCGCGACGTCCTGAACTCGATGCGCGCCGCGCGGGCCCTGCCCGGGACGGGAGCCGGCGACCGCTTCGCCAGCTACGGGGAGTCCCAGGGTGGCCTCATCTCCTTCGCCGCCGGAGCCCTGGCTCCGTCGTACGCTCCCGAGCTCAAGCTGATCGGGGTCGGCGGCGTGGCGGCCGCCTCGGACGCCGGGGCAGCCATTCAACTGTCCTGGCCGCGGCCGCTCGCGGGCTGGCTCCTCGGGCCATCCCTTGTCCGGGCCTGGACACGTCAGTACCCCAACCTCGACGCAGACGCGGTGCTCAGTGCCGCTGCACGCGAGCACTACCAGGAGGTTGCCGACGAGAGCTGCATCTTCGACATCCTGGGCGCCCTGGTGAACCCGCAGATGGGTTCGTTCTTTGCCACGGACCCGACCACCGACACGCTCTGGAGGGCAGCCTTCATCGCGAACAGGGCGCCGCTCCCTCCGCCCGGCGTGCCCGTGTTCGTCAGTCACGGCCTGGCCGACCCGCTGATCGATCCGGGCTACTCCGCTCGACTCGTTCAGCGTTACTGCGACGCCGGCGCCGTCGTGGCCACGCACTGGATGCCAGGCGAAGGACACATCGGCTCCAGCACCGCGGCTGCGCCTGCCTTCATCACGTGGCTCGGGAACCTGCTTTCGGGCGCGAGCCCACCGTCGAACTGTGGAGAGACACCGCCGGTTCCGCCCGCCCCGGATATGAAATAGAGGCGGCACCGCGCTACCCGATGAGCAGCTTCACGCCCACGATCGTGCCGACCACCACGATCAGCCCGCGCAGCAGCAGGGGAGAGATGCGCCGCCCGACGTAGGCACCCAGCTGCCCACCGACGATCGAGCCGAGCGCCAGCAGCAGTGCCACCTGCCAGTCGACGCGAGGCAGGCCACCCAGCCCCGGAAGCAACGGCGCGACGATGAACAGGGTCGCGGCCGCGGCATTGACGAGTGCGGCGAGCACGTTCTTCAGCGCGTTCAGCCGCTGGAGGTTGTCCGGCAGGAAGATGCCCAGCAGGGCGATCAGGATCACACCCTGTGCCGCACCGAAGTACCCGCCGTAGATCCCGGTGAGGTACACCGTGACGAACAGCGCGATCGGGTGCTCGGGCGCCTCCGGATCGCGACGGTTGGCCATGGCGCGCGACAGCCGAGGCTGCAACGCCACCAGCACGACCGCGAAGAGGATCAGCAGCGGTACGATCCGTCCAAAGGCGCTCTCTGGCAGTGCGACGAGCAGCACCGCGCCGGTGAGCCCGCCGAGGACGGCCACGCCGCCGAGCCGGATCGATCTCGAGCGCTGGCCGGCGAGCTCACGGCGATACCCGATTGCGCCGCTGATCGACCCCGGCACAAGCCCCACGGTGTTCGACACATTGGCCACCACCGGCGCATATCCGAACGCGAGCAACGTCGGAAACGTGATCAGAGAGCCCGACCCGACGATCGTATTGACGGTTCCCGCGGCGAGCCCGGCCAGGACAATGGCGACGGCCTCAACCGGAGTCACCGGCCCAGCTCCTCATGCACGCCGCGGACGATACGACAGCCTCGCGTCAGAAGACGGGCTGCCCGGTCACGGCCAGCTGCTCGATGAGGTCCGCCGCGCGAACCGTGCCGGGGTTCGCCCGTAGGCGGGCCGATAGTGCGGCAAGCCGCCCTGCCAGTGGTTCGTCGCCGAGCAGTCGATCGATCGCCCGTGTGAGCTCGCCGTCCTCGAAGTCGTAGGTCGCCAGGCGGACGCCGAGGCCGAGCTCGTCGACGCGCTGGTCGTTGTCGACCTGGTCCCAGAAGAGCGGCAGCACGATCATCGGCTTGCCCGCGTGCCAGCTCTCGGTGACCGTGTTGTTGCCGCCGTGCGTGATGACGAGGTCGACCTGCGGCAGGATCGCTGGCTGCGGCAGGAACTCGGCCCCCACCATGTTGTCCGCGAGCTCGATCTGATCGTGCTGCGGACCCTTGCTGACGATGTACCGATGCCGAGTGTTGCCCAGCACGCCGACCAGCCGACGCATCAGCTCCACGTCAGCCGATCCCAGCGACCCGAGCGAGAGGTAGACGAGGGCGCCGTCCTTGCCCAGTCGCTCGTGCTTGGACCAGGTCTGATCCGTGGAGCGCACCGATGCGCCAAGCTGGTGGAAGGTCGGAGCGAGCGGATGGACGCGCGCGTAGTCGTTCTCCTCGGGGTAGACGAACAGGTTCAGCCAGGGGGACTCCCAGAGGTAGTCGCGCGCCCCGGGAAGCGGCGGCGCGCCGTGCTCCGTTAGCCACGCCGAGAAGGCAGCAACCTGGGGGGCCAGGACACGGTCGTACTCCGCCCAGAACGGGCGCCAGTCGGAGCGGTCCTCGGTCGGGTGGCCGGAGAAGACCGGCGGGATGCCGGAATCCTTGAGCTCGAGCGGGTTGCACGAGGTGATGCGTGCCCACGGCCGTCCGGACGCCGGAACGGCCGCGAATGCAACCACGTTGTCCTGCACGATCGCGTCCGGTCGAAGTTGATCGAAGATCTCCGTCAGCCGTGGATCGACGTAGGTCGAGCCGTCGATGAGAGCCTGCCAGGTCGGCAGGAGGAAGGACTCGAGCTGCTCGATCGTGGGCCTTCGGAACTCGGGAGCCGTGTCGCGGATGAAGTCCTTCCAGAATTGCCCGGGCACTTCCGGAACCTCGGGCGGTGGCGCCAGGCGCATCAGCGCCTCCTCGAAGTCGTGCGCCTCCAACGTGCCCGCGAACGACTCCTCGACCACGAAGACGATCCGGTGGCCGCGCGCGCGCAGCACGGCCGCGATGCCGACACAGTTGTTGGTCGGTCCGAAGGCACCTTCGGGGAAGAACACGACGGTCTTCGCGCCGCTCATTGGCCGGAAGGATAGGGCGGCGGCCGCGTCTGTTCGATACAAAGGCGCAACGAAGCGCCTTCCGCGCCGCCTGCGGATGGCACCGTACGTCCCCGACGATCAGGGCGCAGGTGTGGGGCGCTACCGGCAGTTGCGGTGACATCCGAGCACGGGCGGCGCGCCAGGCTCTCGAACGGTTCAGAGGGAGATTACGTATGGATGCAATCCAGTTGTTGATGGCCGACCATCGCAAGGTCAAGGGAATCATGGCCGAGCTCGAGCCCACCACCGAACGAGCGGTCAAGACCCGGACTGAGCTCTTCGAGAAGCTCAAGCTCGAGCTGACCGTCCACGAGATCATCGAGGAGGAGATCTTCTATCCGACCCTCAAGCAGCACCCCAAGGCGAAGGACATCGTCCTCGAGGGCTACGAGGAGCACCACGTCGTCGACCTGCTCATGGGCGAGCTGTCCGCGCTGCCCGTGGACGACGAGAACTGGGGCGCCAAGGCCAAGGTCATGATCGAGAACATCGAGCACCACATCGAGGAAGAAGAGGGCGACATGTTCAAGAAGGCTCGCCAAGTCTTCGATGAGGCTGAGCTCCAGCAGCTCGGCGAGGCGATGGGGGACCGCAAGGAGGAGGCCATGGCCGAGAGGAAGGCAACTGCGCCGGCGTAGCGCGACCGCGCCGGCGTAGCGCGACAGCGTGACGCCTCAGGCCGAGGCCAGGACTCCCGCGATCCACTCCCCCCGCAATCGCTTGCAACGGCGCATGGGCCCCTGACATCCCGCGTCCAGGCAGCCACGACGCGCTCGTAGTCGGATAGATCGACCGTCGCCGCGACGTCCGCGATGGTCAGCGTTCCGCGGAAGTCCGGCAGCGCTGGCTTGGTAACGGGCGACGTGCCGTTGAGCCAGCGCGGGAGAGCGCCGGCGGAGCTTCGGGTCATCCGCGTGCTCGATCCCGGCGCAGAGGCCGGTGAGGTGCGCGGCCAGCGACTTGGCCGAAACGCAGAACTGATCCGGGTGTTGGAGTGCATACGCGTCCACCACGATCCAGTGGAGGCGACCGATCCGCGGGTCCTCCCCGGCCCGGACCCCGATCGCTGTGAAGATCTCCAGGCATCCCTCGGTACCACCCTCGACGAGCAGCTCGCAACCGGTGCAGCGCGACGCAACCATGCCTCATTGTCGGCCCGCCGCCGATAGACTGCCGCCCATGACGATCGACTGGAGCGAGGAGACGCGCGAGTTCCACCTGCGCAACGAGCGCCTCAGCTACCTGCTGGCGGTGCTGGGGAACGGAGCGCTCGGCGGCCTGTACTTCGGGCCGGCGCTGGCCCGTGGGCGGTCGTACCGCCATCTCGCCCGAAGCGGACCGGAGGGCTTCAACAACCACCTGGGGAACCCGCTCCGCCTCGAGTACCCGACGCCCGGGAGCGGCGACTACCGGGTACCGGCCCTGGTCGTCGAGCTGGCGGACGGCTCGGGCGTCCTCGACCTCAGGTACGCGGGTCACGCCATCCGTGCCGGCAAGGCCGAGATCCCGGGACTGCCGTCGACGTACGTCGAGGCGGACGACGAGGCGGACACGCTCGAGGTCAGCCTGACCGATGCCTCGAGCGGCCTGGAGGTCCTGCTCAGCTACACGCTCTTCCGTGACTACGCGGCGGTGGCGCGCCGCGCCCAGGTCCGCAACGGAGGGCAGGCAACGGTTCGGGTTACGACCGCCATGAGTGCTTCGATCGACCTGTCGGATGCTGCCTGGGACCTGGTACACCTCAGCGGCACATGGGCGCGCGAGCGGGACGTCCGGACCCGGCGGCTGGAAACCGGCCGCCAGTCAATCTCGAGCGTGCGTGGCGCGTCCGGACACGAGCACAACCCATTCCTGATGCTCAAGCGCGCATCCACGACCGAGGAAAGCGGCGAGGTGCTCGGCCTCAGCCTCGTGTACTCGGGCAACTTCCTTGCGGAGGCGGAGGTCGACTCATTCGGCACGGCCCGCCTGCGCATGGGGATCAATCCGGAAGGCTTTGGGTGGACGCTCGAGCCCGGAGCGGCATTCGACACGCCCGAGGCCGTGCTGGTCCATTCAGAGCACGGGGTCGGCGATCTGAGCGAGACGTACCACCGGCTCTACCGCCAGCGCCTCGCGCGCGGCGCTTGGCGGGACCGCGAGCGGCCGATCGTCATCAACAACTGGGAAGGCACCTATTTCGACTTCCACGAGGCGAAGCTCGTGGAGATGGCGACCGCGGCCCACGAGATGGGCATCGAGCTGTTCGTGCTCGACGACGGCTGGTTCGGCCAGCGCGACGACGACACGAGCTCGCTCGGCGACTGGTTCGTCGACCGGCGCAAGCTCCCCAACGGAATCGACGGCCTCGCCAGCAGGATCGAGGCCGCCGGCATGAAGTTCGGGCTCTGGATCGAGCCCGAGATGGTCAGCCCGAGAAGCCGGCTGTTCGAGGAGCACCCGGACTGGGCCATCGGCATCCCGGGGCGCCCGCGCACCGAGGGACGCAACCAGTACGTCCTCGACTTCTCACGTGCGGAGGTGGTGGACCACATCTTCGGCGTGCTGCGCGAAGTCCTCGGCAACGCTTCGATCTCCTACGTCAAGTGGGACATGAACCGCAACATCACCGAACCGTTCAGCCCGTCCCTGCCTGCCGACCGGCAGGGGGAGTTCTTCCACCGCTACATCCTCGGCGTGTACCAGCTCTACGAGCGCCTGATCGAGGCCTTCCCGGAGATCCTCTTCGAGTCGTGCGCCGGTGGCGGCGGCCGCTTCGATCCGGGGATCCTGGCGTACGCACCGCAGGGCTGGACCAGCGATCAGACGGACGCGATGGAGCGCCTCAGGATCCAGTGGGGAACCTCGCTGGTGTACCCGCTGAGCTCCATGGCGGCGCACGTTTCGGCCGTGCCCAACCACCAGGTCGGGCGCATCACGCCGATTGCCACGCGCGCGGCTGTCGCGTTCTTCGGCGTCTTCGGCTACGAGCTTGACCCGACGAAGATGTCTCCCGAGGAGCGCGCCGCGGTCACCGACGAGGTCGCCTTCTACCGCGCCCACCGGCAGCTCTTCCAGTACGGTCGCTTCCTGCGGCTGCGAAGCCCGTTCGAGGGGGACGGCAACCGCACCGCCTGGATGGTGGCGTCAGAGGATGGGCAGAATGCGATCGCAGGGTACTACCGCGTCCTGAACCATGCCTATCGCGGACCCGAGTACCTGCGCCTGCGTGGCCTGGATCCTGCCGCGACGTATCGGGTGAGAGCCTGGCCAAAGGTCGCGGGGCAGGCAGACGACGGAGTCCTGCACGGCGGCGACGAACTGATGAATGCGGGCCTCGTCCTGGATGCCGATCGCTGGGCCGGGGCCAAGGAGGGTGACTTCTGGGCGCGCCTCTTCGTGCTCGCGGCGGCAGAAGGCGACAGCTAGTCCAGCCTGCCGAGACCTTCCGGCCCCCGGACCGGGCGGACCGCCCGAAAATCGCCGGCCCCGCTCACCGCCGCTCCAGATGGCCGATCGGCTGCCGCCTCCTCAACAAGTGCCGCTCTCTGGTGGGTGTGCCGGCCGGAAAGCCACGCCGTCGTTTGGCGGAGGGACGCCGTCGCCGCCTGTTCCTCCAGACCAGAGGATCATTTCCCGGCCCGTCCATGCACATGCGGGCGACTCGCGCGTAGTGACACCATCGACCGATCGCTCCGGGGGTCGTGGCACCCTCGCACAGGCGCGACTGCTCGGATCGTAGAGCGACCCCTCGGTCATCAATTGCCCCCGTCCATCGACGACCCCAGTCGTGATCCCTGAGCAATCCAGGCGATCCTGCGACCACCGATCCCCAGCGATGTCGTAGGTCCCACCGACCCATCCGGCGACATGCTTTCGGGTCGGCTCTCCGAAGAAGTAGATGTGACCAGCGAGCTGTACGCCGCCAGACGACTCGAATGACAGCGGCGTCGGCTCCGGCGCAGACCACGTTCCGGCCAACCATTCGTAGCGCGACATCCTGAGCGGTCCCTCGTCGATGTCCATGCTTTCGATTGCAAGTAGGCCCCCACTCACCGCGAAGAGCTGGGCGCCTTCGCGCAAAGGGATCGAGGCAAGGCGTGCCCAAGTGCGCGTGCGCATGTCGAAGGACGCGAGGTCGTTGGCCCGGTTTGACACGATGACCTGATGCCCGCTCCGAAGAGCATTGGCATTGTCGCCGAGGATCGGCGCGGGGGGCAGTCGACTCCAGCGGTTCCGTGCCGGATCGAATGTTGCGCCATGGGTGCGCCAGCCGTTCCAACGGCCGATCCCTCCCCAAATGAACCACTCGCGACCCGTCCACACGGCAGCCGGATCGGCTCGGCCGGGCAGCCCCGTCCCCGGCAGCGTGCGCCACTGGTCGCGCCGAGGGTCGTATGCGGCGACGCCACGGTTCCAATCAGTCATCACGAGCATCTCGCGCCCAGTCCAGGCAGAGGCCGCAACAAATCCACCGGGAATGGGCGCCGGCGCGATGCGGCGCCACCTTCCAGCGACCTCCCAGTCCGGGCGTCGCGTTCGAACGGCCCTGGTCACCAGGAACCGTTCGCGGCACTCGAGATATTCGAGGTCAGGCTCACCGTGGACCGCGGTCGGGCGGCATCCGAGCTCTGGGGCCTGATCGAACCGCCCGGTCACTTCGAGCCACTTGTACTTGGGGAGGGCCGTGTGTCCGGTCTGCGAGAGCAGAATGGCAGACCCGTAGGAGTTCATCCAGTCCGCGACGAGAAGCGGCGAGCTGCGCCTCGCCCCACGAACGACTGTCGCGGGCCGGAACGTCAGCGACGTGTCACCGTAACAGGCAAGGCGCTCACCCATCCCGAGAGTTGCAACGTCAGAAAGCGACGGGTTGGAGACACAGCGTGCTTCGCGGTGCAAGGTCGAATTGAGCAGCCGGTTCTCGCTGACCCAACCGGCCGCGTCGAAACCGGACCCTGCCATGAATGCGTCTCCGCCCAGCTGCACCAGGTACCAGATCTCGGAACCCGATGCGTGATTCCCCTCGAGTACCGTGACCGTCGACCCGACACTGGCCGTCACGCGCACCCGGGACGTGGTCAACGGTTCCGAGTACAGCGACAGGCTGTATGTCACTGTCTTGAGGCCCGGAGCGACCGTCGTGGCAGTGGGTGTCGGCGATGGGACCGGGTTCGGCGTGGAGATCGGCGGGGATGTGGCAGCTGCTGGTGGCGTCGACCCGGGAGTGGGCAGCAGCGTCAGTTGTGCGGTCGCTGCGGGTGTCCGGGCAGACTGCGGTGCCGGCTGCACGGCTGTCGGGAACCACCGCCGGTCGACTGCGGGAAGGTTGGAGACGCGCAGGCGGTCACCGATACGGCGAGGAGGAACAGCCGCATCCAGAAACGTCCCGCGAGCGAGGCATCCCGTCTTGACAACGTTCTCTGTGACGTTTCGCCCGAAGGCCGCGTGACTGACGGTGCGCGACGAGGAACCCATGGCCCGCGTCGCTCGCTCCTGCGCCCGTCCGGATCGCTGGCACCTGACGGGGACGAGCGCTCCACCCCCAGGGCACATGTCCCGGCGACCGACGACCGCGTACGGGCACGGCGCGTGGGAGATGAGGTACAAGATCGCCGTGCGGTTACGCTCAGTCTCCGCTGCGATCTGCTCGTCCGGCGGGTAGTCGGAGTTCGTGAGCTCCAATACGAAGCCGAAGATATGTTGGCTCCCGTAGAGCCAGCTGCCCTCGCTGCCGTCGGTGATGGCGAGCGCGCTGCCCTGCTCGGCCGTGTAGCCGTTGCGCAAGGCCATCGCGTCGGCGAGCTTCACGAAGACCTTGTGGTCGAGAGGCGGCATGTCCGGGGGCGTCGGATCGGTGGTATAGCCGAAGGGGTAAAGCACGAGCCGCCCCGACGTGTGGAAGCTGATGTTCACAGTGATGCGCTGGCGGCCGGCCACGACCCGGCTCTTCACGAAGTCTCGGATCGCGCGCGCTTCCGGGGTTGACCAAGCGTGCGGGCCGCGGTACCGAGAGTTGAACGGGTCCGTGCTGGAACCGCCGCAGCAGCCCCACTTGTAGCCGTAGTTGCGATTGATGTCCGTGCCGATGGCCATGTTTCCCGGCGTCGGCTGGCGGTTCTTGCGCCACTCGTGGTAGTGCCCGCCGGAGATGTCGAACTCGCCGCCATCCGGGTTGACGATGAACACGATCCAGATGCGGCGGCGATCGACCAGTTGCGTCACGCTCGGCTTCGAACCGTAGTCATCGGTCAGCCAGTGCAGGATGGCCAGGGGCATCTCCGCGGCCATGTGCTCGTCCGCGTGGTGCAGACCGTCGAAGAGGATCTCGGTCTCACCCTCGTCGACGCCCACGTGGTCGCTCACCTCCGCTGCCCAGAGGTCGCGGCCAAGGTAGCTCTTGCCGATCGTGAAGAGCCGCACGATGTGGGGATGTGCGGCAGCCACTGCGTGGATCTCGCTGACCATCTCCCCATAGGTGTGATAGCCCTCGTCGCCCGGCGGGAAGTCGGTCGGCGCCGTCACGTGGGGGAGGGGCCCGTCCGCGTCCGCCGGGATCGCGGCATCCGCCATGGAGGGGGCGTTGGCCAGAAGGACGGGGAGGAGCGTCAGCGCCACCAGGGCGCGCCGGAGTCGAGGGTGCTGCATGGAGTCACCTGCCAGTGGGAGCTGAAAAGCTCGCCGCACCAAGGGTAGTCTCTCCCAGTGATGCGCAGTCAGGGGCGGGCGGCCTTCGGAATGCGAACCTCGTGCTCGCCTTTCTCCTGGAGCTTGCTGCGATCGTGGCACTCGCCTGGTCGGGCTTTGTTATCGGCGGCTCCGGGCAGTGGGTCCGCCAGCGCAGGCGGATACCATCAGTGTGGGACATCGCCGCAGCCGATTACGGCGAATCGAAGTCTCCGGGTCTGCGTAGACGGCCCGGCCTCTGCACGGAGTGGGGCTGGCGTCTCGATCGTCCGCATGGCTCTCAGACTATCGCGGCCGGCCGACTCGGGTCGCTCACGGCTCGGCGAAGTCAGACGATCGGTGCCGCCGGGAATCGAAAAGCCCCCGGCGCACTGCCAGGGGCTTCTTGTCAGCCGTTGAGGGCCGAGAGACTAGGCCGCGTGGACCTGAGCCGCTCGGGGACCCTTGGGGCTTGACTGCACTTCAAAGGTGACCTTCTCGCCGCCGTTGAGGCGGTCGAAGTCGAGGGACGAGTCCAGCTCGCCGCGATGGAAGAAGTATTCCTTCCCGTCCTCGGCGGCAATGAACCCGAATCCGCGATCGGAAACAACCTTCTTGATGGTGCCTGTGGTCATGAATGACCCTTTCTACTTCCCGAACAAACGGCAGACGCACGGCCCGTTCGAGAAGGAGGGTCGACCACGCGGAGCGCCACTCCAGACGAGTGACTGCCAGCACCATACACCCTTCGGTCAAGAAACCTCGAACGGACGTTCGATCGAAGCTGCGTTTCTACCCTGCCGACGCCTTCGCCAAGAGCGGGTGGCTCTCGCTTTCGGCAGCCGCGGCTCTCGCCTTGATGCTCGCTCGCAGCCATTCCACGACGTCGGCGGCGACTTGGGGCCCCTCCGGTCGTTGAAAAGCTCATGTCGGAGTCCGGGGTACCCGCGTCGCCTGACCCCGGGGAGGCCCTCGAATACCTCCGAGGCCGACGGCGGCACGAGACGGTCATCGCCGCCGTGGATCACGAGCGTCGGGATCCGCACACGATGCACGCTCTCACGAACGCGCTTCTGGGCGGCAAAGCCGAGCGGCCCGAGCCGGACTGTGGCGCGCGGCGGGCAGCCTGGGTCATTCGCCACCAGGCGCCCGACCGCGGGATCGCGAGACAGCGCCTCGGTGCTCCAGGCGTGCTTGAGCGCCAGGCGCGGCACGATCCGAGATGCGGGGCCCGGCGAGGGCGTGCTGCCACCTTGGCAGGAGGTCATCCAGTCCCGGGGCGGAGAGGACGAGGATATCCGGCATCGGCCGGGCCCCGAGGACGAATTCCGCGCACAGAAGGCCGCTCATTGAGTGGCCGAGGAGGGCTACCGGCCTGGCCCCGTCAGCGGATCGGACTCGCCCGAGCATGAGTTCGATATCGTCCAGATAGTCCGTCCAGCGTTCGACATCGCTCCGGCCGCCGGATCCGCCGTGGCCGCAGAGGTCAAATGCGGTCACATCAACCCCCGCCTCGGCGAAGACCCGGGCAGTCCGGTCGTAGCGCCCCGAATGCTCGCTGACCCCGTGAACGAGCAGCACCGAGCCCCACGGATGACCGCTCGAGACCCAGTGGCGAACCAGGAGGCGAGTCCCGTCATTGGCCGTCACGTGGCTGGTCGTCGACTTCGTGCCGGCATCCACGATCTGCATGGTAGACATCGCGGTCCCATTGGATCTTGTCAAGACCCCTCGAACTCGATTCTGGGCTTGTCAAGGGCTTGTCAAGAGGGTAGAATGCTCATCAGGCGCCTTGTCAAGACTTGACAAGGCCACTCGTGTGTCCGGCGAAGCTCAGGCGGGCCGCCGCCGGCACCATTCCAGCATCCAGGAGATCACTTGTCCGTCGGCGCTGCTGCCGAGATCAAGCAGAAGCTTGACATCGTCGAATTCATCGGGGAGAGCGTCCCGCTCCGCAAGGCGGGGACCACCTTCAAGGGTCTCTGCCCCTTCCACGGGGAGAAGACGCCCAGCTTTGTCGTGACTCCGGGGCGCGAGTCGTGGCACTGCTTCGGCTGCGGCCGTGGCGGAGACATCTTCAATTTCGTGATGGAGCGCGACGGCGCGGACTTCCCGACCGCACTGCGGCAGCTCGCCGGCCGCGCCGGCGTGGAGCTCAGCGAGCGGACCACCCGCGAGGACGCTCAGCGCAAGCGCCTCGGCGAGGCGCTCGAGGCGGCCATCGCCTTCTACCACCAGGTGCTGACGGGGCACGCAGCAGGGCAGCCGGCCCTCGACTACCTGCGCAAGCGCGGCTTCAAGGACAGCACCATGGAGACCTTCCAGCTGGGGTTTGCGCCGGATTCGTGGGACGCCCTGAGCCGCGCGCTCACGGAGCGCCGCCACCTCCGCGAGGAGGATCTCGAAGGCGCCGGTCTGGCCACGCGTCGTCCGAACCGGCGCGGCGTCTACGACCGCTTTCGTGCCCGGATCATCTTTCCGATCCGCGACGAGTACGGCAAGGCCACCGGCCTGGGGGGCCGCATCCTGGGGTCGCCGACCAACGGGCGCGACACCGGCCCCAAGTACCTCAACTCCCCGGCGACGCCGCTCTTCGACAAGGGCCGCACGCTGTACCTCATCGATCGAGCCAAGTCGGCGATCAAGAAGCAGGGCCGCGCGGTCCTGGTGGAAGGCAACACGGACGCACTGATGGCGCACCAGGAGGGCTTCGAGAACGTGGTCGGGTCCCTCGGAACCGCGCTGACCGCCGGCCAGGTGGAGCTCATCACGCGCTACGCGCCGCGCGTCGCGCTGGCCTACGACGTCGACGCGGCCGGGCAGGACGCGGCCACCTTCGGCGCCACCGAGCTGACTGCCCTTGTCGGGGAAATCGAACGAAGCCCCTATCGCGGCCGTCTCACCAACGTGGACGTCGTTCGTCTACCCGAAGGGAAGGACCCGGACGAGGTCATCCGCGACGAACCCAAGACGTGGCGCCGTGCCACGGAAGAACCCCAGGAGATCATGGACTTCCTCATCGACCGTGCCGCGACACGGCACGACCCGCGGACGATCGCGGGCAAGGAGAAGCTCGTGAGCACGGTCATGCCGACGCTGCGAGCAATCGGCGACCCCGTGCGACGCGACGGCTACCTCCAGAAGCTGTCCAGGCGCTCGGGAGTAGAAGAGCGGGTGCTCCTCGAGGCGCTGCACCGTCCGCAGCCGGTTCGCGGGAGCCGGGCATCCGGCAACCAGGTGGGTTCCCGCATCAACCTCGAGGCCGTGCTGGCAAGTCCGGGCGCGCTGGACCCGTCCTCGGTCGAGCGCACGCTCGAGCCCGCGGAGGCATCGCTCCTTCGACTGCTGCTGCTCCGTCCGGAGCTCGTTGCGAAGGTCCGTGACCGCCTCTCGTCCGACCTGCTCACCACGACCATCGCCCGGGAGCTGTGGCGGGCGCTCGACTCGACGTCGACAACGCCGAGCTTCGATCGCACGGTCTTTTTGGCCGGCCTCGACCCGACCCTGGGTGACGTCGCTCGCACCCTGTATGCGCGGAACGACCCGCTCCCCGATGGCCGGGCGGAGTTGGAGCAGGCGGTCGACCAGAGCCTGCTCACGCTCGAGCGCAATCACATCGACGAAGTCGTCGAGTTCAAGCGAGCGGAACTGGCCGAAGCAGAAGCCAGGCAGGACCGCGAAACCGCGCAGCGGATCCTCGGCGAGGTCCGTGACCTGGAAGCCAGGCGCGCGGACTTCGATCTACGCAAGAACAACTCGTCGCTCCTCTCCCTGAAACGCATCACCGAGACACGAACCCCGACAGCCGCAGGAGGCCCCGCATGACAGATCCCACCGACAAGCTGCTGGTCGCCAGCGTCCTCGAGCGTGGCAAGCGCCGCGATATCGACGAGGACCTGGTCCAGCCCAAGGACGACGACGACCTCGTCGCCGACCCCGGCCTCTCCGCCGCCGCCGAGCTCGGTGTCGACGTGGCGGTCGACGAAGCCGACAAGCAACCCTGGCAGGAGCCGCCTGCCAAGCTCGATCCCGAAGAGGCCGAAGAGCCGACCCAGGAGGAGCTGGACGCGATCGCCGCCGACATGATCGGCATCGACGATCCCGTCCGCATGTACCTCAAGGAGATCGGCAAGGTGCCGCTCCTCAACGCCGAGGAAGAGGTCGTGCTGGCCAAGGCCATCGAGCTCGGCGAGCAGATCGTGGAGGAGCCGCAGAAGGCGGTCCTCTCGCTCTGGGAGTGGACCAGGAACAACACCGAGAAGAAGACACGGGACAAGTTCCCGCAGCACCGCCTGCCCTACAAGGAGGAGAGCGACCGTCTCGTCAACGTGTCGGTCAGGGCCGCCGCCGACGACGGCCTGCTCCAGCCGACGCCCGACCTGCACCTCGTCAAGGCGCAGCGCGATACGCCCGGCGATGCCACCAAGGCGCTCATCAAGGACGCCAAGGTGCGGGTCGCCGGCTACAACGAGGACCCGGACCCGGCCAAATTCATCGCGCTGCTCGACTTCTCGTACATGTCGGTCCACAACAGCGACCTGGAGTCACGGGACAACCCCGGGCTGCGGGCGCTCTACGACTGGACGCGCGAGATCGGCCACGAGGCGCTCCGGCGCTGGATCATGGCCGGCCATGATGCCGAGATCATGCTCGAGATGGGCTGGAACCCGGAAATCGACACGTCGGTCAAGCCGCGCGATCGCCGGGGCGTGCTCGTGCGCATCGGGCGCGAGGGCCGCGAGCAGCTGACCTCGGCCAACCTGCGCCTCGTGGTGTCGATCGCCAAGAAGTACATCGGGCGCGGCATGAGCTTCCTTGACCTCATCCAGGAGGGCAACATCGGGCTCATCCGGGCGGTCGAGAAGTTCGACTTCGAGAAGGGCTTCAAGTTCTCCACGTACGCCACGTGGTGGATCCGCCAGGCCATCACCCGGGCCATCGCCGACCAGGCGCGGACGATCCGCATCCCGGTCCACATGGTCGAGACGATCAACCGCCTCATCCGAGTCTCGCGCGGGCTGCTCCAGGAGCTCGGCCGCGAGCCGACCGTGGAGGAGATCGCCGAGGCCATGTCGCGCGGCCAGGAAGTTCAGGTCACGCCGGAGAAGGTCCGCGAGATCATCAAGGTCTCGCAGGAGCCGGTCTCCCTGGAGACGCCGATCGGCGAGGAAGAGGACTCCCACCTCGGTGACTTCATCGAGGACCGGGGCGCCCTGGCACCCGCCGAGGCTGCATCGCACCAGCTCCTCAAGGAGCAGGTCGAGGCCGTCCTCGACTCGCTGTCCGGGCGCGAGCGCCGCGTGCTCCAGCTCCGCTTCGGCCTCGAGGACGGGCGCGCCCGAACTCTCGAGGAGGTGGGCAAGGAGTTCAACGTCACCCGCGAGCGGATCCGCCAGATCGAGGCGAAGGCGCTGCGCAAGCTGCGCCACCCGTCCCGGTCGCGGAAGCTCAAGGACTACTTGGAGTAAGCAATCTCGTAGCACGCTGGCAGCGGTTCTGGCAGCATACGGACGAGCACGGACTGGACGTGCGGACGGCCCCCGGCAGGAACCGGAGGCCGTCCCGATCGCAGCCGGTGTCCTGCTTCGGCTCGATGTCGAGTACGTGCTTCGCGATCGCCTTGAATGACACGTTGCTGACGGTGACCCGGCGCCCGGCCGCGATCTGGACACCCTGGCGGCCGTTCGAGCTTGCAGGTCGAGTCGTGG